>JASFKY010000429.1:0-3004 GCA_050118395.1 Myxococcales bacterium | reverse complement strand
CCGGTCGGGGTCTTCCACCCGGATCTGAGGGTCGTATCCGACCCTGCGCAAAAGGAAGATGAGGCCGCCGAAAGCGGACACGAACATTTCGCAGGCAAAGCCGAGCGTGGGGATCAGCACGGCCACCGCGAGCGGCAGCCCGATGGCCGGCGAGGTGTAAAGCGCCACCGCGGCAGCCTCCCGAAGCCCGATGCCGTTGATCGATGCAGGGACGATGGTCGCTAGAATTTGGAGCGACGACGCAAAAAAGACCTCACCGAGGCTGAGCTCGACACCGAGCGCCCTGGCCGCACAGACGTAGATCAAATTGTTGAAGGCATGTGTGCCGACACCGAGCGCGGCGGCCTGGATGAGGAGCCCTGCCTTGCCCCGGTAGGCCCCGACGGCATCGACCAAGGTCTGGATGCGCGCCCGGATGCCCTCGGGCAGGAAACGCGTGAAGAAAAGGAACAGTTGAGGTTGTGCGAGAAATGCAAGCCCCACGACGATGATCGCGAGAAACACCGCATTGACCAGCAACACCCCGTCGGTGCCAATGAAGCGCATGCCGAAGATGCTGCCCATCATGACCACCACCCCGAAGGCGAGCTGGCCGAGGATCATTTCCACTCCGATGGTCGCCGTGGCGCGCGCGGTCTTGCCGGTATGCTTGGCGATATCGTAGATGCGCCAGCCTCCGAAGCCGGTGAAGCCGCCCGGAGTGAAGGCGCCCCAGAAACGGGCGATCATGATCGAGCCGCCCAGGAACCGCCACCGCGCGAAAATCCCCTGCCCCACCAGCAGTCGCTGCCAACGCACGGTGCTGAAGCCGATGGCAACGAGCTGCATGAGGACGGCGGCCGCGACCCAGCCCCAGTGCAAGTCGCTCAAGCGCGACAGAAGATCCTCGGCGCCGTCGCGGCGAAGCACCTTGCGAAAGATGAACACCAGCATTCCGATGGAGAACGCCAGCTTGAGAACGAAAAGGCCGATTCGTTTGGAATTACTGCGCACGATCCTTCCGGCTGCCGTAGCCGCTACGCGCTAAAGGGTCAAATTGCCAGCCCCACGAGCATGGCATGGCCGGTTGCTTGCGCGGATCGGCGAGGGTTGGTAGCGAGCGCAGATGCCATATCAAGCCGCGACTCGACTTGCATCCTGGACTGTGCTGTTGGCGCTCGCCAGCGTGGGATGTGAAAAGTCGGCGCCCCCCGAAACGCCTACTGCACAAGCGTCCGAGACCCGCGCCGGTGCGCCGGCCCAAACGCAAAAGGAGCCCACCGCGGAGGCGCCTCCAGGTCCTACGGCAGCGCAGCCGGATCCCACGGCCGTGCCGGATTCGCTTCCAAACGGGCTGCTGCTTGCCTACTCGCAGTTCAAGGTCGTCGACGGCAAGGCCACGGCTGAACCCGGCCCTGCCCGGCTCGACATCCTCACCCGTCGAGGAGGCGAGTGGAAAACCGAGACGATCGAGGACCCACAGAGCAACGTCTTCCACAAGGCGATGCTGTTCGACCCGGACGGGCAGCCCGCCGGCATCCTCACGCTCGGTGGTACGGGCGCCTACGTGAAGCTGTGGCGCCGGTCTCAGGGTCAGCTCGAGCCCCGCACGCTCTGGCATGCGAAGTTCGGCGGCAAGTTCGATCGCATGCGCGATGCAGAGGTCGCCGACCTCTATGACGACGGAAGCCTGTCGGTTGCCGTGGCCACCCATGACCAAGGGGTCGTGGCGGTGCTCCGGCAGCAAGGTGATCGCTGGAACGTCGAGCAAATCGACAAGAAGAAAGATACCTTCGTGCACGAGATCGAGGTCGGAGACCTGGATGGCGATGGCGTCTTGGAGGTGTACGCGACCCCGAGCGAGCCGAACAAGCTCGACGCGGATTCGCAACACGGCGAAGTCGTGCGATACGTGCCCAAGAAAGGCGAAGGTCCGACCATCGTCGCAGACCTCGGCAATCGGCATGCCAAGGAGATCTACGTGGGCGACGTCGATGGCGATGGAACCGATGAGCTTTACGTCGCCGTGGAAGCGCTGACCAAGGGGCGAGGAGCCAATCTCGAAATCGTGGAACCGGTCGAAATCCGACGCTACGAGGCCGGCACGAAGGCCGACGCCAAGGTGATCATCGCCACCATTCCCGATCGACTCTGCCGCTTCTTGACCGTCGGGGACGTCGATGGCGATGGCAAAAAAGAAATGGTGGCCGCTTCCTTCAGCAAGGGGCTGTGGCTGCTCCGACCCGGGAAAAATCCAAATTCGGAGTGGGGCTTGGAAAGCATCGACCGCGATTCGGGCGGCTTCGAACATGCTGCTTTGCTGACGGACCTAGACGGGGACGGCACCGATGAGCTCTATGTCGCGGCGGACACGCAAGGCGAGCTTCGCCGCTACATCTGGGTGCACGGCCGACCCAAGCGCGAGGTGATTCAAAAGCGTGAGATTCCAATGTCCCGTATGACGTGGAACATCATGCCGGTGCCCGTGGCTGCTCTGGGCCGCTGAGGCGGCTAAGCCTCCTGCAGCCGGGGAATCAGCTCGGCAAAGTTGCAAGGGCGGTAACGGATGTCGAGCTGATATCGCAAAACCCCGTCCCATGCGTCCTTGCACGCCCCCGTGGAACCAGGCAGAGCGAATAGGTACGTGCCGCGTGCGACGCCGGCGCAAGCGCGCGACTGAATCGTCGACGTACCGATGTGCTCGTAGCTCAACATACGGAAGAGCTCACCGAAGCCCGGGATCGACTTTTCCCACACCGCTTCGAAGGCCTCCGGGGTCACGTCCCGCCCGGTGACGCCGGTCCCGCCCGTGGCGATGATGACCTCGACGTTGGGCTCGTTGATCCAGCGGCGCAGCTGGACTTCGATGCGCTTGCGGTCATCGGGTACGATGACCTTGTCCATCACGAAATGGCCTGCCTCTTGGGCCCGATCGACCAAGTAAGCACCGGACTTGTCGGTTTCCTCGGTTCGCGTGTCCGAGACGGTCATGATGGCAATGCGCAACCCCTTGAAGGGAATCGAT
>JASFKY010000428.1:0-3022 GCA_050118395.1 Myxococcales bacterium | reverse complement strand
CCATGAACGCGCACGGCCCGTAGTCGATGCTTTCCCCGGCGATGGACGTGTTGTCGGTGTTCATCACGCCATGAATGAAGCCGACGAGCTGCCAGCGCGCGACGAGCTCGGCCTGCCGCGCCACGACCGCCTCCAGCATCGCCAGCACCGGGTTCTGGGCCTCGCGCGCCTCGGGGTAATGCCGCGCGATGACGTGCTCGGCGAGCGTGACGATGCCCTCGACATCGCGCTGCCCCGCAAAGAACTGAAACGTCCCTACCCGAACGTGACTTTGCGCGACTCGCGTCAGCACCGCGCCGGGCAAGAACGTCTCGCGCCGGATGCGCTCGCCCGTGGTCACCGCGGCAAGCGACCTCGTCGTTGGAATCCCAAGCGCCGCCATCGCCTCGCTGACCACGTACTCGCGCAAGACCGGCCCAAGCGCCGCGCGCCCGTCGCCGTTTCGCGAAAACGGCGTGCGCCCCGACCCCTTGAGCTGCACGTCGCGACGCACCCCATCGCGCCCGACCACCTCGCCGAGCAAAATCGCTCGCCCGTCGCCAAGCTGCGGCACCCACGCGCCAAACTGAAACCCCGCGTACGCCATCGCAAGCGGCTCTGCGCCCTGGGGCACGCGATTGCCCGCAAAGACCTCGACCGCCTCCGCGCTTGCCAGCCGTTCCGGGGCGAGCCCGAGCTCACGCGCAAGCGATTCGTTCACCCGAACCAGCCGCGGCTCGGCCACCGGCGTCGGCGCCACCCGCGCATAAAACCGCTCCGGCAGCCTCGCATAGCTATTGTCGAACGAGAAGAGTGGGGTATCGGTCGCCATGAAAGGGGTTCGTGGGGTTGTGGCAGACGATGTCAACAGGGCCCACCCACGGCGTTACCCCACCGGCACTGGGTTGCGACACCTCACGGATATCTGGACAACCGGAAGGAACGCGACGAATCGCGCAGTCTCCCGCAAGCTCGTCGCCTTGCTAGGCGGGCAAGCCTCCATCATCGCCCCAGCACCACGTCAATCCCCGACAAAATCATCTCCACCCTCCGCCGCGAGAGCTTTGCGACGTGCTCCCCGAGCACGCTCCGGTCGAGTGTCACAAGCTGCGAGACGTTTGCCACCGAGTCTTTCGAGAGCTTCGTGGCGCGCGCCGGGAGCAGGACGTTCCCCGGTGCCTCGGCCCAATGAAGGTTGCTCGTCAACGGCACGCACACCACCGTCGCAATCCGACTGCGGTTGAACGAGTCTCCCTGCACGACTACCACCGGCCGGCGAAACCCCGGCCCGGACCCCCCTGGCGCTTCCAAGTCCGCCCACCAAACATCCCCCTGGGCAATCACCATTCGCTCTCGTGGAGCACCCGCCGCCCGGCCTCCTTCGTAAATTCCTCGGCCCCCGTGTCGAGCTCGTCGCACAATGCGTTGAGCGCTTCGGTCACCTCATCCGGTGCGTGGCGCGCCAAATACTCCCGAAGCGCCCGGCTGTAGAGCTCGCTTCGGGACACCCTCATCCGCTTCGCCAAGCGCTCCGCACGCCGAAAAACTTCATCCGGCACAGACACTGCCGTTTTCATACCAAAAGTATAACCGCCCCTAGTGGGCATGAGAAGGTGGCCTCCGACGTCGCATACCCCTTCATCGGCCACCCCCACCCAAAGTTGCCAAAAACACAGTAAAAACAACAGGTCGCGGGTGCCCCGCCCGTGCCGAAGGCACTTCACGGGACGGCCTGTTCCGTCCCCGGCAATCTCGACGCGATACTCTCTGCGCATGCACCTCGATGCCGCCCCCGAAACTCAATCCGCGCGCCGCCTCTACGGACGCATTGCCGGCGCTGCCTACCTCGCCATCGTGGTCGCCGCGTTCGTGCAGAGCGGGCTCGTGCAGTCGGAGCTCATCGTGCCGGGCGACGATGCCCTCACCGCGGCCCACATCCTCGCCCATCCCCTCAGGTTTCGACTCGGCATCGTGCTCGTACTTTTCATCTACGCGAGCGTCGTCGTCGCGTCATGGGCGCTCTTCGTCATCTTGAGACAGGTCCACGCAAACTTGGCCTTGCTCGCGCTGCTCTTCCGCATGGCCGAGGCCATCGTTGGCGCCGCCACCGTGCTCATCAGCTTCTCCGTGTGGTACCTGCTGAGCTCCGAGGGCCCCGCGTCCGTCTTTGAACCGGCTCAGCTCCACGCGCTCGCAGGTCGCTTGCTCGATGCGCAAACCGCGGGCCTCGACATCGTGCTCCTGTTCGTCGGCGTCGGCGCGACCCTCTTCTGCTACTTGCTCTTCAAGTCGAGGTCCATCCCGAGGCCCTTGGCCGGGTGGGGCATCTTTACCTACCTCTCGATGCTCTTCTTGGCCCTGGTCAGCATCCTCATCCCCGACCACCCATCGGCGCTCGAGACCGTCTTCTACTCGGCGGGCGGGGCGTTCGAGCTCGTCTTTGGCCTTTGGTTGCTGGCTAGACCCGCCAGGAGTTTCCTCTAGAGTCGACCCCATGAGTGCCGCACCTGCCATCATCGATTCGCACGTTCACCAGTGGGATCCACGCACCACGCCACGAGAGGCCAGCGTGGCGGTCAAGCTCTTCGGCTGGAACCCCCGCTTGCTCGACTTCGTCGTCCGCCTCGCCATGCCCAAACCTCTCGTCGATTTCGTCGGGCGCGGCGAATACGCGCTGAAAGCCTATTTGCCGAGCGATTTGCGCAGCGATTGGGGCCGCCACCAAGATCGACTCCAAGGGGCCGTCCACGTCCAGGCGGGCTGGAAAGGCAAGCAGCACATCGACGTCGTCGGCGAGACGCGTTGGCTCGAAAGCATCGACCCCGCCGCAACCACCATCCGCGCCATCGTCGGTGCAGCGCATCTCGAGGCGCCGGATCTCGGGGACGTGCTCGATGCGCATCAGCGCGCAAGTGCACGCTTTCGTGGCATTCGGGACATGCTCGCCGCTCATCCGAGCGAGGCCATCGTGGACTGGGAGCACGAGCCCGGTCTCTTGCGAAACCCGGCATGGCGAGAAGGCTACGCTCTGCTCGGCAAACGC
>JASFKY010000427.1:0-3025 GCA_050118395.1 Myxococcales bacterium | reverse complement strand
CGGTTACAGACGCGAATTTCGAGGCCGAGGTTCTACGGTCCGAGCTTCCAGTTCTCGTGGATCTGTACGCGGATTGGTGCGGCCCCTGCAAACAGCTCTCGCCGATCGTCGCCCAAGTCGCCCATGAGCTCGCGGGAAAGATCAAGGTCGTCAAGGTCGACGTCGACCGCAACCCCATGGTCGCGCAGACGTTCCGTGCGACTTCCATTCCGATGTTGCTGGTGATCGCTCAGGGAAGGGTGGTTCAGCATCACATGGGTGTCCTCGACAAGCCATCGCTGTTGCGCCTGCTCGAGCCGGTCTTGCCACGATCGGGGGCGGAGGTGCGACCAGACGAGCTCGCACTGTGGATTCAGCAGGGCAAAGCGCTTCCGGTGGACATCCGGGACGCGGCCTCGTACGGCCGCTATCGCATTCCGACGGCCATTCACGTCCCCGCGGATCAGCTGGCGACCCGGAGCAAGGAGTTGCAGCCCTTCGACGGCCGAATTCGAGTGCTCTACGGGCGCAGCGACGAGGCCAAGGAATGGAGTGAGCGATTGCAGGCGGACGGCGTGCAAGTGGGATTCCTCTCGGGCGGCTTCCTGCACTGGGAGGCCGACGGCCTCGAGGTCGAACGCGGTTGAAGCGTCGGCTCGACATGATGACCTCGGCGAGGTCGGAGCCGCCCCTGGTCGTGCTCGCGGGAACCGAGGTCGTCTCCGTAACCGATATCGGCGACGGATCGGCAGCTCGCCGCTTCGTCGAGCTGCTGCGCGAGGCAGGCGCCAGACCGACCGATCCGATGCGCCATCCCGAGGTGAGCCTTCGGATCGTCGTTCGCGCACCGCTGCCATCCCTGGAGGCGCGAGCGAAGGCGGGGGTCTTGGAGGAAGGCGCAGACGTCGTTTTGGGCTCGGTCAGGCCTGCCTTTGCGGCGCTCTTGGCCTCGGGTTGCGCCCCATGGGCGACCAGCTAGCTTGCCGCTCCAAATCTTAGCCCGAAAGTAGATAAAATGGCGGAAGTGCCCGAGTACATTCCAGGCTTGGCGGGTATCCCGGCGGCTCGCACCAGCATTTGCTATATCGACGGCACGGCGGGAAAGCTGCAGTATCGGGGCTATCCGATCGAGGTTCTCGCGGAACGCTGCTCGTACGAGGAGGTCGCCTACCTGCTGGTCTTCGGCCAGCTACCGAGCAACTCCCAGCTCGAGGAGCTGCGCCGGCAGCTGATCGCCGAACGCGGTCTCAAGTTCCGGATCATCGATTTGCTCAAAACCCTGCCCGAGAGTGGGCATCCCATGGATGCGCTCACCGCTGCCGTGGCGGCCATGGGCATGTTTTACAAGGGCGACCACATCGCCGATCCGGTGTTTCGCCGCCTCAGCGTCATCCGCTTGATCGCCAAGCTGCCGACCATCGTGGCAGCCTGGTACCGAATTCGGCGTGGAGACGACCCGATCAAGCCGAGCCAAGAGCTCAGCCACGCTGCCAATTTCCTCTATATGTTGGAGGGCGAGGTGCCCACGCGACTGGCCGAGCGCGTCTTCGACGTGGCGTTGATCCTGCATGCCGAGCACTCGATGAATGCCTCCACGTTCACCGCTAGGGTGACCGGCTCGACCCTGACCGACCCCTATGCCGTGGTCGCTTCGGCCATCGGAAGCCTGGCCGGACCGCTTCACGGAGGGGCCAACGAACAGGTGCTCACCATGCTCGAGCGCATCGAAGACCGCTCGCCCCACGCCGTGCGGAGCTGGGCAGAGGACCGCTTGGCGCGCAAAGAAAAAATCATGGGCTTCGGCCATCGGGTCTACAAGGTCAAGGATCCGCGAGCGACCATCTTGCAGGGCTTGGCCACCAAGCTGTTCTCCAAGTTCGGAAGCACACCCGACTACGATTTGGCGCTCGAGCTGGAAGGTCAGATGGCCGACTTGGTGGGCAGCAAAGGGATCTACCCGAACGTCGACTTCTACAGCGGCATCGTCTACCAAAAGTTGGGCATCCCCATGGATTTGTTCACGCCGATCTTCGCCATCTCGCGAGTGGCGGGCTGGCTTGCGCACCTATTGGAACAACTCGAAGGCAACCGCATCTTTCGGCCGAGTCAAATCTGGGTCGGCGAAACGGACCGCACGTTCGTGCCCATCGAAGAGCGCGGCTGAGTCGCACGAGGGACGCCGGGTAGGAGCCGCAGGGGCCACGACTCAGGGCTGACAATCCGGCAATCGCCCGTCCTCCAAGTCAACTGCCCAGCGGATTTGCTTTTCGGCTTTTGGGGTCATGTAGACTCTGCAATCCGCACCGACGATCACCGCCTCGGCCGGATACGCGATCCGACTCAGCATCTTGAGCGCCTTTTTCGGACCGAGGACGAAGGCGGCCGTGCTCAGGGCATCCGCATAGATGCCCTCGGCAGTCATGATGGTCACCGAAAGAGATTCATCGGCCGGGAGGCCGGTCTTTGGATCGATGATGTGGTGCCACCGCTTCCCCGAACCGTCGAACACCGCATGCTCGTAATCTCCCGACGTTGAAAACGACGCACCGGTCGATTCCAACGCTGCGAAATACGTATTGGGGTCCCGGGGATGCTGAATGCCCACGCGCCAAGGGCGACCGTCTCGTTTGCCGTGCACCTGCACCTGGCCGCCGCCGAAGATCATATAGTCGGTGATACCGCCACCTCGGAGGATGGCACCCGCGTGGTCGAGCGCGTAGCCCTTGGCGATGCCACCCGTACCAATCGCCATGCCGCGCTTCTTGAGGAACACCGTGTGGTACTTCGTGCTGACACGAATGTTTTTGTAGTCGATCAGCTTCAAGCGCGGCTCCAATTCCTGTCGCGTGGGAATCTTGATCGAGTCGGGTCGAAAATCGTAGAGACCCCACAGCGCAGCCCAGGAGAGATCGAAAGCGCCTCTCGACCACATCGACACGTCGAGCCCTGCGTCGATCACACGAAGAGTGTCGTCGCTCACCTTTACGGACTTCTTGCCAGCCGCCGCGTTGATCTTGGAGATATCGCTGTCGTCACGCCATTCGGA
>JASFKY010000426.1:0-3026 GCA_050118395.1 Myxococcales bacterium | reverse complement strand
CCGAAGAGATCAATCCGAGCACGAAGGCCCTCTTGGGAAACTTTCCGCAAGCGTTCAGCCACCTCGGGCTGATCAACGCGGCCGCGAGGATCGATCTGGCCCTGCGCTTGCGCGATGAAGGATCGTCTCGGATCCCCGAGGTCGAGATAGGGCGTTGACGTGGAGATGCCGAGTCTAGAGGGGATCGACGCTGGACGTATCATGGCGTTCAGGCTGGGTGCGCACGCGGTGACGCTCACTCTGATCACGGGACTCGGCATGTTCGTGGTGGGGCGAGCCCATGGCACGACGTCGTGGGTGGCTTTTGTTTCGGCCACGGCCATCGCCCTTTCGTTCGCGGCGATGTGGGCTCGCGCGGCACTGAAAAAGGCCGGTGCCGACACGCCGCACAAGACGCAAAGCACGCTTCGAGAGTCGGCCTCGCGCGAGCCGCCGCCAGAGCCCCCGAGCCTTGAGGGGGGCGCGGAAAACGATGTCGACTACTTGATGGCGCTGCGCCACGAGTTTCGCACACCGCTCAATGCCGTGTTGGGCTTCTCGGACGTCCTGCTGAGCGGTATCGACGGTGAAGTGAACGCCTCGCAGCGTGAAGATCTCGAAATCATACGAGCGTCTGGCATCCGTTTACGCATACTTCTCGACAGTGCGCTCGATCTCTCCCAGCTCGATCGAGGCGAGCTTCGTTCCGAGGTCGAGCGCGTCGATGTTTGCGAGGTCGTCCGGCGTGCGTCGATCGAAGCCGGCCAACTCTGGTCGAACAAGCGGAGCAGCCGTTGCTCGTTGCCCACGGTTTCCTGCCTCGTCGACGTGGACGAAGCCCGCCTTCGTCGGTCCATCCTCGTGCTCGCGGATTTCCTCGCGACAAGCCATCGCAATGCCGAGGTCTCGATCGATCTCGACGTATCCGAAGATCACCTCGCAATCGAGCTCAAGGCCGTTCCATCGGATGGCGCGCCGCTCGATGCGCTGCCGACGCCAAGTGAAGTCTTGGTTTCAGAGGACATCACACAGATTCGTCGCTGGCCTCTCGCTGTGACTTCGGAGCTCATCACGCTGCTCGGGGGCTCGCTCTATCACGGCCGCGATCCGTCTCGCTTTTTGATTCGACTGCCGCTTACGGGAGATCGATGAGCGACGCATCGCCAAATCAATCGAAGGCTTTTCGTCGGGTGTCCTATGTGATGTCAGCCTATTTTGCGCTCGTCTGGCTGATTCTCGCGCACGAACAACGCTATCAAGGGGCTCTCGTGGTCTTGGTTGCAGGCTTCTTGCTGGGTATGTTCGTTTTTCGACCAATCGGCTCGTCGGGGGGCCAAGAGTCGGAGTCGGGCACCAAGATCAATGAAGGCGTTCGATCGATCGACGGTGTGGAAACAAGGCCCGCCGGGCAGGAGCCGCTCGAGCGTCAGCGTGCCCGTTTTTTGGGCGCTCTCGGCCACGAGCTTCGCAACCCCTTGAACTCGATCACCGGTTTTTCCGACATGCTTCTCGGCGGGGTGGAGGGCCCCCTCAATTCCGAGCAAGAACGAAGCGTCGGCACGATTCGATCGAGCGCAGAGCGCTTGTTGCGCCTGGTGGCGACAGTGGTCGACCAGGCGAAGATGGAAGCGGGGACTTTGCGCCTTCAGCAGCAATGGGTCACGCCGCAAGACCTCGTATCGGAAGCCATCGAATTCGTCCGCTCCCGGGCCGAAGGAAGCACTGCGGTCGGAGCGGTATCGGAGGGGTTGCCGCGAGTCTTCGTGGATCGGTCACGCACCGTTCAGTCACTGGTGAGCCTGGCGATTCTGGTGATGCGGTCGTCCGAGACCGACATCGCGTTTCGCGTGGGCCCACCGCGCCGTGACCAAGTGGGCAAAGGCTTCGTGCAGTTCGACCTGATCACCAGCGTGAGAAAATCGTCGGCCGACACACTGGCCATCGTGGAGCGGTTGCAGGAGCCTTTGTCTCGTTCCGACTCGCTTGGTTTGGAGGTTGCAGTGGCTCGCCGTGTCATTCATGCGCAAGGCGGGCGCATGTGGACCGAGTCGGGAACGGGAGGAAGTCTCCGAGTCTGCATGACCCTTCCCACTTCATCATACTAGGGCGGGTTTCGATCGAGCACATCGAGAACGGCCTGATACGCCGAGTTTCGTTTCCAGCCGAACTCCTGCCGGAGACGTCGAGCCATCTCTTTGGTGGTGAGTCCTTCCTGCTGCCATTCGAGCACCAGTCGACCCACATCCACGTCCTGGGCTTTGGCTTCGCAGGGTTTGCCTTCGATGACCAGCGTGATCTCACCCTTGACGGGGTTCACGAGCGCTCGTGCGACTTCGGAAACGGCACCGCGAATGATTTGCTCGTGGATCTTGGTGAGCTCTCTGCACAAGGCGATTCGTCGGTCGACGCCTAGCTGGCGACCCAAGTCTTCGAGGGTCGCCCGGATACGGTGCGGGGACTCGAACAGCACGACTGCACAATCGTACGCTGCGACGCGATCCAACGCCGCCGCTCTGTCCTTGCCGCCCCTCGGAAGAAACCCCTCGAAGGCGAAGCGATCGACCGGCAAGCCGGACACGCACAAGGCCGCCAGCACGGCGCTCGGTCCCGGAATCGACTCGATCGTGATGCCTGCGGCCGCCGCCCGCGACACCAAATACGCGCCCGGGTCGCTCACGATGGGGGTTCCGGCATCACTGACCAGTGCGTAGTGGGCCCCTGCGGCCAACTCCCGAATCAAACGGTCGACTTTTTCATCGCGGGTGTATGCGTGGAACGAACGGAGGGGAGTCCCAATCCCGTGTTTGGTGCACAGAACCCTCGTGTGGCGCGTGTCCTCGGCCAGGATCAGGTCGGCCTCGCTCAAAATACGGAGCGCTCTGAGCGTAATGTCTTCAAGGCAACCAATGGGCGTTGCGACGAGCGACAGCCGACCCGACATGAAGTGCCGTTACCACATCTGGGTGAAGCGGCGAACCGGCTAGGAAGATTCGTAAACCTCCACCACCGTGTCGCCCAGCTCTTCCCGCAGGAAAGACTTGAGCTTT
>JASFKY010000425.1:0-3031 GCA_050118395.1 Myxococcales bacterium | reverse complement strand
CAGCCGAGCTGACCGAGGCCGCGCCGGACGGTCTCAATCGAGTGTTCTTCAGCGACGATGGGTCGACCTCGGTCGAGGTGGCGCTGAAAATCGCCTTTCAGTACTGGCAACAAAACGGACGTCCGCGACGCAATCGCTTTGTGTCGCTGCCCGGCGCCTACCACGGCGACACGCTCGGCGCGATGAGCGTCGGAGCCGTCGATGAGTTCACCGGGCTCTTTCGGCCGCTCCTGTTCGACGCACGACGGCCACCCGAGCCGGTCGATCACCAATGGGAGCCGGTTTTCGATCATCTGTTCCAGATGCTGCGGAGGGAAGCCGACGAGATCGTCGCCGTCATCGTGGAACCGGTAGTGCAAGGGGCCGCGGGAATGCGGATGTACCCTCCTCAGCTGCTGTCGGCCTTGCGCGAAGAAACGAAGCGAGCGGACGTGTTCCTCATTGCCGACGAGGTGTTTACCGGGTTCGGCCGGACGGGCCCCATGTGGGCTTGCGACCATGCAGAAGCGGCGCCGGATCTGCTCTGCACGGCCAAGGGTCTATCCGGAGGCATGCTTCCCTTTGCGGCAACCCTGGCAACCGATCGCATCTACGAAGGCTTTCGAGGGGATAAGAACCGCGCATTGATGCATGGACACACGTTCTTCGGCAACCCACTCGGCGCCGCCGTCGCTCGGGAAGTGTTGGCCATCTATCGGGACGAAGACATCCTGCAAAGGGCCCGACCCCAAGCGGCGAAGCTGGCAGAAGGCATTGCGGCGATGGCCGAGGTCGCCGGTGTCAGCGCGCCGCGCTCACTCGGCATGTGCGCGGCCTTCGACGTGGGCGC
Source organism: Myxococcales bacterium (assembly GCA_050118395.1). Lineage (GTDB taxonomy): Bacteria > Myxococcota_A > Polyangia > Polyangiales > Houyiibacteriaceae > SG8-38. The sequence goes on along the minus strand of JASFKY010000425.1, from coordinate 2,202 downwards.
CGCCGGATACATGGGAAGGGTCGGCTGGAGGATCTCCCATGCCGCGCTCGAGTTGGGCGCACATCTGCGTCCGTTGGGGAACACCGTCTACGTCGTGCCTCCACTCAACATCGAGAGCGCGGACCTAGGCCTCTTGCTCGAGATCATCCGCGAATCGACCGAGCGCGTGCTACGAAGCATCCCGTGAGTGAGTCGACCGCCACTGTGCCTCTTCGCCGCGAGTCCTATGCGCTCGCAGTCGTGGGCGGCGTCGCGTACTTCCTCGGCTGGGCGGGCTTTGGAATTTGGCCGCTCGCGTTGATCTGCTTGGTTCCGCTTTGGGCGGCTCTGGAGCTCGGATTGGAGCGCAGGTGGTGGCACAGCCTCGTCGTCGGCTGGCTCTACGGCACCGTGGCCTACGCCGGCGGTTACCACTGGTTGATCGAGTTCCTCCGGGTGTTTTCGGGCTACGGCTATGCGGCCAGCGTCCTTTTTTGGCTTCTTTTCACGGCATATCTGGGATTCAACTATGCGCTCTATGGAGCCATGTATTGGGCGCTCCGCCAGCGGGGATGGCCTGCCGCAGCCTCGGCGATTCCACCTCTGCTGGTCATGGAGTGGTTGTATCCCGCCCTCTTTCCAACCTATCTCGGAAACAGCCTCCACACCTGCACGACACTGGTGCAGATCGCCGACCTCGGCGGCCCTTTGTCGATCACGGTCCTGCTGGCGCTCGTCAACCTGTCGATCTTCGAGGGCTGGCGATGGTTCAGGCGGCGGCGAGACCCCCCGTTGTTGGTTTTTTCGGTGACCGTCGTGGTGATTGCCTTCGCGGCGGTCTACGGCGTCGTGCGCATTCATCAGCTCGAAGCCCAGATCGCCGACGCGCCCAAGCTGCGCGTCGGGCTGGTGCAGGTCGACATGGGGATCTTCGAAAAGCGTTCCGAGGCGGAGGAGGGTCATCGCCGGCACATCGAACAGAGCCATCAGCTCGAAGACGAAGGAGATCTCGATTTGATCGTCTGGCCCGAGTCCGCCTACATCGACGCCTTGCCGCGCGAGGTGCCCTGGTACGCGGGTCGAGTCCGGGAGGATTTACACACCCCATTGTTGTTCGGCGGAGTCTCGACGGAGAGAGTCGAGGGAAAGCGAAAGTTCTACAACACGGTATTTGCCGTAGATGCGGACGGCTTCGTTCAATCGACCTACGACAAGACCTACTTGCTCATGTTCGGCGAGTATCTCCCCTTTGGCGATCTGTTTCCCATTCTGTACGACCTGTCGCCCAACAGCGGTCGATTCACGCCGGGAACGCACGTGCGGCCCGTCACGCTGGGTCCGTGGCGTATCGCCACGCCGGTTTGCTACGAGGACGTGCTCGCCGGTTTCACCCGAAAAATGGTTCGCGAGGGCAAACCGCACATCTTGATCAATCTGACCAACGATGCATGGTTCGGAGACACGCAGGAGCCGTGGATCCATCTCGTTCTGGCCAAATACCGAGCGATCGAGCACCGACGCTATTTGGTTCGCGCCACCAACAGTGGGATCAGCGCGATCATCGATCCACTGGGCCGTGTGGTTGCGCGCACAGGACTGCTCACCCGCGAAAACCTTCGCTACGAGGTGAGCATGCTGGACGAAGACACCATGTACACGGAGCTCGGGGATTGGCCCGGCTGGCTCGCCCTCGCCCTGATGGCTCTGATGCTCATGGTCCGTCGAAACCAGGAGCAATGAGCAGCTCGTAGCTCCCGTCCGCGGCCGATGTCGTCTCGGCGATTTGAATGCGCCGGGTTTGCCCTCCGGCGTCGGAAAGCACGTAGCCGCGGATCAAGGCCCCCGAGACGTCGCTGCCGTCGCTTGCTCGCACGACGCCTCGGACCGGAATGGGCGGCACGAGCCGATAGACGCGCGCCTGGTCACCGTCTTCGGCGCTCATCGACAAAGCGGGCTCCACCAGCCAGGGGAACCCGGTCTCCGAAGGCACCTTCACGTGCACGTCGTAGACCCCTTCGTCGACGTGCATGGAAAAGGCGCCGATCGTGTTCGACACGACCTCCTGAGACCGGTGCATCGCCTGCAAGTCGGGGACAGGCCGCGCACGGGCCACGATGGTCAATCCTGGCGCAACGTCTCCACGAAAGGTCTCTACCCAACCGCGAAGCTCGATTTGTGACGGCACGATCAAAGCTTCGATGGCGGTCAGCTCGCCGCCCACGG
>JASFKY010000424.1:0-3039 GCA_050118395.1 Myxococcales bacterium | reverse complement strand
TCACTTTGGCGCCCAAGAAATCGAGGGCGTCATTACGTACGAAGCCGTGCTCGACGTCGACAACCAAGATCTCTCGCTCCGGCCCGGGATGACCGCCACCGCAAACATCGTGGTCCAAAAGGTGACGGATGTGCTGCTGGTCCCCAACGCCGCCTTGCGGTTCAGCCCTCCAGCCCGGGAAGAGGCACAGCAGGGTGGAGGGCTGCTCGGTCGGTTGATCCCGCATCCGCCTCGCGGCGCGTCGAAGAATGGCGAGTATGTAGGTCCCGGTCATCGGTTCCAACGAGTCTGGGTTCTCAAAGATGGCGAGCCCGTCTCCGTGGAGATCACGACCGGACCGACCGACGGAATCATGACCGAGGTGGTGCAGGGCGGCATTGAAGCTGGAACACCTCTCATCGTTCAGATGACGACGGAATGAGCGAGCCATGACCGGCAATGAACGAAGCGAGCTCCCTCTCATCGAGCTCGAGAACGTCACCAAAGTGTATGGCACTGGTGCAGCCGCCACCTATGCTTTGCGCGGTATCGACCTTCGCATCCTGGAAGGTGAGTTCGTCGCCGTCATGGGAGCGAGCGGTTCGGGCAAATCGACCTGCCTGAACATCCTGGGTTGTCTGGACAGCCCCACATCAGGCTCGTACCGCTTCCGTGGAGTCGAGGTTGGCAGGCTGAGTCGCAATCAGCGCGCTCTGCTGCGACGTCACTACTTTGGTTTCGTGTTTCAAGGGTACAACCTGCTGAGCCGTACTTCAGCACTCGAAAACGTCGAGCTTCCGCTCGTGTATCGTGGGATCCCCACCGCGGAGCGCCGTCGGCTGGCTGCCGAGGCCCTGGCTGCGGTCGGCTTGGAGGGCCGGAACACACATACCCCCGCGGAGCTTTCGGGTGGACAACAGCAGCGAGTGGCCATCGCCAGGGCTCTCGTGACCCAGCCGCAAGTCTTGTTGGCCGACGAGCCCACGGGCAACCTCGATACCGCGCGAAGCTTGGAAATCATGGAGCTCATCACCGCCCTCAACCACGAACGAGGCATTGCCGTCGTCATCGTGACGCACGAGACGGCAATGGCAGATTTCGCCGACCGCGTCGTCAGCTTCGTGGATGGCCGAGTGGACTCCGAGATTCCCCGTGAGGTCAGCTGATGCTCTACAACGCAATGCGTTTGGCGCTCCACGAGATCCGGCGAAACGTCATGCGCTCGTCCTTGACCATCCTCGGTGTCGTGATCGGTGTTGCCGCGGTCATCACCATGGTGACCATCGGCGGTGGGGCCACGGTTCAAGTCACCGAGCAGATCGCGAGCTTGGGCACGAACCTCCTCATCGTCACGCCGGGTCAGCGGATGGGAATGGGTCAGCGAGCCGCCGCCCCGGCTTTTCAGATGGATGACGTGGAAGCCATTGCAAGAGAGGTCACATCGGTGGCCGGAGTCGCACCGATCTCCTCACTGCCCGTCACAGCCGTCTTTGGCAATGAAAATTGGAGCACCACGGTGATGGGCACGGACAATCAATACTTGCAGATCGGGAACTGGTCGCTCGATGCAGGTCGGGAGTTCACCGAGAGTGAGCTTCGCGCAGGCGGTTCGGTCTGCATATTGGGAGCCACCGTGCGCCGAGAGCTCTTCGGTAGCCAGGACCCCATTGGCGGCAAGATTCGCCTCGGTAAGCTCTCTTGCCAAGTGATCGGCACCATGTTGAGCAAAGGTCAGTCCACCATCGGTCGGGACCGGGATGATGCGGTATTGATCCCTCTGAGGACTTTTCAAAGGCGGCTTGCGGGAAACCAAGACGTCGGGCTCATCCAAGTATCGATTCAAAAAGGCGCATCGACCGAAAGCGCGGAGCAGGAAATCAAGGACTTGATGCGCAAACGTCGCCACATCTCCCCGTCGGAGGACGACGATTTCACCGTGATGGACCTCAAAGAGATCACGAAGATGCTCACGGGGACGACGCAGGTGCTGACCGCACTGCTGGGCGCAGTGGCCGCGGTCAGTCTGCTGGTCGGTGGGATCGGAATCATGAACATCATGCTCGTGTCCGTCACGGAGCGGACGCGTGAAATCGGCATCCGACTGGCCGTCGGGGCGCTCGAGCGCGAAGTCCTGACGCAGTTTTTGGTCGAGGCAGTCGTGCTTTCGTCTTTTGGTGGGGCCGCTGGCGTGGTTTTGGCCATGGTTGCGTCGATCTTGGCGTCCAGGGCTCTGCACGTGCCTTTCGTGCTCAATCTGGGGATCGTCGTCGTGGGCTTCCTTTTTTCTGTCGGCGTGGGCGTCGTTTTCGGCTATTTCCCGGCCCGAAAGGCCGCTCGAATGGATCCCATCGAAGCCCTCCGGCACGAGTGAGGTGCATCATCGTGGCCGACGCCGGTGGCGGTTGGCTCGGCTGGCACCTTCGCTGGACAGCTGTTTAACTGCAAAGGGGGGAGCCCGAACGAATGGGATTTCATCGAATGACTTTGATCTCGGCCTTGGTCGCATGCCTTGGCTTCATGAGTTGCACCGATAGCGGCTGTGGTGGCGATGACGGCGCCGACGCAGGGGCCGGCCGTGGCGGATCTTCGGGTAGCGGGGGCACTGCAGGCACAGGTGCGGGCGGAATCGGGGGAGTCGGCGGCGCCCAAGCCACGGTGACCGATCTCGAAGTTGCACCCGTGCTCGAAGGGCTCGACAACCCGTGGGACATCGACTGGCTCCCCAACGGCACGGTGCTGGTGACGGAGCGTCCGGGTCGTCTCAACGTGTACGGTGCGGGTCTCGATCAGCCGCCGACGCTCGTCATCGCGCCGGTGGACCTCGTCGCCAGCGGGGAGGGCGGTATGCTCGGCTTGGAAGTCGACCCGAGCTTTCAAAGCAATGGGTACGTCTTCGTTTGTTTCTGCTCCAACGAATCTGGGGTCAGCGACCCCGACGTTCGGGTCGTCCGTTACACGTTGAGCGCCGATGGCGGCACGCAGCTAGACCGGACCGACATCGTCACGGGCATGCCGTACAGCACCGGACGGCACAGCGGATGCCGTCCCCGGTTTGGCCCC
>JASFKY010000423.1:0-3047 GCA_050118395.1 Myxococcales bacterium | reverse complement strand
ACCTACCTGCCCACATACAACGCGCCTGACAAAGTCACCGTAGGTGGGATCGATCAGTTTTTCACCGATCTCGAGGCGGGTACGCTGCCTCCCGTCGTTTGGGTCGATCCGAGATTCTTCGGCACGATCGAAACGGAAACCGACGAGCACCCACCCGCCATTCCGCAAGTCGGAGAGGCCTGGGTCGAGCGGATCGTGCGTGCCGTCATGGCAAGTGACATTTGGCCCCATGCGGCCATCATCCTGACCTACGACGAGCACGGCGGCTTTTTCGATCATGCGCCCCCTCCCTCGGCTTGCCCTCCTGACGATCGACCGCCCGACTTGGACGAAAACGACGAACCTGGCGCGTTCGACCGACTCGGGTTTCGCGTGCCCCTGGCGGTGGTGTCTCCGTATTCGAGGCCTGGATACGTCTCGAAGCAAACGACCGACGCAACCAGCATTCTGCGCTTGATCGAAACGCGTTTCGATCTCGCTGCCTTGACCGGACGCGATGCCAACGCTTGGCCCCTGCTCGACATGTTCGACTTCGACAACCCGGCTTTCATGAGCCCACCCGAGCTCGCATCTTCGGTCTCCCCGAGCCAATCGGTGATCGACGCATGTCTGGCCGAGTTCCCTTGAAGGTCGAGCCCTTCGGTCCAACGACGCGCGTCAGCCACTTTTGATCGTCAGGGCCGCGTCGTATCGTTCAACCTGCCGAGCAGCCGCGCGAATCGTGGGTCGTCGGACAGCGGCGCCAGGCACTGGTCGCGCCTGATTCGATCCCCATCCGCGAAACCCTTGTTGACTGCATCCTCCAGGAGACCAAACGCAGCGTTCACGTCGCCCTTGTGCGCTTGGATGCAAGCGAGACCGTACAGCGGTTGCCACCGATTCGGATTCAACTCCTTTGCCCGGGAAAGGTGAGCGTTGGCTGCGCTCCAATCGCCGAGCGAAAGACAGCACAGACCCGCCTGCAATGACGGACCATAGCTTTGGGGCGCGACCGCTAGGGCTTTTTCGTACCAGACTCGAGCCTCGCCGAATTTCTGCTTGCGGAAGTAGAGGTCGCCCTGCTGAACGTAGGCATCGGGCCTTTCGGGGTCTGCTGCAATCGCTCGGCTGTACCAACGAGTGGCCTTGGCTGGCTGGCCTTCGCTGAACTCGATGTAGCCCATGAGCATCATGGCCTCCACGGACTCCGGCATCAGTTGGAGTGCCTTGGAAAAGTACTCCCTTGCCTTCTTGGTGTGTCCTTGTGCGAGCTCCAGTCGCCCGAGTTGCAGCAACACCTGCGGCTGTCGCGGTTGGTAAGCGAGCGACGCAAGATAGTTGTCCCTCGCAGCTTTGGGGTTCCCCATGCGCACCTCGCACTTCGCCATCGCGTTCCGTGCTCGAACGTGGGTCGGAAGTTGTTCGAGGACCGAAGTCAGAATCTTCGCTGCCGCGGCACAGTCGTTGCCTTGGGTCAATGCGACGGCTCGATTGACATCGTCGAAGATTCGGAGCCCGTCCTTGGGGTCCATGCCTTTGAGATCGTCCGATGCTTCCGAGGTCTCCATGTACCCCAGAGCCTGGAGCATCTTCACCGTTTCTTCGTCGAGCGGCCTCACTTCCGCGCTCAGGCCGAAGTCCTTGCTTTGCTCGAGGATTTTGGTCAGCAGAGCGTCGAGCTCGAGCGCCTGGGCCTTGGCGGAATCCGACGCTTCGGCTTCGAGAAGATTGCGTAGCTCGTCGGGATCGGCCTCGCGATCGTAAAGCTCCGGACGGGGAGCCCGTATGTAGGTCCATTTGCCACGTCGAACCCCTTCGAGCGGAGCCATTCCGAAAACGAGCTCCGGATGCAGAGACTCCGAGTACAAGAGGGGCATGGAGTCGGGCTGGCCTTTCGCGAGCGCCTTGCTCAGATTGGTGCCCTGCGTTCCCTCAGTCCCTTTCCCCGCGAGACCGAGAATTGTGGGCATGATGTCGGTGCTCCGCGCCGAGCCCCGGTAGACTTCGTTCGCCGGAAGCTTTCGGGGATAGCGGAAGATCAGGGGGACTCGCACTGTCGACTCGTAGATGAAGATCGAATGGGTACCCTCTTCGTGCTCGCCTAGGCTCTCGCCATGGTCGGACGTCAACACGACGATGGTGTCGTCCAGGCGATCGGCTTGGTCGAGCGCTTCCAACAGGCGTCCGATCTGTCGGTCGGCGCTTGCGATTTCCCCGTCGTACGGAGTGGGCGAGAGTTTGGCGTCCATCTCGGGAGGGTCGTACGGCTCGTGCGGATCGAATAGATGAACCCACAAGAAAAAGGGAGAAGCGGAGCCGGACGACGAGGAACGTTCACCGAGCCATTCGAGCACGCGGTCCATGGTTCGCTCGCCGGATCGTTGCCGCATCATGAAGTCCGCCGCGGGGTCGCTGTTCCACAAGTCGTCATCGTAGCCATCGAAACCCTGATTGAGGTTGAAACGCCGATGGAGCACTTCCGATGAGACGAAAGCCTGGGTTTGATAACCCTCGGCCTTGAGGCGCTCTGCGAGGGTCTGCGCGGCGTCGGGCACGCGAAAGGTGCCGTTGTCTCGAACTCCGTGGGCCGGCGGCTCGAGGCCCGTCAGAATCGACGTGTGCGACGGAAGCGTGAGCGGCGCCGGCGCGATGGCATGCTCCACACGCACGCCTTCGGAGGCGAGTCGGTCCATGCTCGGCGTGCGGGCCGGCTCGTATCCGTAGCAACCAACGCGATCGGCCCGAAGAGTGTCGACGGTGATCAGAACGATGTCGGGGGTCCTCGACCGGCTGCAGCCGAGTAAACAGAAGGACGATAGAACCAAGATCAAGGCGGAATTCTTAGAGAACATCTGGATGGCACTACTATAACACGATGGACGGTGAGACTCGGCCGGCTGGATTCGGCCGCGGGGTCGAGTTGCGGGGACCCACGCGGGACCAGAGGAACAGCGACATGACGACTCGAATCGCCGCACGTCGACGCGCTGGCTTCATGTTCGGAGGGGCCACCAATCCGGTGCAGGTGCTGAAGCTGATCGCAGCGGGGCTCCGAGATGGGTTGCGCG
>JASFKY010000422.1:0-3052 GCA_050118395.1 Myxococcales bacterium | reverse complement strand
CTGCGCGAAGCGGCTGGTCTTTGGCGTAGTCGACATCGATTCCATTGCCGGTCCGAGCGAGATCCTCGTGGTTGCCGACGACGGCGCCAATCCGGACATCGTCGCTGCCGATCTACTGTCACAAGCGGAGCATGACGAGGCTGCGTATCCGTTGCTCGTGACGCTTTCACGGGCGCAAGCCGATTCGATCTGTGATGCCGTAGAGCGCCAATTGCGCGACCTGCCACGAAAAGCGATCGCAGAACGGGCGGTACGCGACAACGGGCACGGTTTCGTGGTTCAGGACTTGGACGAGGCCGCGCGGGTTGCCACGCTTCTAGCGGCCGAGCACTTGAGCCTTTCAGTCGCTGATCCCGACGGGCTGCTCGGGCACATCGGCGCCGCCGGCGCCATTTTTCTCGGCTACCATACGCCCGAGGCGGCGGGTGACTATGCGGCTGGGCCGAGCCACGTGCTGCCGACCGGTGGCGCGGTTCGGTTTGCTTCTCCTCTGGGGGTGTACGATTTCGTCGTACGCTCGTCACTGATTCGCTATTCGCAGGCCGCGATCGACCGCCAAGCCGATCTGCTCGAGCAGCTCGCTCGTTTGGAGGGCCTGGAAGCCCACGCCCGAGCCGTGCACGCTCGCCGCTCCAAGCCGAGCTGAGGCTTGCAGCCGGGTCCGACGCCGAGTACCCATCCGGCGTGAGCCTAGCCAGCATCGAGAAGCGACTCGCCCACGAAATGGGAAGGTGCATTTCCGACTTCGAGCTCATCGTCCCGGGTGACCGGGTCATGGTCGCAATCAGCGGGGGTAAGGATAGTTACACGTTACTCCACTTGTTGGAGCGCGCTCGAAGAAGGGCGCCGGTATCCTTCGAGATCGTCGCCGTACACCTCGATCAGGGCCAACCGGGCTACGACGGCACGGCCCTCGAGGCATGGCTCGAGGAGCGAGGTTACGAGCACCGGATCGTTCGCGAGGACACCTATCAGCTCGTGACCAAGCACATTGCACAGGGGCAGACGTACTGCAGCATGTGCTCACGGCTTCGCCGCGGCATTCTCTACAATGTCGCGGAGAGCCTGGGGTGCACGAAGATCGCGCTCGGCCATCATCGGGACGACGCCATCGAGACGCTGATGCTGAACCTGATGTTCAATGGAAGCCTGAGCGCCATGCCGGCCAAATTGGTGACCGATGATGGAAGGAACACCGTGATTCGGCCGCTCCTTTATTCGTCGGAGCGCGACATTGCCGAATATGCCGCGCATTTGGGGTTTCCAATCATCCCGTGCAACCTGTGCGGCTCACAGGAAAATTTGTGGCGTCAGCAAGTAAAGCAAATGCTCGATGAAATCGAAAAACGGGCACCCAAGGTCCGACAGAGCATGCTGGCTGCGCTCAAGAACGTTCACACTTCGCACCTTTTGGTGACGCGTTGAGCGCGTCGAGCTCGATGGGGCGCACGCTTGCAGCTCTCGGGCTCGTGGGGACGCTGCTCGTTTCGAGTGCTGGGTCTGCGCAGGAGTTCAATTCGGAGCTGTTCCGGCCGGCGCTCGATCGGTTTGGATTTCTGGGGATGAATGGAAGTGGGACCCCTGGACATGGCCGTTGGAACCTCGGCTTCTTCAGCTGGTACTCCGACAAGCCCCTTCGAATTCGATACCTCGACGGGAGCAGCGAGCAGGTGGTCGACCACCGTTGGACCGGAGACCTGTTTTTTGAAGTCGGGTTGTTTGGCCGGTGGTCGCTCGCACTGGAGGTTCCGCTCGTGCTGTACGAGACGGGAACGACGACAAGGGCGGTCCCGGCCGGTAGCGGCCGCACGAATTTCACCGGATTCGCCGTCGAAGACCCTCGGTTTACGACCAAGATTCGGCTCGCTGGCCCCAAGACCGAGCCCACCCAGAATCGACCCGACGGACCGGGGCTCGGCTTGCTGTTGACCCTTCCCGTTCCGATCGGAAGCAAGAGCTTCTACCTCAGTGAAGGGCAGTTTTCCTTCGATGCACAACTGCTCGGGGACTTTCACCTGTTGGGCGCGGGCGCCGGCACCATGTTGGGGTGGAGGTACAGGGCGCATTCACGGACATTCGGCACCGACACCGTCGGGCAGCAGTTTCTATACGGCTTCGCCCTCAAACCACCCATTCCACCTGCCAAGGAGCTCTTCGGTCTGCTCGAGCTTCGAGGAACGACGCAGTTCCAGGGCCGAAGCACCAATACACTGGAAGGCGACATTGGGGTTCGCTGGACCAAGAACGACGTGACCCTGACCGCAGCGCTCGGCATGGGCTTCGTTCGGGGTGTCGGGCAGGCGCGTTTTCGCGCGGTGGTGGGTGTATCGTGGTCTCCTCAGACCGACGATCTGGACGGCGATGGGATTCCCGATTCTCAAGACCAGTGCCCGCGGCTTCCCGAGGACCTCGACGGGTTTGAAGATAGCGACGGCTGCATGGATCCGGACAACGACAACGATTTCATCCCCGATGTCGACGACAAATGCCCCAACGAGGAAGCCCTCGAGGGACGCGACCTAGACGAGGATGGCTGCACGGACCCGGAGTAGCCCGACAGCGACAGAGTCAGCGATGGTGACTGAGCCGGTGCCAGCGCCCCGAGCGATTGACAGAGACAGCGCCGATGCCAGCGTCAGAGCCAGTGACAGAGTCAGTGACAGAGCCAGTGTCAGCGTCAGGGACAGCGCCAGAGCCAGTGACGGAGTCAGCGTCCGCGCCAGCGTCCTGGTGCTTGGTGGCTGTTTGGCTCGCGTGGGGGTTGTGGCTTTTCGCAGGCTGCACTCCGCAAGGCGATCCCGGCATCGGGTCCGGCTTTGCCGACGACTTCAATCGTTCCCAGATAGGCCCTTCGTATCGGAAGACCGGAGGAACATGGCGGATCGATCGCGGGCAGGTGCACGTGCGCGGGGCCAAGAACCACGCCCTGTGGCTCCTGCGAACGCTGCCGCGCGAGGTTCGGGTCGAATTCGATGCGCGAAGCGAAACGCCAGATGGCGACATCAAGGTCGAGATCTTCGGAGACGGCGCTTCCCACGCGACGCAGAGTCAT
>JASFKY010000421.1:0-3103 GCA_050118395.1 Myxococcales bacterium | reverse complement strand
TACATCCCGACGAATCTAATCTCGATCACCGATGGGCAAGTCTATCTCGATACGACTCTTTTCGTGCGAAACCAGCGGCCCGCGGTAGACATCGGCCGGAGCGTGTCACGTGTCGGAGGGACGGCTCAACGCCCTTCGTTGCGAACGGCCGCGCGCAATCTGCGGATCGTGATGTCGCAGTTCGAAGCACTCGAATCGCTGACTCGCGTGGGACTCGACGTCGATCCAGCGACGCGCAAGGCTGTGGAGCGCGGCCGCATCATGCGCGAGATCCTTCGCCAACCCCGTTTTACGGTGCGAACCGCAGCCGATCAGATCTTGGCGCTCACTGCCGTGACCGAGGGCTGGCTGGATACGCTGTCCCCTAGCGATGCAAGCAAGGTGGTCTGGGCGGCCACTCAGCGAGTTCGTGTGGCGCTTCCCGACGTGGTGGCCGCGCTCGATTCGGGTGCAGAGATCCCCATTGACGACTGGAAGGAGCGCTTGCGCGACTTGGTGCAGGGGCACTTGCAGGAGCGCGGATGAAAAAAGAGATCGAGCTCAAAGGAAGACTCCACTCTTTGCAAGCGCTCGGTGAGGCGGTGAGCGCGATGAAGAGTCTCTCGGCGCACCATCTTCGAGAGGTGCGCCAAGCCGTCCAGCCCGCACGGGACTACCGCGACGGCGTGGTGCGCATCCTCGAGCGGGCAGGAGCCACGTTCACGGCGGGGGATCGCGGAGCGGGCTTGTTGGTGATCGGTGCTGAGTTGGGTCTGTGCGGTGGGTACAACGCCCAACTCGTGGAGTTGGGTGCCAAGCACCGGGCGAAGCTTGACGACGGACCGACATTCTGCGTGGGTCGTCGTGCTGCGACTTTGCTCGGACGTCGAAAGGTCGGTGTAGACAGGGTCTATAGCGGGCCAACCAGCGTTCACGGCATTACGGCCCTCTTGCTGAGGTTGGCTGAAGACATGTTGACTGCGTACGCAGCCGAACGTCTCTCGAGCTTCGACATCGTCTCGAGTCGGTTCGAAGGAGTGGGGGAGGCATTCCCCTCCACGATTCGTCTTCTTCCGGTCGAGTCCAACGCAAGCGCTGCGACGAGGCGCCCGCGGTACGTCGAACCAGATCATTTTGTATCCGTAGTCGTTCGCGAGTATCTGTACGTCACCCTTTTTGACTTGCTGCTGGACGCGCTGGCATCGGAGCACGGCGCCCGGCTGGTTGCCACGCAGAGCGCAGAGAAGTGGCTGGACGAGCGAACCGAGCGACTTCGCCGTTATTTGATGGCCACCCGACGCGAGGCGAGCACCCAGGAGATGATTGAAATCGCGGCGGGCGCGCGGGCGCTACAAGGCTCAGGCTCGTCTGCACTCTAGCGGCCCGATCGCCGAGCTGAGATCTTCGAGGGCATTAGGGGAAGATACCCCGCTCCTCGTACGACGTGGCCAGGCTCTCCAGCGCCAAGGCATAGGCGGCAAGCCTCGGATTCACCTTCTTTTCGACCGCGTAAAACATGGTGCGCTGGTAAGCGCGCCGCATCATGTGCAGCAGCCTGCGCTGCACTTCTTCAGCATCCCAGTGCTCGCTGTTCCGGTTCTGTACCCACTCGTAATAACTCACGGTCACGCCGCCAGAATTGGCCAAGATGTCGGGGATCACGGGGATGCCCCGATCGGCGAGCACCGCCTCTCCTTCGGGGTTGATCGGCCCGTTGGCCCCTTCCGCGATGAGGCGCACGTCGAGCTTGATCGCTTCGGCCGTGCCCACCTGATTCTCGAGCGCGGCCGGAACGAAAAGGTCGGCCTTCATTCCGAAGAAGTCGTCCCGGCTGATCTTCTGACCGCGCGGATAGCCCTCGATCGAACCATGATCGCGAACGTGCTCCTGCAGCTTGTGTGCGTTGAACCCCTCTTCGTTGCACAGGTAGCCGGTGTGGTCGCCCACCGCGATGGTCGAAACTCCGAGCTTCGCCAGTAGAACGGCGGTATTCGATCCCACGTTCCCGAATCCCTGGACGATCGCGGTACTGCCCTCCAAATCGAATCGCGATTCCCGCGCCCATTCCCGAATGCAATGCACCACGCCTTGGCCGGTCGCTTGCTCCCGCCCCTCCGAGCCGCCGGCATTGATCGTCTTGCCGGTGACCACGGCGCGGTGATCGTTCTTCTCGTAGGTGGGCCCGGTGTTGACGTAGGTGTCCATCATCCAAACCATGGTCTGGGCGTTCGTTCCCATGTCGGGCGCTGGGATGTCGTGAGACGGTCCGATGTTGCTGCCAAGCGCGTGGGTGAACCGACGTGTGATACGGCGGAGCTCATCTGGGGAGTGCTCGCGTGGATTGAATTTGATTCCCCCCTTGCCCCCACCAAAGGGCACACCGAGCAGCGCGCACTTCCAGGTCATCTGCGTGGCCAGTGCCTTGAGCTCGTCCAGGCTGATCAGCTCATGATAGCGGATGCCACCTTTGTAGGGTCCCATGATGTTGTTGTGCTGAATTCGATAGCCCTTGAACATCCGCAGCTCGCCATCGTCCATCCGAACCGGAAAGTTCACGATGAGCTCGTTTTTCGGGTGAGCGAGAATGTCTCTGACGTGGTGAGGCAAGCCGGTCAGCTCGGCTGCCTGCTCGATGTAACCTTGAACGACTTCGAAGAACCCGCGCGGCTGTGGACCAATCGACATGCGCAAACGATGGTACACTGGACAGGGTTTGGCGGCGCAAATCTTGCGCGCACGAGGCCGTCGGCGAAAGAACCGCGCCTGCAATGGAAAACGTCTCTCAAGAAGCACGATTACCTTGTTTTTTGTGGGTGCAGAGCGGTAAAGTCCAACGAAACCGGGCGGCCGTTGGAGCACCGCCGCCGCTCCGCTCTGAACTACAAGGAGGGTGCAATGGGTAAGCCGAGAAGCGACTTCCGTCGAGAGCTGGCGGCCCGCGGCGTTTCGCGACGCGAGTTCATGGGGTTCTGCTCTGCGATGGCAGTGGCGTTTGGATTGCCGAAGGGCGCGTCCGCGATGATCGCCGAGGCAATCGAGAACAATCCGAAGCCGACGCTGGTCTGGCTCGAGTTCCAAGACTGCGCAGGCAACACCGAATCTTTCCTTCGCTCGAGCAAGCCCA
>JASFKY010000420.1:0-3105 GCA_050118395.1 Myxococcales bacterium | reverse complement strand
AATCTGAGGTTCGCGCTCGAGGCTGACGCCGAAACGATCCTGAACGCGGCTCTGGATTTCCTCGGCAAAGGCGAGCAACTGGGCGGTCGTTCCTCCGCCGTGGTGCACGAGACACAACGCGTGCTTGGTCGATATCCCGATCGGGCCCCGCCGCGTGCCCTTGGCAAACCCGGCCTTTTCGACGAGCCAGCCCGCTGCGAGCTTCACGCGGCCGCCCCCCGCGTCGAAACGCGGAACCTCCGAGGGATGTGCGACGAGGCCTTCGCGAACGGCCTGCTCGGCGACTCGATCCGCATCTGCAAACGCCACGACGGGATTGAGGAAGAACGAGCCGGCGCTCCTTCGATTGGAATCGTCCGGATCGAGGACCATCGATTTCCTGCGGCGAAGCCCGAGCACGGCGTCTCGTACTTGCTCGAGCGAAGCATCCGAAGGAACGGCTCGTCGAAGCTCGGGGTATCGAATGGCCCGAGCCCCGTGAGGCTGCAAGTGAAAGCGAACCGCGCAGACCACGAAACGGCCCGGTGATCGTTTGAAGCGACTGCTTCGGTATTCGAAACCGCACTCTTGTGAAGTCAGTGTCTCGAACGAAAGCCCATTCCGATCGAGAACGCGAACATGCTCGATCACCTCGGCCACTTCCTGCCCGTACGCACCCACGTTTTGGATCGGGGTCGCCCCCGTCGATCCTGGAATCCCGGCCAAACACTCGATCCCCGCAAAGTGGCGTTCGATGGCTGCGTCCACCACGCGGTGCCACGGCACACCGGCCCCCGCTTCCACCACGCCCTCGTCGCGTAGCTCGAGCCCTCCGATCTCCATGTGGATCACCAACCCATCGTACCCGCGATCGGGCACGATCACGTTCGAGCCTCCAGCCAAGATCGCGGAAGGAAGCTGGTGGTCCGCAGCCCAACTCAAGGCATCCACCAACGTTTGCTCGTCGACCACCTCGACGAAGTGCTTCGCATTGCCTCCGAGCTCCAAGGTCGTCAGCGGAGCGAGCGGAACGTTCGTTTGGACGTCAAGCGCGCTCATGACGTCGGCACGATGCGCTCGATGCCGCCCATGTAAGGCACTAGCGCCTCGGGAACCACGACGCTTCCATCCGCCTGTTGATTCTGTTCGAGGATGGCCACCAGCGTTCGTCCGATCGCGAGACCCGACCCGTTGAGGGTGTGCAGTAGCTGGGGCTTGGCTTTGTGCGCCGGACGGAAGCGAGCCCTCATGCGACGGGCCTGGAAGTCGCCGAACCAGGAGCAACTCGAAATTTCGCGATAGGCGTCTTGTGCGGGAAGCCAGACCTCCAGGTCGTAGGACTTTTGTGCTGCAAATCCCATGTCGCCCGCGCAAAGCTGAACGACCCGATAGTGCAGCCCCAGCTTTTGCAAGATCGATTCGGCGTGAGAGGTCAGCGCTTCGAGTTGCGCCTCCCCTTGCTCCGGACTGCAGAACCGCACCAGCTCGACTTTGTCGAACTGATGGACTCGAATCATGCCCCGTGTGTCCTTGCCGTAACTGCCCGCCTCGCTTCGAAAGCAAGCGGTATATGCGGTGTAAGCCACGGGCAAGTCGTCGGCCGCCAAGATCTCGTCTGCGTGCAGGTTGGTGATGGGCACCTCGGCGGTCGGCACCAGGTAGAGATCATGGCCTTGCGCTTCGGCCTGGGCTTCCCAGTCTTCGTCCTTGGCAATGCGAAAGGCATCCTTTGCGAATTTCGGCAATTGACTCGTTCCGCGCATCGCGCTGTCTTTGACCAACACAGGGGGCCAGACTTCTTCGTAGCCATGCTCGGTCGTATGGATGTCGAGCATGAGCTGCATGAGGGCTCGATTCAGCCGAGAGCCTTGGCCCTTGAGGACGACGAACCGAGAGCCGCTGATCTTCGCGGCGCGTTCGAAGTCGAGAATGCCGAGCTGCGATCCGATCTCGACGTGGTCACGCGGCTGAAAGTCGAAGGATGGCTTCCTGCCCCACACCCGCACTTCGACGTTGTCTTGCTCGCTGGTCCCATCGGGAACGTCGGCGCACGGAAGATTCGGCAAGTTCAGCAGAATCGTTTCGAGCTCGGTTTCAAGCGTGGCTTGTGTCTCTTCACCTCTCTTGATGTCGTCGCCGAGCGCACGCAGCCGCTCGCGCTTGGCCTGAAATTCCGCAGACTTTTTGTCGGAAATTTTGGCCATGGATTGGCTGGCTTCGTTCCGCTCCTGTCGTAGAGCCTCCACGTGCGTAATCACGTTCCGCCGCTCGACAGCCAGCTCGCCCATCCTGTCGAGGAGCGGTTCGTCGGCAAAACCCCGGCGAGACAGCGCGGCCTTCACCTCGGGCAGGTTTTCGCTCACGTAGCGCAGGTCGAGCATGAAGCCGGGTCTACAACACCAAGGGACGATCCACCAGTCGGGTCGTCCTTGGCTTGCCCCCAGAAAGCGCCTAAGTTGAAGTGGTGAGCAATACGGGCATGCTCCGGCGGGCGGGGGTCATCGGAGACGTTCACTGCGAATCCTGCACGCTTGGCAGGGTGCTCGACGCATTGGAATCAATGCGTGTGGATGCGGTGCTATGCGTCGGCGACTTGGTGGACGGACCGGGGGATGCCGATGCGACGCTTGCCATCCTCCGGACTCGCCAAGTGCAATGCGTGGCAGGCAACCACGAGCGTTGGTTGCTGGCGGGCGAGCACCGCAATCTGGAACGAGCGACGCAGGAGATCAGCGAAGAGTCCCGTCAGTTCTTGCTGCAGCTCCCCACGCAGCGTCGCTATGGGACGCCCGCAGGCACGACCTTGCTCTGCCATGGGGTCGGCGCCGATGACGAGGCCTGGCTTCTGCCCGAAACCCGTGGTTATGCGTTGCAGGACATTCCCACCCTTCGCGAGCTGATGTGCGATGACGATGTTCAATTCATGATTGGCGGCCATACGCACGAGCGAATGGTCCGTGTCTTCCCTGGGCTCACCGTCATCAACGCGGGCACGATCTTTCGTGACAACGAGCAGAGCTTCACCGTCATCGATTTTTCGGAAATGCGCGTGGAGGCCTACTCCGCCGCGCAATCCAACCTGGGGCAGCGAATCGAAACAAAACCTTTGCCGCCCCCCGGCCCGGT
>JASFKY010000419.1:0-3132 GCA_050118395.1 Myxococcales bacterium | reverse complement strand
GTGCATTCCGTCCCGCAGGCTCATGTCGTGTAGGGTGATGCTCTTGCCTTGCAGATTCATGCTGCCTCCGCCCTTCGAATCTCTTCGGCAATCAGCTCCGCGGTCCGCAACCCCGCTGCCGTCATGATGTCGAGATTGCCTGCATACTTGGGCAGAAAGTCTCCCAAGCCTTCGACCTCCATGAAGAAAGAAACCCGGTTTCCATCGAACACGGGACCGTTCCTGAGCGTGTACCCAGGGACGTATTTCTGCACCTCCGCGATCATCCGTCGTGCCGAATCGATGATCTCCTGCTCCTTGGGGGGATCCTCGGTCAGACAATGAATCGTGTCTCGCATGATCAGCGGTGGCTCCGCGGGGTTGATGATGATGATCGCCTTGCCACGCTTTGCGCCACCCACGACCTCCACACCCCTCGCGGTGGTGCGTGTAAATTCGTCGATGTTCTTACGCGTGCCAGGCCCCGCCGACTTCGATGCGACGGTAGCGATGATTTCGCCGTACTCCACGGGCTGCACACGGCTCACCGCGGCCACCATCGGAATGGTGGCCTGACCGCCGCACGTGACCATGTTCACGTTCTGCTCATGGTGGCCCATCATCTCTTTGAGGTTGACCGGCGGAACGCAAAAGGGGCCGATCGCCGCGGGGGTCAGGTCGACCATCTTGACGCCGTGCTTCTTGACGACGTCGTTGTTCGACCGGTGTACGTACGCACTGGTCGCATCCCAAGCGATCTGCACTTTGTCCGCTTCGATGTGAGGCTCGAGGCCTCGGATCCCGTCATACGTGGTCCTGAGACCAAGCTCTGCAGCTCGTTTGAGACCTTCGGAATCCGGATCGATGCCCACCATCCATATCGGCTCGATGATGTCGCTGCGAAGCGCCTTGTACAACAGATCGGTGCCGATGTTGCCCGAGCCGATGATCGCTGCCTTGATCTTGGTCGTCATCCGTCGTCTCCTACGTAAAGCGCACCGAAGCGGTACCGACCCCCTCCAACTCGAGCCGCATTTCGTCCCCTGGCACCACCGGTTCCAAGGGCACCAAAGATCCGGACAGCACGACGTCGCCGGCGTTCAGAGTGATGCCGAACTTGGACAACGTGTTGGCGAGCCAGCTGACGCAGTTGAGCGGAGACTCGAGGGCGGCTGAGCCCATTCCCTCACTCAGGAACCGCCCGTTCTTGTAGACGCGCATTTTCAGATTTGGAAAGTCGAGCCCCTCAGGCTCCACACGCTCGTCTCCCAGAATGAAGAGCCCGCAGCTCGCGTTGTCGGCCACCGTGTCTTGAATTTTCACCTTCCAGTCGCGAATGCGGCTGTCCACGACCTCGAAACAGGGCATGACGTATTCGGTCGCATCGACCACGTCTTCATTGGTGACCCCAGGGCCATTGAGATCTTTGTGGAGCTTGAATGCAACCTCCCCCTCCGCTCGTGGTTGGATCAGGTGCTCGCTGATGGGCATGGGACCGCCATTCGGATAGATCATCTTGTCGGTGAGGTAGCCAAAGTCGGGCTGAAAAACTCCCAGTGCTTCTTGCACGGGTCGGCTGGTCACGCCGATTTTTTTGCCGATGATCCGTTCGCCGTCGTCATCGATGCGGCGCCTCACCATCCGCAACGATACGTGATAGGCGTCGTCGATCGTGATTTCGGGCCAACGCTCGGTCAGGGGCGGCAAAGTGCGTCGGGCGCGCAGCGCGGTGTACAGCTCGTCTCCGAGCTGCTCGATCTTTGTTCTGCGCGCTGCATCATCCATACCCGTCAAATGAAGAAGTCGGTGTTCGGCTTGCCGAACATGACGCCGCCCATGTTCGCCGCCGGACCATCGGGCCCGTTGGCATGGTGCAGGCGGATGGTATGCACGTCCTGAAAGTGCCGGTTGATCGGGTGGTCTTCGAATGCAGCCCGAGCGCCACACGCGATGAACAGCTCCTCCAGCACTTCCGTCGCGACCTTGACCGCGCGAGCCGAATCGTTTCGGAAGCAGACACGTCGTTCGACGGGGATCTTCTCGCCCCGCTGCAAATAGGCGAACATCTCCGTGAAGTTCCGCCGCAAGGTCAGCACTTCGCGGTCCAGCACGGCCGAGGCTTCCGCAGCGACCGCGCTGTTCGTGAATGAATCCGAAGCCTTGCCGCCCGTCGCCTGCGACACCTTCGTCCTCATGAAGTCGAGGTACGCCTCGAGCGCGCCAAAGGCCGCTCCCACGGCTGGTGTCGACACCGACCGCACGTGGATTTGGCCGAAGGGATACTTGTACACAGGCGAGGAATTGACTTCGTTGCCTGGGCTGTTTTGCCGGAAACCATCGGAGAACTTGTGCATCCGGTGCTCGGGGACGAGCTTCTCCTCGACCACCACGTCTTTGCTCCCCGAGCCCCGAAGCCCGGAGACGAACCAGTTGTCGATGATCTCGTAGTCGGACCGCGGCACCAAGAACGTCCGCATGTCGGGCGGCTGTCCGTCCTCGGTCGGTACGAAGCCTCCGAGGAAAGCCCAGTCACAGAAGTCGCAGCCGCTCGAAAACGACCAGCGTCCGCTCATCCGCACGCCCCCGTCGACCCACTCCGTTTTCGCCACCGGCATGTACGACGAAGAAATGAGCGCCCTGGGATTTTTGCCCCAGACCTCGTCTTGCGCTTCCTTCGGAAACAGCGCCAACTGCCAGGAATGCACGTTGAGCACGCCGTACACCCATGCGCTCGATGCACAACCTCGACCGAGCTCGAGCTGAAGGTCGAAGATGATGGAGGGATCCATCTCGTAGCCGCCATAGCGCCGCGGTTGGACCACCTTGAAGAAACCCAACCGGTGGAAATCCTCGATGGTTTCGTCCGGTAGCTTCCGCAGCTGTGCCGCCTTGGGCGCGCGCTCGGCTAGCGTGGGCGCGAGATCTCGCGCACGCTGAATCAATTCTTCGCGTGTTGGAATGGGACTCTGATCTCCGTCCATTTTCGTCTCTCCGGAAGCCACGGGCTCGACGGCCCCGAGCGTTTGTTCGGTCATGATGTCACCGCTTTACAGATGGGCTGCCTCAGGCCATAAACTAGAACATGTTCTAGCCCACGGGTTGGAGCATGTCCAGCCGCCTTCGGTCATTCTAGGGCTCGGGCTGGCGCCCTGA
>JASFKY010000418.1:0-3135 GCA_050118395.1 Myxococcales bacterium | reverse complement strand
TTTTTTGAGGTCTCGCCGCAAACGATCGCGCTCTTTTTCGGCATCGATGACGCCAGGCACGGCGGCCCGCACCCCCGGATTGACGAATACCGCTGCATTGTCGAAGTGCGCGGCAGGATCGTCGAGCTTGTCTCGATCCGCCTCGAAGCACATCTGGCAGCGGGCCAAGCTCTCGATGGTCGACCGTTCCGCCTCGAGCACCTCGCGCTTCGTTGGGTCGTCCGTGTGCCAATGGATTCTCATGACCTCACTCTTGGGAACGTCGTGCTCGGCCCGTATCGTTCGAGCGCTTCCGACGAAAGCCTGTAGCACCTCGAAGTCTCGTTCGGCCGCGCGATCGATCTTGGCGTCGACCAAGGCCGACGGAAACCGGCTGATCATGATGCTCGCGGGGGCGTCGGGCCACTTGGGAACACGCTGCCAGATCTCCTCCGTGATGTGCGGCATCATCGGATGCAGTGCACGAAGGACCGTCTCCAAGACGTGGACCAGAGTTGCCTCCGTTTCTTTCACCAACGTCGATTCCCCGCTGTCGAGGGCTGGCTTGCTGAGCTCGAGGTACCAATCGCAAAGCTCATCCCACACGAAATGGTAGAGCGCGCCGGAAGCTTCATCGAGTCGGTATGCATCGAGGCCAGCGGAAGCCACGTCGAGTGCATGATAGAGTCGGGAAACGATCCAACGGTTTGCCAAGGCCCGAGGCTCCGGCCGACGCGGGATAGCGACGGTGTCCGATCCATTCAGCCGCATCAGTGCGTAGCGTGACGCGTTCCACAGCTTGTTCGCGAAATTGCGATAGCCTTCGATGCGCTTGATGGAAAGGGCGATTCGTCGGGACTGCGGGGAGTAACTGAGCAAGGTCATCCGCAATGCGTCGGCCCCGTATGCGGCAAAGCCGCCTGGGTACGTCGCCCTCAGGTACTTGATGCCCGCCTCGGTCGCGCCAGCTTGCCGAGCCTTGTCGACGAGCTCGTTGATCGTAGCGCCGCCGATCACGTCGAGCGGATCGATGACGTTGCCTTTGACCTTGCTCATCTTCTCGCCACGCTCGTCCGTGACCAGGCCGGCCAACAGAACACGCGTGAAAGGCACCTCGCCCATGAAATGCAGCCCCATCATGACCATCCGCGCGACCCAGAAAAACAGGATGTCGTAGCCCGTTTCCATGTCTTGCGTCGGATAGAACCGTTCGAGCGCGGTGGTTTCGTTTGGCCAGCCCAGCGTCGAAAACGGCCAAAGACCCGAGCTGAACCAAGTATCGAGCACATCTTCGTCCTGCCGGAGCGAGCGCCCCCCACATCCGCCGCACCGGCTCGGGTCCTCGCGCGACACGGTGACGTGGTCGCAGTCCCTGCAGTACCAAGCGGGGATCGGATGACCCCACCAGAGCTGCCGGGAAATGCACCAGTCCTGAATGTTGCGCAGCCAATGGAAATACGTCTTGGTCCACTCGGCGGGCAGGATCTGGATTGCGCCATCCTCGACGGCTCGGATGGCCGGCGCCGCCATGGGTTCCATCTTCACGAACCATTGCGTCGAAATCATCGGCTCCACGATGGTGCCGGAACGCTGCGAGCGGGGCAGGGTCATCATGTGCTTCTTGCGGCCGCGAGCGAGGCCCAAGTTGGCCAACTCGATTTCCACGGCCTTGCGGCCCTCGAAGCGATCCAGGCCCTGAAAGGGGCCCGCGTTCTCGTTGAGGGTTCCGTCCAAATTGAGGATGTTGATCTCCTCGAGCCCGTGTCGCTTGCCCGTGGCAAAGTCGTTCGGGTCGTGCGCCGGAGTCACCTTGACTACGCCGGTCCCCAACTTCGGGTCGACCAACTCGGCGTCGAGTATCACGGGAATCAAACGATCGACGAAAGGATGTCGGACGTACTTGCCGTGAAGATGGCGGTAGCGCGCGTCGTCGGGGTGAATGGCCACGGCCGTATCGCCGAGCATGGTTTCCGGACGAGTCGTAGAGACCACGACCTCTCCGTTGCCGTCTGCAAGCGGATAGGCGAAGTCGAACATGGTGCCTTCGACGTTCTCCTCTTGCTCGACCTCGAGGTCGGAAAGGACCGTCTGCGATTCGACGTCCCAATTGACCAAGCGAGTGTCACGGTAGATGAGCCCTTCCTCGTACAAACGTACGAAAGCCTCGCGCACGGCCCGAACCATGTCCGGATCCATGGTGAACTTCGTTCGGCTCCAGTCGCACGACGCGCCCATCTTTCGAAGCTGCTGCAGAATCCGGCCGCCGGATTGCTCTTTCCATTGCCAAACCCGCTCGATGAATTTCTCACGCCCCAAGTCGTGGCGCGTGAGACCTTCGCGCTTGAGCTGTCGTTCGACCACCACCTGCGTCGCAATCCCCGCATGGTCGATCCCCGGAATCCAAAGGGTGTTGTATCCGAGCATGCGCTTGTATCGGCACAGGACGTCCTCGAACGTGGTCCGGCATGCGTGGCCCATGTGCAAGGATCCGGTGACGTTGGGCGGAGGAATGGCCAGCGTATACGTCGCTCGATGGTCCGCAGGGTCTTCGGATGCGGTGAAAAAGCCCGAGCGCTCCCAGAATTCGTACCACCGGGCCTCGCTCTCGGTCGGCGAGTATTGCTTTGGCATCTCGTCGGATTGAGCGTTCATTCGCCCGACCGTGTGCTGTGAAATGGCGGAGCAGTCAAGCCTCAGTCGCCGACGAGTCGATGCAGCTCTTCACGGATCATGGCTTCGGCGAGCGTGGGCACGACCTCCCACACGACGCGCTCGACGACCTCTGCGGAAAGCCTGAGCACACCTTCGACTTGATCGGGCGTGAGGCCGAGGGTCTGGAGCCGTTCGACGACCGAGTCCGACGCTGCGGCGTGCGCCGCTCCGACCGCCCCCATGGGTATGGATGAAGACGGCGCGGATGAAGGCCCCGACGAAGCCGCCGCAGGCTGCGAAGGAGGCGCCGAGGAGGCCGCCACGGGCGCTACCGACGAAACCGAAGCACCGCTCATGGAGCCTCGGCTGACGGGAGTGGGCGCTGCCATGGGCCGCGCCGACGCACCGCCGATCGGCAGCGGAGGTGGGGTCGGGCGGCGCGAGGGTTGCACCACCGGCCTCGGTGGTGTGGTCGCGGGCCGAGCCACCGGAATCGAGGCCGCC
>JASFKY010000417.1:0-3139 GCA_050118395.1 Myxococcales bacterium | reverse complement strand
GAACGGAAGCTGGGCGCACTCCATCGTCGAGCGAGCTCGTCCAGGACCAGGAATCCCACATTGTGGCGGTTACCTGCGTACTTGGCGCCTGGGTTGCCGAGACCCGCAATGAGGTGCACGGTCACGATGCAATCGAAGGCTAGCCGGCGGCTTTCTTGGCCGCCTCGCCCTCGGCAGTCGCCTCGGATCCTGGCGCTGCTTCTTCGCCCGGCAACGGCACTGCCTTGCGAGGCTCCAATACGATGGCCAGCGTGAGCTTCGGCGACAGCGTGCAAACCACGCCTTCGGGAAGCTCGATGTCCTCCACCGCGATGGAATCCTTGAGAGCCAACTCGGTCACGTCCACGTCGATGGATACGGGGATCCGGGCGGGGGTCGTCCGCAAGGGGATGGTGCGTCGCGTGACATTCAGGATGCCACCTTGTACGACGCCGGCTGCTCGGCCGTGCGTGTGGAACGGCACCTCTACCTCGAGCTCCCGATCTTCGAAGACGCGATACAAGTCCACGTGCAGGAGCTCCTGCGTGACGGGATCGGTGTTCACGTCCTTGACCATGGCGAGCTGAACCTCGCCCCCTACCGAGAGCTTGAACACCACGTTTCGCCCTCTCTGGCCTCGTAGCGCCTTTTCGAGCTCTTTGGGGGACAGGGTCAGCGGCGTGGGCTCGACACCGGGGCCGTAAAAGACACCCGGAAGCTTTCCTTGCGCACGCAGCCGACGCGCTGGCCCCTTTCCGCGGCTCGCGCGGACCTCAGCCTGCAACGTCGTCGTTTCCATCGTCAAATACTCCAATCATACGAACAGCGAGCTCACCGAGTCGCTGTGGTGAATCCGTTTGATCGCCTCTCCTAGCAAACTTGCCACCGAAAGCACGCGGAACCGCCCCGTCTCCTCCGCCTCTTTCCGGAGGGGAATGGTGTCGGTGACGATGACCTCCTCGAGGGGCGAGTCCGTGATGCGCTCCAGCGCGGGACCGGACAGGACCGGATGGGTGGCGGCGGCCAAGACCCTTTCGGCGCCCTTTTCGTGAAGTGCTCGGGCTGCATTGGTGATGGTACCCGCCGTGTCGATCATGTCGTCCAAAATCACACACTCTCGGGCCTTCACGTCGCCGATGATGTTCATCACCTCGCTCACGTTCTTGGCTTCGCGACGCTTGTCGATGATGGCCAGGTCGGCCCCCAGGCGTTTGGCGTAGGCGCGAGTGCGCTCCACCCCACCCGCATCTGGTGATATGAAGACCGGCGGTGTCTGGAATCGCGGCTTGAGGTGCTGCAGAAAGACGGGCAGCGCGTACAGATGGTCGAATGGAGTATTGAAGAAACCCTGAATCTGGGCTGCGTGCAGATCCATCGCCACGACCCGATCCACGCCTGAAGCGCTGAGCAAGTCGGCGACCAATTTGGCCGTGATCGGCGTCCGAGGCGCTGCCTTTCGGTCTTGCCTCGCGTAACCATAGTAAGGGATCACCCCGGTGATCGACCCGGCGGACGCGCGCTTGAGCGCATCGATGATCACCAGTAGCTCCATCAGATTGTCGTTGACCGGGGCGCATGTCGATTGGATGACGTACACATCCACGCCGCGAACGTTCTCTTTGATCTCGGCAAACACCTCGCCGTCCGAAAAGCGAGACACCCGTGCCCGCCCCAGAGGCAATTCGAGGTACTTGGCGATCCTCTCGGCAAGCGCCGGATTGGAGTTTCCTGAGAAAACGCAGGTCGACTTGAACATCGGCGGTTCCCCTCCAGCGCGAGAACACAAACGCCACCCGGTAGGAAGGCCGTCGAGGTAGCAAAGGGGCAGTCCGGTGTCAACTGCGGGTATTTTCGGCAAGCCAAGTCTGGCCCGGACTCGGCTTTGCAGAAATTAAGACGGTTGAGCTTCCCCACGTGGGAGTGTAAACCTCATCGCTCCCGCACACGGAGGAATGATGACACTCAGCGTGACCTTGTTGACGGAGCGCGAGCCGATTGAACGGATGTGGCGGCACGCCCTCACTCCGCACCGAGTCGACTGCAGGGTGTTCGCGCCGAGTGCGCTGGCGGAAGCTGTGGAAGGTCAGGCAGCAGTCATCGTCGATATCGACGGTGCGGGGCTCGATGCCGATGAGCTCCTTGCCACGATCGGCTTCGTACGCGCCTCCGGCGTGCTACCCATCGCACACCTCGATCGAGATCGCGATGCCCTCGAAGACATCGTCACCGAGCTCTGTCACGGTCTGGTAACCAGCTGCGATCGAGACGTAGCCCAGGTTGCGGCTGCAATTTCTCGACGCGTCGATCGGCAGAGGAGCCGACGCTTCGCGTTCGTCACTCTCTCTCCATGCAGCGACGACGTGCTCGCCATCATGGGCAACGGGGAAGCCATTCTGCACTCTCGGCCCGTCGATGCTTCGGACGATGGATCGGAAGTCATCAGCATCCACGTCGATGCGAGCGCGTCTAAAGCGACTCTTCGGTTGAAGAGCGGTGCGGTCAGCCAGCTGACGGTCGAAACCACGCACTTCGCCTCCGATGCGACCGACGGGGGAGCTGACATCGCAATCGACGGCGAGAAGCTCGGCGCTCGCCTTCGCGCGCTGCGTTTGGAGGCAGGCTTGACACAGGCCGAGCTGGCACGTCGGACCGGCATCCACCGTCCGAACATCGCGCGTGTCGAGGCGGGACGACACACTCCGTCCCTCGAAACGTTGGCCCGCATCGCCAACGCGATCGGGGTCTCCACGACACACGTGTTGGTGTCACGCGAATCATGAGCTCCACGACGGCGTCGAAGCCGATCCGTGACGCGGCAACCGTCATCCTCCTACGTGAGGGCTCCGGCGGACTCGAGACGTTCATGCTCTGCAGGCATCAGCGGAGCGGCTTTTTGGGCGGCGCCCATGTCTTCCCCGGCGGCAAAGTCGATCGGTCCGACGTGGACCCGACATGGCTCGGCCGAATCGATCAGTCACCCCAGGAGCTGGTGGCGCGTTTGGGTGAGAGCGACCCCGATCTCGGGTTGGGTCTGCTCGTAGCATCCATTCGGGAGACCTTCGAAGAAGCGGGCGTGCTCATGGCCGGCGTCCGAACCGGCGTCGATCTTCAATCCGCTCGCGCCGAGCTTCTCGCAGGCGCTTCCTTCATCGAGCTTGCA
>JASFKY010000416.1:0-3172 GCA_050118395.1 Myxococcales bacterium | reverse complement strand
CATGCCCAACACGTCGAAGAAATACTCCGAGCCGAAGTAGTTGGCGGCGACGTTGAAGATCGCGATGTAGAGATTGGCCTTCAGCCAATACGTTCGGTACCAAGGCCGGCCCAACGCATGCTCGTCGCGAAACAAGGCCGGGATGAGCACCAGAGGCAATGCCACGGCCAAGCCGATGGCGATGAAGCCCCAATCTCCGATTCGAGCGGGAAGACCGAGGCCCATGACCAGACCCATTCCGGCCATCCATATAGGCGAATAGACCAGGAAAAACCGCTCTGCCCACGCCTTGCTCGGATTTGCCGAAAGCCAGCGTGGCGTGGGGTTGGCGCTCATGCTCCGCGCCGCTCGTAGCGAACGGTGATTGGCGGTTTCGGACCTAGGACCAAGCCTTGGAAGTCGGTCTCGATGGGGTCACCGGCGAGCTCGAAATCGTATCGGTTGAGCAACACGGCGAGGATGGTTTTGATCTGGAGGATGGCAAAGGCGTTGCCCATGCACTTGTGCCGACCGCCTCCAAACGCGATGTAAGCGAAGGGCCGTTTGTCTTCCTCTCGCCCTGGAGCGTAGCGGTCGGGATCATACTCGAGGGCGCTTTGGAACACCCGATCGTCTCGGTGAGCCACCATCGGCGAAACGGCAACCCAGTTTCCTTTCTTCACGCGATAACCGAGTATCTCGCAGTCTTGAAGGGCCGCGCGAAGCAAGATGAACAAAGGCGGATGAATGCGAAGCGCCTCTTTGACGGCTGCCTCCGTCTGTTCGAGGTCCCGCAAAGACTGAAAGTCGTATCGTTCGGACTCGGCATACCGCTGTCGAATCTCGGTGCGCACCCGATCCAGAAACCGCGGGTGACGCAGCAGCTCGACCAAAGTCCATGCCGTGGTCACGGAGCTGGTATGATGACCGGCGAACATCGCCGCGACGAGCATCCCGGTAATCTCGTGATCGCTCAGCTTGCTCCCATCGGAGTACTGTGCGTCCATCAAGGTTTGCAGAAAGTCTTCCCCTCGATAGCCGGAGCGTTTGCGCTTCTGGACGATCTCCGAAACCATGTCGCCGAGCCTGGCGCGCGCTCGATCACGTCGGCGAAATGCAGGAATCGGCAGATACGGATGGATGTATCCCCAGGCGACGATCCCACGCTCGAGGTCGTAGTAGACCCTCGAGAACTCCTCGCTCATCTCGTTTCGGAATTCCGTGCCTAGCAGGCAGCTGCTGGAAGTGAAGTTGGTGAGCATCCCAAAGAACGAGCTCACCTCGATTTCGCCCTCGTCTCCCCAGGTCGAGATGATATCGAGCGTCTCCCGCGCCACGATCTCGGTGTAGGTGCGCATTCGGTTGTTGCGAAGCGCCGGGTAGAGCATGTGCATTTGCTCGGCCATCTTGGCGGGCTCCGCACCGTATGCCACGCCCTCACCGAACACGGGGACCATCATTTTGTATGCGGCGTTCGGGCTGAGCACCTCGTCGGGCTGCCGAAACAGAGCTTCGTGGGCTTCGGGACCGGTGAACAGGATCATGTTTTTCCCAAAGAGCTTGAACCGGCCGACGGTCCCGCATTCGTCGTGGGTTCTTTGAAGCAGCCCGATCGTGTCTTTCACGAAAGCCATGGTGTGTCCGATGACGGGAAAGCCACCCTTGAGCCGTGGTGGCTTCCTCGGTCGGCCCGACGTCATCGCGGTGGCAGTGCTTCGTACGCTCATGCTGTGCTCCTAAAGAGGCTGCGTCGCAGTTGCTCTTCAATTCTGGAAGCGAGGCTTGCCGGGTCTTCTCGCATACCCGACTCGAACCAGTCGGAAATGAAAACTTGCTGAATCGCCGCCATGAGGCGAGCCATGAGGACCGGGTCGCCTTCCCATAGCTTGCCGTCACCGATGGCTTGGCCGATCACGCGAGCCATGAGGTCGATGCCGCGGTGCCATGCCCTCATGAGGCCGGCTTCAGCCCGTCGTGGATTGGACGACCAGGCGCCTCCGACCTCGAGATGGATTCGCAGGTAGTGGGGATGATCGCCCAACCATTGGACGAAGACGCGATTCCCCTGCAGCAAGCGCTCGGCTGCCGCGGCTTCGGTCTTCATCGCCCGGCCGGTCAAAGCAAATAACTCCGCCAGCCGCTCGTCGTGCACGGCTTCGTAGATTGCTGCCTTGCCATCGAAAACCGAGTAGAGGGTCCCGAGAGAAAGCCCCGAGGCGGCGGCGATCTCCTGAATCTTGGTGCGCTCGTACCCTCGCATGGCAAAAAGGCGCTCGGCGGCCTCGACCACCAACGACCGATACATCGAGACTTTGGCGTCTCGTGCTTTGGCAGCGGGTTCCGACATGGGTTGGCAGTGTAGAATGCAATTCCTATTTCTGTAATTGAATTCTAAATGTATGATGCGGCCGTTTCCAAAGGAGGGGCGTCGTCGATGCGAATCAAAGTGGATTTCGATCTCTGCCAAGGACACGCGAATTGCATGGGCGAAGCCCCGGAGGTCTTCGAGGTGGATGACAAGGGCTTTTTGACGATCCTGCAGGAGGAGCCCCCGGAGCGGCTCCGGGAGCAGGTCGAGCTCGCCGTGAAGTATTGTCCCACCGGTGCCCTCAGCCTCGAAGATTGACGCTCAGCGCGAGCGACAGGGGCCATCCGCCGCCGCAGGGCACTGGGCAAGGGCAAGCCAATCCATGGTCAACGCGACGCCGACGTGGATCAACACGCCTCCCCAAATCGATCGCGTTCGCATCGCCAACGTGCCTAGAACCGTCCCAGCCACGATGGCGCCCAGAGTCTCGGGAAGCGGCTTCGGATAGTGAATCATGCAGTACGGAACGACCATCACGAAAATGGCGCCATACCCGAACTTGTGCCGAAGGCCCTGCAACATGTATCCGCGAAAAAAGAATTCCAGCGCCAAGAACTGGGTGGCGTAAAGAAACTCCCAGCGCGCGAAATGCCACCATGATTGGTTCGCGTACTTGTAGAAAGGATAGGTCCGGAGGAATTGATCCTGAGTCGCCACGAAGAGCACGGCGGGCAGCACGAGAAGATACAAGACCAAGTAAATCCAGAGGTGTTTCCGAAAACCTCGAAAGGAAAGATAATAGTCGCGGATTCGCTCCCCGGGCATCGCGATGATGGTGAGGACGGGAATCACCACGTAAGTGACGACCCGCGTTCCGCTCCACCA
>JASFKY010000415.1:0-3180 GCA_050118395.1 Myxococcales bacterium | reverse complement strand
CGCCCCGTGCTTCCGTGCAAAAACACAAGTTTTTCGGGCGTTCACGGAGCGCTCGCGCCCGCACCGCGCACGAACCCCGAGCGCTGCAATCGTTCGTGCGCTTCTTCCTGGCGGGCTTGGTCGACCAGAATCGCCAATTTGTCGTTTCGCCAGAATCGTGTCCGGGTTCCCACCGCGATCCTTCTCCTCCATCTTTGCCGGACCATCGGCAGGTACGCGGGACGACTCTCACCCTCAGTAAAGATCCCCTTCGGCCGCCAGGCACCGCAGGACCACCATTCGACCTGAGCCTCGCCGCGGTCGATGCGCTGACTCCAGTAAGCCACATCGGTGGCTCCGCCGAAAAGCACGTCAGCATCCTTGGTTTCCAAGATGCCTGGCGTGACTCCGGTCGACCAAGTGTCTATGGCGACGAGACAGCGTTGCTCCTTGGCCTCCTGATGAACTTTGTTGACGAACAAGAGATTGACCTCGGGGCTTTCAGTGATACCTACTGCGCCGGTGCGGATCCCGACTTCGGCGCGCATCAGGAGCCGCGTTTCGAGGGCGTTGCCAAGGAGCACCCTAATCCCCGCTTCCTCCGCGGCCTGCACCCGGCGCGGGTCGTCGTCCACACATACCACCTGCTGCCGCGGTGTTTGCAACAACCGTGCTAGCTCGATCGCGAGCTCATTCGTTCCCAAGATCAACCAACCCGCATCCGAGCGGCGGCGGAGACCGAGAAGTTGAGCGACCGCCGCTCCAGTGAGACCCGACCAAATGACCGTAGCGGCGATCGTCGCGAACACGAGTGCTTGCAGCTGCGCACCTCCTGCAACGCCTTCGCTTTCCAGCTGAATGGCAAACAAGGATGCGACTGCTGCGGCGACGATACCGCGGGGGGCAATCCACGCGATCAGGACTCGCTCTCGCCATGACAGCGAAGTGCCCATCGAGCACAGGAGCACTTCGATCGGACGAACCAATACGATGAGCGCGACCACCGTGATCGCTCCAGCCCAGCCGAGCTCGACGATGTCGGCGACCCGAGTGTTCGCTGCGAGTAGGATGAAGAGCATCCCGATGAGCAGCACGGTCAATTGCTCTTTGAACTCGACCAAATCGCGGCTCTTTCTTATGGGAGAGTTCGCGAGGACCATGCCGGTGATGGTGGCTGCGGCAAGGCCGCTCTCGTGCACGATCGCATTGGATAACTCGTAGATCAGAACCGCGATCGAGAGTGTCAAGACCTTGTGATATGCCTGGGGAATCAGACCGCGGAATCTGAGCAAACCCGCGAGCACGCCCCCGGCCAGTAGCCCCGCCAAAACGCCAAAGCCGAGCCGCAAGGCGATCTGCGGCGCGGCCAGGACGAGGCTCTCGTTCGAGGGCCGCAACACCACCTCTAGAACGACCGCTGCCGCAATGGCACCGATCGCGTCGATGAGCACGCCTTCGGCTTCGAGAATCGTCGGGACAGTCCCGCGGATTCGCAAGCGCCGAAGGAGCGGAGTCACTACCGTTGGTCCGGTCACGATCACCAATGCGCCAAACAAAGAAGCCAGACGCCAATCCCAACCGAGCGCAGTGTGGGCCGCGAGCGCTCCGCCGATCGCGGTGACCGCCGCACCCAGCGTGACGAGGCGCCGAATGATGACTTGCTCTCGGCGAAGTCGGCGCAACTCGAGCTGAAGCCCACCTTCGAGAAGAATGATCGCAACGCCCATACCGACGAGCGCGTGTAAAGAGGAGCCCAGCGACTCCGGATTGACGATGCCTGCAACCTCGGGCCCCAACAGCACCCCAACGCCGAGCAGCAAGACGATGCTCGGTATTCGGAGATGGTACGCGATCGACTGCGTAACCATGCCCGCAGCAAGCGCGATCGCTACGGTGAGCGAAGGGTTGTATATGAGCTCGACGTCCATCGAAATTCGCTACAGCGAGGGAACGTAGCACTGCTGCGTCCGCAGACATTCGCAACACCCCTGCTCGCAACTGCGACACCCCGGAAACTAAAGGTGAAACCGCCCACCCCTGCGTCCGGAACTCGAGCTCCCTCAGACCGGATCAGTGTGCCAGACCCGAACCCATGCCGCAGCCTCTGCGAAGCCGTCGTAGCTACGACCATCCGATCCGAGAGATCGTCTGCCGGACAGGCAACCTGCAGATCTTTCGGCACCTCACCGATTGATGGCCGAGGGCATCGGCCGTCGTGTGCTTGCCCAGGGACCCGGATAGATTGGCCGGACCGGTCTGCTACCAATTGGCGTCGCGCCCTCGTTCCGGCGCCAGAGGAGGATGCAGTATGTGCCGCTGGCTCGCATATTCAGGAGGCTCAATCCCGCTCGAGGATTTGCTTTTCAAACCGCAACACAACCTCATCGACCAGAGCATGTCCTCGCGGTCTAAGGACACGCCGACCAACGGAGACGGCTTCGGCGTCGGCTGGTACGGGGATCGCGAACAGCCCGGTCTCTTTCGCAGCATCCGGCGATCTCACCGGGGCGCCTGAAGCGCAACGTTCGCGCCTCATCTGGAGCGTCTGAGTCGATCTCGAGCGCTGCATCCCAGAAACAGCGCAGCATCTCCATGCCGTCCGTGAAATCCCAGACACACGCGGAGACCGCCCCACCCGGGCGCACGACCCGCACCATCTCGCTTGCCGCCCGGTTTGGGTCGGACACGAAATGCAGCACGAGCTGCGCCATGGCGTGGTCGAAGCGGCCCGCCTCGAACGGGATCGACTCGGCCCGCCCGACCTCGACCCGAACCCCTGGAAGCCGTGCTGCGCATTCGGTCACGAACCCAGATGTAGGATCACACGCGGCCACTGCCTCGACGCCGAGCCGGTCGACGAGCACCGAGGTGAGCGCTCCCGGACCGCAGCCAACGTCGACCGCCGTCTGCCCGCGCCGAACACCTGCGGCATCGGCGAACCGATCGGCCAGCAAACGCGAGTAGCGGCCCATGAACGAGTCGTAGGTCGCACCGGCGACGCCGAACGTCTTGGCACCCTCGACGTGCTCCATGAACCCTCCCGGTGGTCCCGGCTCTCATCGCGACGGCCGGTGATCGTCGCCGATCCGAACCCGTAGACACTACTCCTCCCGCAGGTGGGGGCATAGGAAAAAGAACGCCCGCTCGCCCCGAAGCGCTCTATCAGGTATTGGAGTCAACGACTTCCCCTACCTCTCCACA
>JASFKY010000414.1:0-3183 GCA_050118395.1 Myxococcales bacterium | reverse complement strand
GACCAGCTCAAAGACGACGCCGACGCCGCCAGCAAACGAGAGGCCACGACCGTGGCCGACGCACTGATCGAAGCTACCTCCACTCTGTCTTTCGAGACGAGCGGTGAGGAGTCGGCGCAGTGGCAGAAAGTCCAAACCGCGCTCGAAGAAGTGCAGACGAAGAGCAAGACCTTTCTCAAGCCGGAGTCCCTCGCCTACATCGACCGTCTTCAGCGAGAAGCCGAATCAAATCCGTTGGTGGGCAAAACCAACTCCATCACCGACGTGGTGAAGACCGTCTATCGGGAGCTGATCAGCGGAGACCAAAAGGACTATCGCATTCCCGATACCAGTGAAGCCGTCGCCCAGACGCTTCTTCAGTTCCAGTCTTCCCATCGGCCGAACGACCTATGGCACTTGGTCGGGCCCGACTATCGAGAAGCGACTGTCTGGTTGCAGCTCAAGAGTGGGGACAACCAGGACATGATGGCGGTCAAAACGGCGCTCGACGATTTCTTGAAGAAGAATCCACCACCCGAGGGGCTTCGGCCCGAGTGGGCGGGGCTCACCTACCTCAACGTCGTTTGGCAGGACGAGATGGTGGGAGGAATGCTGAAGAGCTTGATGGGGGCGTTCGTCATGGTGTTCATCATGATGATCGTGCTGTTCCGCTCACCCCTGTACGGCTTGCTCAGCATGGTTCCGCTCACCATCACCATCGTGCTGACCTACGGTCTCATCGGCCTCATCGGCAAAGATTACGACATGCCCGTAGCGGTGTTGTCGTCGTTGACCCTCGGCCTATCCGTGGACTTCGCCATCCACTTCCTCGAGCGCAGTCGGGTCATCCAGGCTGAGACCGGCAATTGGAGAGAGACGATGATGCTCATGTTCCAGGAGCCGGGAAGGGCGATCACGCGCAACGCGATCGTGATAGCCATCGGGTTTCTGCCGCTGCTGGCGGCTCCGTTGGTGCCGTACAACACCGTGGGCTTGTTGATGGCCGCCATCATGGCGGTGTCGAGCATCGTCACCGTAGTGCTGTTGCCGGCCATCATGATCAACATTCAAAACTGGCTTTCGCCCAAGCGGGAGCGGGCGTCGAAGCGAGGGAGCCACGCGTCGACGCAATTGGTCACGAAAAAGGAGCAAACGA
Source organism: Myxococcales bacterium (assembly GCA_050118395.1). Taxonomy (GTDB): domain Bacteria; phylum Myxococcota_A; class Polyangia; order Polyangiales; family Houyiibacteriaceae; genus SG8-38. The sequence goes on along the minus strand of JASFKY010000414.1, from coordinate 2,048 downwards.
CATGAAAACCAACACGCAATCCTGGGTGGCGGCGCTTGCCGTCGGAATCGCATTTTCGTTGGCCCCCTCCTTTTCGGGCGCCCAAGACCTGAAGGATGCACGCAAGATCGTCGATAAGACCAATCTGGCGCAGTACTACGCCGGCAAGGATGGACGCGCCTTGGTACGAATGATGATCGTGGACGGCAAAGGGCGCTCGCAACGACGGCAGTTCACGGTGTTGCGACGTGACCTCAAGGATGGAGGCGATCAGAATTACTTGGTCGTTTTCGATCAACCAGCGGACGTACGCAACACGGCATTTCTCGTGAAGAAGCACACCGGCAAAGACGATGACCGGTGGCTCTACCTTCCCGGCTTGGATCTGGTCAAGAGGATCGCAGCCAGCGACGAGCGTACGAGCTTCGTCGGAACCCACTTCTTCTATGAAGACATCTCGGGCCGGCATCCCTCCGAGGACAACCACGAGCTCGTGAAGACGACCGATACCGAGTACGTCGTCAAGAGCACCCCAAAGGACACCACCGGTGTCGAGTTCGCGCACTACACGCTCTGGATCAACAAGAAGACCTTTCTGCCGAGCAAGGTCGAGTACGAAAATGCCCAGGGCAAGGTCTACCGACGGATCGAAACCGCGCAGGTGAAGACGATTGAGGGGTTTCCGACGATCACGCGGATGAAGGTGAGCGACCTGGAGTCCGGTGGCTATACCTTGAGCGACTTCAGCAACGTCCAGTACGACCTGGGGATTCCGGAGGACATCTTCGTGGAGTCCTCCTTGCGCAACCCTCCCCAAAAATGGCTCCGGTGAGTCTTTGGTAGAACGGGAACACCACCGACGAAACGAGGAGTAGCCAAATGAGACCCATGTGCGCGACGAGGCAGTGCCGTCAGGGCAAGGGCTCGCTTCGATGCCTCGCGTTGGCGGCTGCAGCGCTTGCCGCTCTGGCAATGGCGTCCGAGGCGTTCGCTCAACAAGCGCAAGGCGGTGCCACGCCCGAGGGCGAAGAGCCGGCGGGGGAAGCGGAGGAAGAGGCCGCCAGCCCCTCCACGGTCGAAGAGTCAGGCGAGACGGACACAGAGGAGAGTCTCGAGGCCGGTGCGGAGGGCCCAGTCGATGCAGCGAAGACGGCGCAGACGGCTGAAGAAGCAGCAGGAGATAGCGAAGGAGCCGATGATTCGGCCGGCGGCGCCTGGGACCAGTTCGACGAGTGGGAAGAGGAAGCGAGCGATAGCTCCGGCGGCGGGCAACGAGCCTTCAACTTCCAGATCGGCGGCTTCGTGGAAGCTCTCGTCGCGCCACGTGTCGTTTCCAGTGACGCCAGCGCGAACGAGTTCGTGGCCAACGAGGCTCGCTTTCGATTGAACTTGGATGCGACACACGAGATTGCGAGCGCTCGTTTTCGCGGGGACATCTTCTTCGACGGTGTGACACGAAGCATTTGGTTCGACGTTCGTGACGCATCGATCTTCGTGCGCGCTAGCTCGTGGTTCAACATGCGCTTCGGGCGCCAGGTCTTGACCTGGGGCACGGGTGATTTCCTGTTCTTGAACGATCTGTTTCCCAAGGACTTCAATTCCTTTTTCATCGGCCGTGCGGACGAGTATTTGAAGGCGCCTTCGAACTCGATCATCACAACCTTCACCATCGAAAAGGTGGGCCTCGATCTGGTATGGACACCGATCTTCGAGCCGGATCGCTTCATCGATGGGGAACGCCTGTCGTTTTTCAATCCACTCGGTCCCACCCCCGGCATCATCGGCGACCGCTCGGAATTGACCCCAATCACCCCGCTCGATCCGTCGCAACGGCTCAAAAACGGCACCGTGCACGGCCGGCTCTACGGAACCATCGGAGCCTACGAGTTGGCGGCCTACGGATACGTCGGTTTTTGGAGACAACCAAACGCGCTCACTTTCCTCGTGCCCGGGGACCCGACCTCGATACGACTGACCTATGCTCGGCTCGGCGTATATGGTGCCAGCATTCGCGGGCCGCTCGGGGGAGGCCTCTTCAACGTCGAGGTCGCCTAGTACGATTCGTTCAA
>JASFKY010000413.1:0-3203 GCA_050118395.1 Myxococcales bacterium | reverse complement strand
CGACGGCCGGATCCCTATGCTGCACAGAGACGATCGTCGCCAAGCGGTAATGGGGCAGAGCTCGGTCCGGTTCGGTTCGGACGATTGCTTCGAGCTCGCTTTGAGCTCGACTCAAGTCACCCAACGCTTCGTGAATGCTTGCGATCACGAAACGTAGCGCCCAGTCATTGGGCCATTTCCGTAGATACTGGACGCCGTGTTCGAGGGCCGAATGATATCGCCCTGCGATGACGCAGACTCGGACCAACCAAGGAACGACGTCTGCCTCGTGATATCCATGGTGTCGCGCTGCGCTCAAGTATTGTTCTGCACGCTGTAGGTCGCCTTGCCTGGCGTAGTGAAGACCAAGCTCGAAGAGGCGATCGGCGGACACAGGGCTGCCTTCCCCGTTCGAAAGACCCGCGTTTCGTTTCGGAAGGCCCTGGCTGCAGCCAGTGCCTAGGGCCAAGAGGCATACGAGAACGCCCGCGATTTGGAGACTAGGGTTCAGCGCTCCTGCGCGCAGAGGCGCGGCCCATGACGCTTTCGAGCCATTCCACATAGTCATGTCCTCCGAGATGGTGAGTCAGCCGACGAAGCCAGCGGGCCTCGGCCAAGACAACGGTCCAGCGTCGTGACTGGAGCGCGCGGGCTAGATTGACGCGCGCAGAGGCATAGTCGGTCTGTATTTGAGCTTGCAACATGGCTGCGGCGGCTTCTGCCCCAGTCGCATCATTGGAGGCCCCCACGGACCGGTAGCAATCTCTGGCCCGTCGAAAATCACGAATCGATTCGATTCCATCCTGCGGATCGTAGGGATATCGCTCCGCGCGAAGCCGTGCGCGCTGTTCCAGCTCGTTGGCGAAGTCATGAAGGCCGTGGGCACGAGAACAACCGGCCTCCGACTGGAAGAGGTCAGGAGGCTGCGGAATGCGAAAAGAGCCTCGTGTGCTCGAGGGAAGCCATTTTGCCCAGAAGACCAGCCCCGCAAAGAGGCCGAGGACGACGAACGATGCAACACAAAGGTTGCGTTTGCCTGCTGACAGGCGGAGCTGCGCGCGCTGGGTCATGACACCCCCAACCCGCCGGTCATGAGCCGCACCACGACCGGCCCCAGTAGAAGAGCGATGACACAAACGAAGATCAGCGTCATGGGGCCCATCAACATGAGCGCCGCATCGGAGGCGATTTGCTCTGCGGCAATGCTCCGGCGCAGCCGATGTGTTTGGGCCTGAATGGACAACACGGGTCCGAGCGGGCTTCCCTTCTGTTCCGCCTGGACAATCGCGCTGACGAGCTCCCGAACTGGGTCGATCGCCACTCGCTCCGCGAGTCTTTCCAAGGCAGTGCGGCGAGTGTACCCGAGGTCGAGCTCCTGCAAGACACGACCGAGCTCTTCCACGATCGGCTCTTCGGAATCGGGCGCGCTGCTCACGATCCGCCGGAGTGAGCCCGGAAAGTCCAACCCGGCGCTCATGCACATTGCAGCAAGCTCCAGGATTCCGGGAAGCGAGCGACTGATCCTGCGGGCGCGTTCTGTTCCCACGGCGTGCACGATCAGCCAAGGGAGATAGGCTCCGGTGGACGACACGAGCGGCAGGGACGCCCAATGCCAGCCTAACCAGACGCATCCCACGGCACTCGCCGCCCCAAGGGCAGTCGCAGACAAAATGGTCGTAGCCAAGAGCTCATCGTCCGAAAGCCCGAGGCATTCACCCGCCCGCGTCAACGCGAGCTTGGCCTTGTGTCGTACGGGTGGCAGGACGAGCGGCCGGATCCACGCTCCGCACAAGCGTGCCAGAGGCTCCAAGGTAGCAAAGAGGCGACTCGCGCGCAGAGCCCTGGTGCGTTTCATGCCTCTCACGCCAAACATGGGGCGCTCCAGCATTGGCACCCGGGCAATTTGAAAGGCTACTCCCGCTGCGCCGAGAACGAGCGCAAGAACGGACGCGACCAGATGGACCTGGTGAATCCCAGTCACAAGTCCGCCCGGACGATGTGGTGCGACCATACGACGGCAACTAGCCACGAAAGCGCGCAGGCCCCGAGAATGGCCCGACCGTAGGTTCGATCGAGCATTGGGTCGAACCAGCCGGGATCGAGCCAAGAGATGATGACGCAAAGAAGGAATGGCGCCACTGCCAGCACGACCACCTGGCCACGGCCCTCGGCGGTCTTCGCCCTGAGAACCCCCTCGAGACGAGCCGACTCTCGAAGAGCCGCCGCCGCTCGCTCCAAGGCCCGTGGCAGGTCCCCGCCCGTTTGCCGGGCCACGATGATCGCGCCGAGCGCCCCCGATATCATGGCGCTGCCAATCCGGAGCCCAGTGGACTGAAGCGCCCTATCGAGCGGGATTCCAAGCCGGATCTCTTTGACTAGGAGGTCTAGCTCGTCGCGAAATGGTCTCGGAGCAAGTGCCACCGTAGAAGCAATCGCGTCCGCGACGGACGACGTTGCTTTCAGTGCATTGGCAAGCATGAGCAGCCACGTATCGAGTTGCGATTCGAGCTTTGCGACGCGGGCAACGTGTTGCTTGCGCAGCACGACTTGAGGAGCCAAGGCTGCGACAAGCACGAGCAGCAGGAAAGGCGCTTGCCTCGTGCCTATCCAAAGCACCAGAGCTGCACCCACCGTGAGGAGCTGAGCCCGGGCGACCTGAGATCCTCGGACCGACGACATCAGGAACGTGGTGTGGCGGTTCAAACGAGCTTCGTGGTCTGCAAAGACGCCCGCCACGGGCCCCATGCCATGGACGAGGGTGAGGTGAACGACTGTTGCGGCACCGGCGATCGACAAGACACTGCCAGCCCAAAGCAACCACGTGAGGGAATTGCTCATAGATAGACCTCATCGGAAATGAGCCCCTGGGTGATGAATTCCTCGATGAAACTCGGTACATATCCGGTTGATCGATGCTCTCCGAGCACGTCGCCTCCAAGGCCGAGACCGGTCCTTTGAAAGACGAAGATGTCGTGCAACGCGATGTCGCCCTGTTCGGTGAGCGCCCCCACTTCGGTGATTGCAGTCAAGCGTCGAGAGCCATCCGAGAAGCGCGTTTGTTGAACGATGATATGAAGGCTCGAGGCGATTTGCTGTTTGATCGTCGACGAGGACAGATCGAGCCCCGCCATGAGGCACAATGTCTCTATACGCTTCAACGCTTCTTTGGCGCTGTTGGCGTGTGTCGTGGTCATCGACCCTTCGTGGCCCGTGTTCATGGCTTG
>JASFKY010000412.1:0-3222 GCA_050118395.1 Myxococcales bacterium | reverse complement strand
CAGCAGCACATCGGTCACCTTTTGGACCACGATGTTTGCGGTGGCGGTCATCCCGGGCCGGAGCGAGAGATCTTGGTTGTCGACGTCGAGCACGGCTTCGTACGTAATGACGCCCTCGATTTCTTGGGCGCCAAAGTGAATGTCTGTGATTTGCGCCGAAAAAGTACGGTCGGGGTAGGCATCGACGTTGAACGTGGCTTTCTGACCCGGCCGAACTTTGCCTACGTCGGCTTCGTCCACGCTCACGTGCAGCTCCATCTTCGTGAGGTCTTCGGCGAGCACGAACAGCACCGGCGTTTGCAGAGAAGCGGCAACGGTCTGTCCTGGCTCCACCGTGCGCACCAAGACAATCCCGTCGACCGGTGAACGGATCACGGTCTTGGAAAGATCGATCTCGTTCGACTCCAAAGTTGCGTTTGCCTCCGCCACATCGGCTTTGGCGCTTGCTCGCTCGGCCAAGGCCCGCTTCCAAGCGGCATCTGCGGCGTCGATGTCGACTTGGGAAGGATCGGTCCCCTTGCTCACTTCTCTGAGCCTGGTGAGTCTCCGGAGTTGGGCGCGGCTTTCGTCCACGGTGGCTTGCGCCTGTAAGACGCGCGCTTTGGCCGATTGCAAGGCAGCCCGCGACCTGACCACTTGCGCCTTGAACTTGGTCGGATCGAGGCGCGCCAACACCTGGCCGCGCTCGACACGATCGTTGTAGTCCACCTCCACCGTTGCGATGGTTCCCGAAACCTCGACGCCTACTTCCACCTGATTGGTTGGCTCGAGGTTGCCGGTCGCAGTGACCGTGACGACCAAATCTCCGCGCCGCACTTCTTCAGTCACGTATCGATGTCGCCCAGAACGCCCAACGGCGGCCCAAACACCGAAGCCCACTACCAGCAGCAGCAGCAGCAGAGCGGCCCAAAGATAACGACGCTTGCTGTCCCGGCCTCGTGCGGACGGATGACCTTTTAGGACATCGGCAACCCCCGGGTCTGGCTCCGTTGCCGACATGGTCGTCTACCTCGCGACGAAGCTCACCGCAGGCTCGTTGTCTTGCGCGTACCGCGACGAAAGATATCGATCATAGCCGCGTTCACCCAACAGATACCGCTTGAAGTGAGCGACCATGTACAGGTTCTCGAGCCGATGGGCCTCGCTGATGGGGAAAACGCCCTCGGTACAGGTATCGTTGTAGGGTTGAATCAGAGCCTCGGCGCCGACACCGGGCCAGTCGTCCTGCGTAAGCCCGAGGTCGAGCAGGAAATCACCGATTGCACACACGTTTGCAAAATGAGTGTGCGTCGCGCCGCTGATCCTGACATCGAAGAGTGCCTCGGCGTTCGGGAGGTGAGAGAACACGTAGTCATGATTGCTCGCGGCGCTGGTGTCCAAGGTCCCCACCAACAAGATCGTCGGTGCAGTCACGGTGGCAAGCGCTGCTTCACTGAAGTTGTCCGGCCCGACCCCTCCTGCGATGACACCGATGACCCGCACGCGAGGGTCGGGCTCAGCGCCGGCAAACCCAGCCACCATTCCCAGGGCAGTGCTCCCCCCGAAGGAATGGCCGAGCACGCCGACTTTCGACTCGTCGATGTGACCCTCGAACGCATCTCCCGGCGTGCTTGCGCGCTCAAACATTTGGTCGATGACGAAGGAGACGTCGGGCACTCGCTTCTCGCCGGGCATTGGGTCGCTGGAGTCGAGCGCCGTGTTTCCGGTGTGCTGCGGAGAAGCCACGATGAATCCATGACTGGACAGGGCCTCCATCAGCTGCGTCGACTGAGTGTTGATCCCGCCGAATCCATGGGAAAAAACCAACAAAGCGAAGGGTCCCGCGGACGACACGGGCAGATCGTCGACGGCCACCTCAGAGCTGAGCGTGAAAGGCTCTTGCAGGACGTATTGGCTGAAGGGTCCGTCCGTCGCATCTGCTTGGTCGACGGGATACCAAACGTCCACCTCGAGCTCGCGGTCCCCCCGCTGCTGGTCGACGACAGCAAAGGTGCTGTGCCCCACTGCAAAAGAACCGAGCGCGTCCGGCGCATCGACTGCCGTCTGCTCGCCGTCACCACTACACGACGCCAACCACAGCGCTACCGAAATCATCGCGGCCAGCTTGTCGATCCGAAACTGAGTCATTCTTCCTTCTCCCTCACTGGGCAAGCAGGTTGCACACGGCAACCAACGCGTCTGCTGTCTGCGGCAATTGTTCCACGGATAGAGCCTGTGTGGCAGCGTCGAGTCCCTCGCGAGCCTCAGCGGCCAATTGCTGCGCCAAGTCACCGTCGGCGACCGCACGGGTCATCGCCGCATCGCTTTGGTCAATCAATGCGCGAATTTGGCGAAGATCCTCAACCACCGAATTGCGTGCCGAATCCGAAATCCCGGCTGCGTTGCGTGCACGAACCCCCGCCGCGCAGGTTGCTTCGAACGCAAGTAAATCGTTTCGAACCGGCTTGTACCGGGAAATCCCGCCGATGATGTCCTCGGTGAGGTCGGGGTAAATCGCTTTGCCCGAGACACGCCGAACTGGGGAGCTTGCGGTGTAAATGCCCCCATCGGCTGCGACGGAAGTCACGGCAATGGATTCTTCACGACCGAGTGTAAAAGAGCGTAGCTTTCCGGTGTCTCGGTCGGGCAGACCGACGCCGACTTTCAACATCAACTCCCGATCGCCGACCGGCTTTCCTCCTCCGACGCTGATGGCGATGCCATTGGCCGTGATGGTGGGAGTGAGTGCCTGAAACTCCACTTCGATGTCGGGATCGTCCGCAAACGCATCCAGCGTCGCGGTCCAATCGAGATGCGCGTCGTCGCCTTGGTCGGTCAGCCTGAACACGTCCTTGCGCGTCACGGCGTAGAGCTCGTCGTTGTCGGGGGACACCGCAACCGAGGCGGCCAGCGGCTCGCCGAGATCGTATCGCCAACGTTCCTGCAACCGATCATCCAGTGCGATCAGGTTGCCTTCGTTGTCCGACACGTAAATCCGAGTCCCGTCCTCGCTGACCGAAGGGGTGGAGCCCGTGCCTCCTACGAAGCTCACGGAGTGCTGAACCTGGAAGCCTCCGTTGCCGTCATCCACGAGATCGATGGCATAGTTGAAGCCGAACGAATGGGTCGTCGAACGTTCGCCCGGAACGACGGGCGGCAAGTCCAACCCGGTAGGCGTTCGCCAGATCACGGTTCCATCCGGCCGAAGGGCCATGGCCTCCGTATAGGTGGCATGATAGATGA
>JASFKY010000411.1:0-3231 GCA_050118395.1 Myxococcales bacterium | reverse complement strand
GTGATACGCCGTTGACCCCCCCATGCTTCCCCCGCCGGCATACAAGGCCGCATTCGTAGCCCTTTTGGGTCTGACCCTAGGCTGTGGCGATCCTCTCGCGCAGGAGTCGGAATCCGAGGTTGGCTCTGCGCAGGCGGCCGTCGTGGGAGGTTGGGCTGCCACCGACGCGCAGATTTTTGCAACGGTCGAGATAAGACATGCAGGTGCGGGATCGGGATTTTGCTCGGGTGTTCTGATCTCGCCTCGCCTCGTCGCCACCGCTGCTCACTGCGCCGTCGTCGAGCTGGAGGAGGGCGTGGTGCAGCCAGCCGCTCCGGGGTCCCTTCGTGTCGTGGCAGGGCATCTTTCGAGTCTTCAAGCCACCCCCTCGATGACCAGGGATGTGACCGAGGTGAGGGTCCACGAGGACTACGACCACGATTTCATCATGGGCCGAAGCCGCAGCGGAGCAGGAGAGGGCGGGATGGGCTCTCCCAATGACATCGCGCTTCTGTTCATTTCGGATCCGTTCGACGGGCCGGCGGTCGCTCCGCTCTTGACGCCGAGTCGGCAGCACGACCTGGTCCGCTACGGTGACGTTGCGTACGTGGCGGGCTACGGCGTGTACGACCTCGAGGACAGCTACGCCGGTGAGCTCTACATCTCCGATGCCATCATCGACAGCATTGGTGTGGAGGAGCTGCTCACCAGCCGCGCCGACGACCTGGGAGACTCCTGCTACGGGGACTCGGGTGGGCCTCTGTATGTGCCGACCGAGCAAGGAGACTTCGTGGTGGGCTTGGTTTCGCGAGGCCGTTCGGACGTGGGGCGCGATTGTGGCGACGGAGGCGTGTACACTTTGTTGTCCGCGTACATTCCTTGGATCGCTCGCGCTGCCGGCGATAGATTTCAGCCCAGAGCCGAGCCCCGAGAACAGGAGGTCTCGTTTCTAGCGGACGGAGCGGATTCGGTCGGGATTCCCAAGACAGGCGCCCTTCACAACTATGGATCGTGCTCCGCCTCGCCGATGACCTCCGGCCACGCGAGCTCGGTCTGGCTCCTAATCGGCTTCGTGGGCTTGTCATGGCTGTCACGTCGATTGTCACGGTGCTAGCCGTGGCCTACTCTCCGCCGACCAGTGAAGCTGCCACCGCAAAAGCCGGACAACCGCTTGACGAAGATCGTCTGCACGATCGGGCCATCGACGAGCTCGTGGGACGCGCTCGCTGGGCTGGCGCAAGCGGGCATGAATCTCGCCCGGTTGAACATGTCCCATGGCGACCACGATTCGCACCTGCAAGTCATCCGCAACATCAAGAGCCTGAACAAGAAGCTTGCCCACCCCGTGTCCATCTTGATGGACCTGCAGGGCCCCGAAATCCGCACGGGCGAGCTTGCCAAGAGCCTCGATCTCAAGACGGGTGATGTCTTTTACTTCACCGTCTTGGCGGACGACGCCGAGGAGCGCAGCGTTCACGTCAACTATCAGGATCTCGTCAAAGATCTCCGTCCTGGCGAGCGTGTCACGGTCGACAACGGTTTGATCAACCTCGAGGTGTTGGAGGTCTCCGAGCATCGCCTGAAATGCCGAGTGCTCGACGGGGGCACACTGGGTTCGCGTAAGCACGTCAATTTGCCCGGTGTGCGCGTGAACCTGCCATCGATTACCACGAAGGATCGCGAAGACATCGCGTTTGCCATCGAGCAGGATGTCGACTTCATTGCGCTCTCGTTCGTACGTGGCGCCGCCGACGTGCTCGAAGCGCGCGAGATCATCGACAGCGCTGGCGGGCATCAACGTTTAATTGCCAAGATCGAAAACCAGGAGGGCATCGACAATTTCGATGCCATCTTGGACGCTGCCGACGCGATCATGATCGCCCGCGGCGATCTGGGAGTGGAGGTGGCCTTCGAGGAGCTACCCGTCTTGCAACGAGACATCGTCCGGCGCTGCGCGATCGTCGGCAAGCCCGTCATCGTGGCGACTCACTTGCTCGAATCGATGATCGACAACCCCTTGCCCACTCGTGCTGAAGTGACCGATGTTGCCAACGCCGTCTACGAGCAGGCCGATGCGATCATGCTCAGCGGCGAGACCGCGACCGGAAAATACCCACGGCGCTGCGTCGAGGTCCTGGTTACCATCGCTCGACGCATCGAGACCGGCCCCGGGCTCGATTTCTACAAAGAGCGTCCCCCACCGACCACTCAGCGCGCCCACATCGCGCAGGGCGCATGTCGGTTGGCCGATTCGCTCGGGGCGCGGGCCATCGTGGTCATGACGCGGCGTGGCCAGTTTGGCCAGCTCGTAGCCAGCTACCGACCGCGAAGCGCGATCATCTATGCCTTCACCAACATGAGCACGACGCGGCGCAAGCTGTGGCTGACTCGCGCAGTGGTCCCGTTTCGGATGAATCTGTCGAGCGACCCGGAAAAAACCATCGTCAATGCATTGGCCAAGCTACGGGAGCGCAACGTCATCGAGGCTGGAGAGCCGGTCGTCGTGGTGTCCGATGTGGCGACCGCCACGGGCGATCTGGTGACCAGCATTCAAGTTCGGGTCTCCGAGTAGCACGCGGCGCTCCTTCGCTCTACATATCGAAATATGCTTGGACGTGCTTTCTTATTGTCGCTCGCCGTCTCGTGGGTCGGTTGCGGTCCCTCCGACGAGACATTCGTGGGAGAGCTGAGCGCTCCCGTCGTGTACGGTACCGACGACCGTTTCGAGGTTTACGACGAACCAGACCCCGAGCTGCAACGGATTGCGCGCGAATCGATCGTCGCCCTGATTCAAAGCTTCAGGCTCATTCCGCTCTCGGGCGGGAACTACGGCATCAGTGCGTTGAGCCTCCAAGAAGAACGCGGGCTTTGCGATGACGAGCGCTTCGCCAATCAGCCGGTGGCTGCCTCGTGCTCGGGAACCCTCATCGATGACGATCTGGTGTTGACGGCGGGTCATTGCATCAGTCCCGATAGACCCTGCGGCAGCTTCAACTACGTGTTCAACTTCTACCTCGACGGCCCCGACTTGCTTGCGCCCATCCGCGATGAAGACGTCTACAGGTGCAAGCGTGTCGTGCTCGAACGAGATGCCCCAACCGATGCCGTCACGCCGGATTTCGTCGTGATTCAGCTGGATCGGCCAGTCGAGGGAAACCATGCGCCCATCGAGTTCCGCCCTGCCGCCGTGCCCCTGGCCAAGGCAGACCCGTTGAGCATGATCGGCTTTGGCAGCGGGTTGCCGGCCAAGAT
>JASFKY010000410.1:0-3264 GCA_050118395.1 Myxococcales bacterium | reverse complement strand
GAAGTCTTCCCGTTTCTTTTGAAGACCAAGACACGCGCGGTGAGCTACCTGCCTTTGTGCCATGCCGCCGAGCAAGGGATGACCAACTTCGCGGGTCTGACGGTCAAGTCGGAGACCTATTTTTGCGACGATCTCACCAAGGTGAAGGATTTTCTGATCGCGGCGCGTCCCACGTTCTTCTTGGCGGTGCCCCGGGTTTGGGAAAAGTTCGAGGCGGCGCTTCGAGGCAAGCTCGCCGAGGCCACCGGGCTCAAGGCCAAGCTCGCGAGCTGGGCGCGACAAACCGAGCTAGAGGCGTTCAAGGAGGAGATGCGCACGGGTCGTCCCGTCTCGAGCTTGTCACGCACCCTCGCCAACAAGCTCGTGATCTCGAAGATCAAGGAGGCGCTCGGTCTCGATCAGCTCCAGGTCGCTCTGAGCGGCGCTGCGCCGATCTCCGTCTCCACGCTCGAGTTCTTCGCCTCGATCGGCCTGCCCATCCATGAAGGCTACGGGATGACCGAGACTTCGGCCTTCGCGTCCGTGCAGCCCTACGGGAAGATCCGCTTCGGCACCATCGGCAAGCCGCTTCCGGGCGTCGAGGCCAAGATCGCCGACGACGGCGAGATCATGCTCCGGGGTCTCAACATGGTGAGGGGCTACCTGCGCTTGCCCGACAAGACCGCCGAGCTCTACGACGAGGACGGCTGGATGCACACCGGCGATCTCGGCGCCCTCGACGAGGACGGCTACATCTCGATCACGGGTCGCAAGAAGGACTTGATCATCACCGCCGGTGGCAAGAACGTGGCCCCGGCGGAGATGGAGGGGTACCTGCAATCGATTCCCGGGGTCGGTCAGGCCGTCGTCGTGGGGGATCGCCAGCCCTATCTCTGTGCCCTCATCGTCTTGGACCCCGAGGCGCTTCCGGACCTCCAGTCGGCGGCGGGGATTGCGGACCTGGGCGACGTAGCGACCGCAGCGCGCCACCCCGCCGTGCACCGTTTCATCGAGGAGCAGATGCAGGAGGCTTGCAACGCCAAGGTCGCGCGCTACCAAACCATCAAGAAGATTCGGGTCTTGCCGACGGTGTTCAGCGTCGACAGCGGGGAGCTGACACCCACACTGAAGGTGAAACGCAACATCGTCGGCGAAAAATATGCGTCCGAGATCGCGGCGTTTTACGCGGAGGCCCAGCAAACGGCGCAGGCCGCCAGGGCTTAGCTCTCGACCGTGGTGTGCGCTAAGGTCCCAGCCAGAAACGGAGGCGACGGGCATGAGCGAACGAGTCGAAAAAATCCTAGCCAACTATGCGGGAGAAAACCCTGGGATCATCGGGAACCTCCGGCGGCTGCTCAACACGGGGCGCCTAGCCGGGACAGGCAAGGTCGTCATCCTGCCCGTGGACCAAGGATTCGAGCACGGGCCAGCTCGCTCGTTCGCACCGAATCCGCCTGGTTATGACCCAACGTATCATCCGAAGCTTGCCGTCGAAGCGGGCTGCAATGGGTATGCCGCGCCGCTCGGTTTCATCGAGTCGATCGCGCACGAGTATTCGGGGACGCTTCCGCTCATTCTCAAGGTCAACAATAGCGACTCGCTTGGTGGCCCGGAGGCGCCTTGCTCGGCGCTCACGTCGGCCGTCGACGATGCGCTCCGGCTCGGCTGTACGGCCGTCGGATACACGATCTATCCGGGCAGTGGTCTTCGCAACCAGATGTACCAAGACCTTCGCGACCTCATCAACGAGGCTCGCGCGGTCGGTCTGCCCACCATCGTCTGGTCCTATCCACGCGGCGACATGCCCAAAGAAGCAGAGACCGCGGTCGATGTGGTGGCCTATGCGGCCCAGATCGCCTGCCAGCTCGGGGCGCATGTGGTGAAGGTCAAACCGCCCACCGAGGTGGTCTACGAGAAGGCCGCCAAGAAGAGCTATGAGAACATTCCCATCGGGACGCTGGCCGAGCGCGTCCGTCACGTCGTTCAGTCGGCTTTCAACGGCAAGCGGATCGTCATCTTTTCGGGCGGCGCCGCAAAAGCCACCGATGCCGTCCTCGAAGAGATTCGCGAGATTGCCAAGGGTGGAGGCTACGGTTCGATCGTCGGCCGAAACGCCTTCCAGCGCTCCGAGTCCGATGCGGTGAAGCTGTTACACGACATCATGGACATTCACGCGGCCCAAGCGTAAGAAGCGCCCGTTTTCGCGTGACCGAGCCTGCCGTTCCACCCATCGTGACCGCCGCCTGGGATGCCTACGGGGATTACCGGGAGGTGGTCGCGGTGCGCGAAATCAGCGCTCGCGTGTCGACCAACTCGGTGTATCTGCTGTCTCTCGATGACGGGCACGCCGTGGTGGCCAAACGGTCGAGCTATGGCTCGTACGTGCACTTCCGACAGGACCACTATCGAATCCACGAATGGATTCACCGCCTACGGGGCACGCGGTACGCCACGTTTTTGGCGCCGGTGCTCCTCAAGAACGGGGAGGTGTTCACCTACCGCGAGGAAGACCAGTGGGTGGTGTTCTACGGGCATCAGCCCTTTTACGATTTTCTTCCCAAGGTGCTGACCGATTCGCAGGTCGAATCCTTTGGAGAGGAGATGGGCCTCTTCCATCGCGCATGCCTCGAGATTTCGGATCGCGTGAGGCCCACCTGGCAGTCGCTGGGTGCCGACGTGGCAAGCCTCCACGATGCCATCGGCAGCTCGGAGTGGCGCCGTGAGCGAGGCTTCATGGACTCGGCGGTCAGCTTCGTGCGCGCCCACTGCGACGCCTTTCTCGGAAACGCGGACGACCTCGGTTACCACGAGTGGACGAAGATCCCGGTCCTCATCGACTGGAACATCGGAAATTTTTCGATCGGCTTCGACGGGGACGGCTTCAAATTCTTCTCGCGCTGGGACTACGATTGGTTTCGCATCGAGCCGCGGATGCTCGACTTTTATTTCTGCGCCCGCGTGGTCCGCGCCGAGGGCGACCAAACCGCATTCAGCTACACCGTCGATCCATTCTTCGACGAGCGGTTCATGAAGTTTTTGCGCGCGTACCACCAAGTCCACCGTCTCACCAAAGAAGAGCTGCTCTTCTTGAGGGAGGCCTACCGCTTTTTCGTGTTGAACTACGTCTTGCGGGTCGGCGAGCACTTCTTTCGGCCGGATATCTGCCATCGGCTGCAGCACGAAGCGATCGAGGAGTATTTGCCGCAGCTCGAGCTGGTGAGCTTCGAGCCTCTTCTCGAGGTTCTCTGACGGCGAGCCCGGGTCGCTCAGATGGCAATCGACTGG
>JASFKY010000409.1:0-3267 GCA_050118395.1 Myxococcales bacterium | reverse complement strand
TGATGGTCTGCGTTCCGAGCTTTTGCACTTCGAGGTTTTCGTTTTCGCCGGACCCCGTCACCTGGTGGCTCTTCTTGGCCAGAGCCTGGTAGGGCATTTCCACGATGGCCTTCTGCTGGTGTGAGATCGTGTAGTAGTGAGTTCCCTCGGCCGGCATGATCGTCGTCTGCAGGAGCGGCTTTCCCTCGGCATCGCTCGACTGCAGGTCCATTCGCACGTCACCGTTCTTGCCGTATCGAGCTCTCACCTCGGCCGCCACGCCCTGCGGGCTCGATAGGGTGGCTCGGAGCTCGCCTTCGAAAGCCAGCGCGCTCGACGACCACAAGCAAACGCTCAGGCATACCAAAAAGAATCGCATCGGGTCGAAGCTTAGGCCTCGATCACGACCAAGCCAAACCCATCGTCCTCGTAGAGACGATCGAAGAGCTCCTGGAACTTCGTCTCGATGTTTTTTCGCTTGATCTTCAAGGTGGGGGTGAGCTCGTCTTGCTCGACGCTGAATTCACGATCGAGGATGTAGATCTTCTTGATGGTCTCGACGCGCGCAAGCGCTTCGTTGGCGCGACGGACCGCCGTCACGATGCGCTTTTGCACGTCCCGGTCCTCTGTGACCTCTTCCATCAACGCTTGAAGCTCTGTCGAGCGGGCGAGCGGATTTTCGGTGAGCGCTTTGAGGTGCCTTTCGGCAGCCATGGCGTCGATCAGGCCCCGCTGCCGCGCCCATTCGACCGCCTCGGCTGCGCCGATGGTGATCAACGCGACCAGATAGGGCCGCTTGTCCCCGTGGGCATGCGCTTGGCTGATCAACGAGTCGGAGGCCTTGATTTCGTTTTCGATGTTTGCCGGGGTGAGATTCTTTCCTCCCGCCGTGATGATGATGTGCTTCTTTCGGTCGAGGATGTAGACAAAGCCGTCGTCGTCTTTTTTCCCCACGTCGCCGGTGTGAAGCCAACCGTCGACGATGGTGTTGGCCGTGGCTTGCGCGTTCTTGTAGTAGCCTTGAAAGACGACCTCGCTCTTGATCAGGATTTCCCCATCGTCGGCGATGCGATCCTCGACGATGCTCAGAGGGCGGCCGACCGATCCGAGCTTGACGTGCCCAGGTACGTTCGCATGGGTGATCACCGTCGACTCCGTCATGCCGTACATTTCGTAAATGGGG
This sequence comes from Myxococcales bacterium, assembly GCA_050118395.1. Classification (GTDB taxonomy): domain Bacteria; phylum Myxococcota_A; class Polyangia; order Polyangiales; family Houyiibacteriaceae; genus SG8-38. Next base: position 2,105 of record JASFKY010000409.1, on the reverse strand, counting down.
AATCCTGCGGCCCAGAAGAATTCCAAGATCTCGGGCGCGATGGGCGCGGCGCCCGTGATGAAGTAGCGCACCCGGCCGCCGAACACCGCACGGAGCTTCGAAAACACCAATCGGTCCGCCAGTTTGTGCTGAAGCTTCAAACCGAGCGGGATGGGTCTGCCCGCCTGCCAATGGCGCACCGACTCGCGTCCGACGCGCTCGGCCCAACGAAAGATTCGCTGCCGCGCGGGAGGGGCCTGCTCCACGGTGCTCATGATCTTGGCGTAGGCCTTCTCGAAGATCCGCGGCACGCTGCCGAAAATGGTCGGTCGTACCTCGGCGACCTCGTCGAGCACCTTGGCGATGCTGGACGCGAAATACGTCACCATTCCCGTGTTGATGCGCCCATAGAAAGCCAGTACTCGCTCGGCCACGTGGGCCATGGGCAAGAAGCTGAGCCCGACGTCTCCCTCGGCGATGGAAAAGGCTTCGTCCTGGTCCCGCATCACGGCCATGATGTTGGCGTGGGAGATCATCGCGCCTTTGGGCGGTCCGGTGGTGCCACTGGTGTAGACGATGATGGCGGTGCTTGCAGGGTCGACCGAGGCGACACGGCCTTCGATGGCTTCGCGGTCGATGGGCGCATTCAGCACCTCGTCGAATGAAACGAGCCAATCGTGCGCCTCCATCAACTTCTGTGCGCCCGTGGTGTCCCACACGACGACCTGCTCGAGCTGGGTCAGCTCGTTTCGGCGAGCCAGGATCTTTTCGATCTCCTCGAGACCCTCGACGAAGGCGACCTTGACGTCGGCGTGATCGAGGATGTACGCGAGCTGCTTGGGCGTCAGCGTCGGGTACGCGCCCAGCGTGACTGCGCCGGCCAACTGGCCCCCCACGTCGCAGTAACACCAAGCGGGACCGGTGCTTCCGACCACGCAGACCTTGTCTTGCGCGTGGAGGCCGAGCCGCAGGAGATGGGAAGCGATCGCCGACGAATGCTGGAGGAACTCGGTCCAACGGACCGGTTCCCATCGTCCGGCCTCCTTGAAGAAAAATGCGGGCAGATCGGTGTCGCGCTCGACCCGTTGAAGAAACATCTCGCCGACGGTGCTGCTTCGACGGGCGATGTATTCGGCGGGCCGACCCGCGGTGCCGGTGGGTTGAAACATCGTCGCGGGTTTACACCGGATCCCGGTCTGGAATCCAGCCCTCCCGAGTGTGTTTGACGGGGCCCCGAGCCCGGCTACACTGCCGGCCCTCCAAAGCCTCCAGAGGGGAAGGCAATCCCATGCGCGATCTCATCAAGCTCAGTTGTGAAACCTGCGGCAAAGACAACTACGTGACCGACAAGAATCGGCGCAACATGCCCGAGAAGTTCCACATCAAGAAGTTCTGCCCCAAGTGCGGTAGCCACCAGCCGCACAAAGAAGGCAAAATCAGCAAGGGCTGAGGGGACAAAGGCGTCCCAGATGGCCCAGGGCGACACCCACAATCTAGGTTTCGGCTACCTGCTGTGGATCTTCGGCTTCACGGGCTCCCATCGCTTCTATTATGGGCGGCCGGTGTCGGGCACGATTTGGTTTTTGACCCTCGGTTTGCTCGGAATCGGTTGGCTGATCGACCTCTTCCTGATGCCCTCGCTGGACCGCTCCGCCGAGCTCCGATACGACACGGGGCCCGTGAGTCACAATGTTGCGTGGATCCTTCTAACCTTTACGGGCGTGTGGGGCATCCATCGGATCTACATGGGGAAGTACCTCACCGGGCTGATCTACTTCCTGACGGGCGGCCTGCTTCTCATCGGCGTGCTTTACGATTACTGGACGCTGAACGAGCAGGTCAGCGAGGTAAATCGCGCGCGCCGGTGAGACCGGTATCGGAGGCCAGCGCCAGCCACCAAGGCCGGGGCTCGGAAAAAGGCGCGCCAATCGGAGGTGGTTGCAGCCATGCCGATTGGCACTTCGCACGCCCCCTCCAGCCCATGTCGCGCCTTTTTCCGAGCCCCTGCGATCTCCGCGGCGCCCGGTTTCAGCGCCTGTGCCCGAGGCACCAGGTCATCGCGCACACCGTATCGAGACGACCCTCGAGGTGAGTGGCCGTGTGCGCCTGCACGTAGCCCCAATCGC
>JASFKY010000408.1:0-3285 GCA_050118395.1 Myxococcales bacterium | reverse complement strand
ATGGCTTGCTTGGTCTCTTCGCCTTTGCTCACGAGGAAATAATAAAACGAACGTTCGTTTTGTCAAGACGGCACGTTCGTTTTCCGTTTTCTACAATGATTTCATAGTGAGAGGCGTAGCGACGCGCCGCTTAGGCGCCTTCCTCGCTGGCAAAGAAAAAGGTGCAGTTGGGAAGGTCCATGAACGCTTCCTGCGACCTTCGGAAGTCTTCCAGCAGCGCATCGCCGGCGCCCGATTCCACGAATGCGACCACGTCGCTTCCACGATCCCACCAGATCTCCACCATTCCGTCGTATGGAGCCCTGGTGCCGCGCGATTGCATGATTTCCAAATTTTGTTCGACGGCCAGCGAAGTGCTCACCACACAGCGTTTTGCATTGGATGCTCGGGCCAACTCCCCTGCTTGTTGCGCGTATGGAGGCCAGAGCTCGCGGAACTCCTGCCTCGATAGGCCGGGTTTTCGGCGCACGCACTGAACGAGCTTGATCATGACGACTCCGTTTGCTTGCTCGGGCCAACCATTTTCACAGATCGGGCCCACGGTAGCCAGAATCCGGACCTTCATACGCCGCTAGAAAGGGCTCGAGACCCCCAGAATTGGCAAAAATCACGGTCTCGTCTAAACATTGGCCCCGACCTTGCGTCGAATCGGTATGCGCGAGATTTCGGGGCGCACCGAGAGGAATCGGGAGATCAGTCGATGGTTTGGATGAAACTGGCTCGCACGGCATTGGCGGCCGTCACGTTGGCGAGCGCGTTCCTGCTGACCGGATCCGCGGCGCAAGCCAACGACAATGATCCGGCTGCCCACAACACACTCACGTTGAAGATCACCGGCCTCAAGGACGGTGAAAAAGGGAAGATGGCTTGCGCCCTGTTCTGGGAGAACAAAGGGTTTCCGCGCAAGCATCGTCGCGCGCTTCGTCGTACCTGGGTGGATGTCGATGGACAAAAGGTGGTCGAATGCGTATTCAAACGAACAGGGCTTGGTGAATACGCCGCCTCCGTGTTTCTCGATCGAAATCGCAATGGAAAGCTCGATACCAACGTAATCGGCGGTCCGAAGGAACCGTGGGGCGTATCGAACAATGCAAAGCCCAAGCGTTTCGGCCCTCCAGCGTACAAGGACGCCACGTTCCGTTACAAGGGCGGCCCCGTTACGATCGAGATCAAGCTGATTTACGACTAGCCCGAGGGAGCTCGACGTTCGAGCTCTTGGCATCCTCCCGTATGGAGGTCAGGAAACGGAGCGTGCCGTCCAGCATCCGCGCCGTGCGCGGCGAGGCGAAGATGTCGAAGGCGTGTTGAGCTCCCGGAAGCTCCGCGTAAATCACCTCCGCTCGGGACGTTTCACGAAGCGTCTCGGAGAACCGCCTGGCATCTTCCACGGGTGCAAGCGTATCGCGGTCGCCGTGCACGATGAGGAACGGCGGCGCATCGGGATGCACTCGATCGATCGGAGAGGCACGATGAAACTTCTCCGGCTCCTCGTCGAAAAATGCCTTCATGATCATCGGCTCCAGCATTTGCTTGCGAAAACGCTCGAGCATCGTGCCGAGCCGGTCGGTGAAATCGTAGACCCCATACACGGGAACCGCAGCTTGCACGCTGGTGTCGGCGTCCTCGAATCCGGGTTGGTATTCGGGATCATTGGCGGTGAGGGCCATCATCGCCGTGAGATGGCCTCCTGCCGAGCCTCCGGTGGCCGCTACGAAGCTCGGGTCGACTCCGTACTCGCTGGCGTGCTCGCGAATCCATCGAAGCGCGTACTTCAAATCGGTCAGGTGATCGGGCCAGGTAGCGGCAGGGCTCAACCGATAGTTGACGTTGAAGCAAACCCAACCGTTGGCCGCGAGATGCCCGATCAAGGGCCATCCTTGCTCGCGTTTGTCGCCGATGATCCAGGCGCCCCCGTGGATTTGCATGATCGCCGGCCGAGACTTTCCGGGCTCCTCGGGCATGGCCACGTCGAGCTTCAGGCTCTTCCCGGCGATCTTGCGGTAGGTCACGTCCCGGATCACCTTCACCCCGCGTCGACGAAAGCGAAAGGGCATCAGCAACTGGCTGGCCGGTAGGCGCACGGGGTCCTTCAGCTCGGGAAAGCCGGAAAGAGCGCGCTGGAAGATCTCGCGAGTCTTCCGCCCATCGTGGAAGAGGACCAGCAAACCGAGCCACGAGGCGGCCGTGATCACCATGCCCGCCACGCCCGGCCATCGGGTCAAGGCGCCAAAGTGCACGAATACGACCGTCGACAGGGCCTGCCAGACGATGTGATGGAGAGCGAGCTCTGCGGTAAGCCAGGAGCCGAAAAAGCTCGGCACGAACAGGGCGGGGATTCGACGCACCGGCATGAAGGCGTTGAGCGTGAATACCGCGCCTACGAGGCTGACCGCGAGGAAAAGCCAGGCAACGATGGTCTCGGTCGTCGGCATCGGTTCTGGCCTTCTAGCACGTTCCGCGATAAGTCGGTTGCCGATGGCCGATCCCGAGCTCTCCTACTCGCGAATCTCCCGGCTGCCAGAGCGCCCCATCCAGCGCGTGCAGCGGCCGCTTCAGGCTTTCATGCATGTGGAGTCGGCTGGTGGGGTCTTTCTCTTGATCTGCACCGCGGTCGCGCTCATCGCTGCGAATTCGCCCTACGCCGGAGCGTATCGAGCGTTTTGGGATCAGAATCTCCGGATCGCGTTGGGCGGCGTGGACCTCTCGTACCCGCTCTGGTACTGGATCAACGACGCTTTGATGGCGATCTTTTTTTTCGTGATCGGGCTCGAGATCAAGCGCGAGCTGGTGATCGGCGAGCTCAGTGATCGAAAGAAGGTCGCGCTGCCCGTTGCTGCAGCGCTCGGCGGGGTCGCGGCGCCCATTGCCATATATTTCGCTCTGCAATACGGAGGACCCGGAGAAAGAGGTTGGGCCGTGCCCATGGCAACCGACATCGCCTTCGTCGTCGGTTGCATGTCGTTGCTGGGCAATCGCATTCCTCACGGCCTCAAAGTGCTCATGTTGTCGTTGGCAATTGTCGACGATCTGCTGGCTGTCATCGTCATTGCGGTTTTCTACACTTCCTCCATCAGCGCCACGTATTTGGCTGCCTCGGCTGTGGGGGTCTTGTTGATCGTGGCGATGAATCGGCTCGGCGTCCGTGCGGTCGGTCTCTATGTGATAGTGGGGATCTACATCTGGGTGTGCACGTTGAAGTCGGGCATCCATCCGACCATCGAAGGCGTGATCCTCGGGTTGTTGACCCCAGCTCAGCCTTGGTTGGGCGGTACGAGCTTTCTCGGT
>JASFKY010000407.1:0-3308 GCA_050118395.1 Myxococcales bacterium | reverse complement strand
TCGAGGTGTTCACCACCAGGCCGGACACGCTGTTCGGCGCAACCTTCATGGTGTTGGCGCCGGAGCACCCTCTGGTCGAAGTCATCACCACGCCCGATCACCGCGACGAGGTTTCCGCGTACGTACGCCAAGCGAAAAACAAGAGCGAGCGAGAGCGCCAAGCAAGCAAGGAAAAGACCGGCGTGTTCACCGGCGGGTTGGCCATCAATCCGGTCAACGGAGCCGAGATTCCGATCTACATCGCCGATTACGTGCTCTGGGGCTACGGAACCGGGGCCATCATGGCTGTCCCCGCACACGACGAACGGGACTTCGAGTTTGCCAAGACGCAGGGGATTCCCATCGTCGAGGTGGTCAGCAAGACGGGCCGCCCGACCCAAACCGCTCTGAGCGAGGCCATGGTCGAGCCAGGCATGGCCGTCAATTCGGGGAAGTACGACGGACTGCCAACCCCAGAGTGCAAGAAGCAGATCACCGCCGATTTGGAATCCGCGGGCCGTGGTCGCGCTCGGGTCGAATACAAGCTCCGCGATTGGATTTTTTCTCGTCAGCGGTACTGGGGCGAGCCCATTCCCATCTACTTCCCGATCGAGTGTGAAGGAGATCCCCGGGCGGGCGGTCCTTGCGTGATTCGCTACGATCAACCGATCGCCCTCGATCCGAGTGAGCTGCCGCTACAGCTGCCCGAGCTGGACGACTACAGGCCGGGCGAGGATCCGGCAGGGGTGTTGGCTCGCGCGACCGACTGGCGATTCTTCCAGAAAGACGGTCGGTGGTTCGCTCGCGAAACCAATACGATGCCTCAGTGGGCTGGCTCTTGTTGGTATTACCTGCGCTTCATCGATCCCGACAACGAGGATGCGATTTGCATGCCCGAGCTGGCGAGGAAGTGGCTTCCCGTCGACTTGTACGTAGGAGGTGCAGAGCACGCGGTGTTGCATCTGTTGTACGCGCGCTTCTGGCACAAAGTGCTTTACGACGAAGGCATCGTGACGGTGACGGAGCCCTTCAAGAAGCTCGTTCATCAGGGCATGATCCTCGGCGAGGGTGGCCAGAAAATGAGCAAATCACGAGGCAACGTCGTGAATCCCGACGACATCGTGAACGACTTCGGCGCCGACGCGATGCGCGTGTACGAGATGTTCATGGGGCCGCTCGAAGCCACCAAGCCGTGGAGCACGAGCTCGATTGCAGGCGTGCGTCGTTTTTTGGATCGGGTGTACGCCGTGGCGTTGCGCGCTGACGCGGCCGCGCGGCCGGAGGCTTCACTGACCCGTCTGCTGCATCAAACGATTCGCAAGGTCACCGACGACATCGAAGCGATGCGCTTCAACACCGCGATCAGCGCCATGATGGTGCTCACCAACGAGCTCATGAAGCTCGAGAGGGTGCCCTCCGCTGCGCTCGAAACACTCGCGCAGCTGTTGCATCCGTTTGCGCCGCATCTCGGCGAGGAAGTCTGGGAAATGCTCGGACACTCCCCGAGCATCCAGGAGCAAACCTGGCCCACCTACGATCCCGCGCTGTGCGAAGAGGACGAAGTCGAGGTTCCCGTCCAAGTCAACGGGAAGGTTCGTGGCCGAATTACCTTGCCCAAGGATGCGACCGAGCAGCAGGCGGTCGAGGCCGCTCGGCAGGTCGAGCCCATCGCCGCACAACTCGGCGACAAACCCCTCCGGAAAACCATCTGGGTCCCCAACAAAATCCTCAACTTCATCGTCTAAAGACGATGGTTTTGGAGGGGCTGCGTGTCCTTTAGCGGGCGGCGCCGCGCTTGAGCTCGGTCAGGACCAGCTTGGCGACGGATTTCAGGGTTTCGAAGACGCCTTCGCCGGTGGTCGCTACGGCGCTGAAATCTGGGACCTGCCCGGTGTTGAGCGTGTACCGAAGCTCCTCGACCGAAGAGATGTTGGGCATGTCGCGCTTGTTGTACTGGATGACGTAGGGAAGGCTATCGAGGTTATAGCCCTGCTCGGCCAGGTTGGTCCGAAGGTTGTCCATCGATTCGATGTTCGCCTCGGAGCGGAGCATCTGTGAGTCCGCAACGAAGACTACGCCATCGACGCCCTTCAAGATCAGCTTGCGGCTCGCATCGTAAAAGACCTGCCCGGGCACCGTGTACAAATGAAACCGGGTCTTGAAGCCGCGAATTTCGCCAATCTCCAGTGGCAGAAAGTCGAAGAAGAGCGTTCGCTCCGTCTCCGTGGCAAGCGAGATCATCTTGCCCTTCGCTTCGGGATTGGTGCGATTGTAGATGTACTGCAGGTTGGTCGTCTTCCCGCACAAGCCAGGACCGTAGTAGACGATCTTGCAGTTGATCTCGCGCGATAGATAGTTGATGAAAGACATCCCCCCAAGCCCTTCTCAGTCAATCATTGAACAAGTTGTCGATGTCGTCATCGGTAATTTCCGCGAAAGGCGTCCGCTGAAAGGGATCGTGAGCCTTGGCCATCACCATGTCGAAGATTCGGGTCAGCTGTTCGTTTGCCCGCTTCACTCGTAACCTCACCAGGCCCAAGCTTGTCCGATTATCGAAGATGACCACAAGAATGACGCGTCCGCTGACGACCTGAATGTGAACGTTCTGGCGGACCCCCTCGTGATATTGCGTCGCAAACTCCTGCTCGCGCAGCAGCTGGGCGATGCCTCCCGTGGCAGCGATGTTTCCTGCCGCGAGCGAGGCCAGCGAGGTCGTATCGAGATCTCCGGTGTCGCCGGACGCGCTAATCAGCTGTCCGTTCTTGTCGACGACGAAGACCACCCGCGCATTTGCGTCTTGGACCAGGCGGTCGGTCACGGCCTGGACCTGGGCAAACTCCTCCTCGTACATCACCATCTGGGGGCTTGCCATCGTTTCGAGCCGTGCTCCTTCGCCTTGCGCAGTGCTAAGAGTTCCTAGCAGAGGGGTTGTCCCCGGTAAAGATTTCCGGCCCCCACGCTTTCAGCATAACAGGCCGTCACTATAGGCAAAAACGCCATGCTTCGATTCATCGTCTTTTCGATCAGAAATCTACTGTGCGTTCCGCTCCTACCATTGTGGGCGATCGCGCGCTGGCTCGGACGACCCAAGGGGCGCTGGATCGCGGTGCGTCTGAGACCACATCTCGTGGAAGCGCGGCAACCGCTGCCCTGGATCCGCCGAATCCTCGACGCCGGATCGCTGCGCCGGAGCTCCTCGTTGGCGGCGATTCGCCGCCTCGCTGATTATGCGATCAGCGATCGGCGGATCGAGGGGGTCGCATTCGTCGTGCCACCCCTCCAGGCCGGATGGACGCTTTGCGAGGGACTTCGCGATCAGATCGCGAGAT
>JASFKY010000406.1:0-3314 GCA_050118395.1 Myxococcales bacterium | reverse complement strand
TCGCGCGCGTGAAGCCCCGTTCCCGACGTTCGAAGAGTAAGTGCCGCCCGCAGTGCCGCCTCCTGGCTGCGCCACCCGTATCGGGACCAGGACGAAACGACACCTGGCGACGTTTCGCCGGGAGTCGTGCCAGAGACGGTGTCGCCCGCGCCATCGAGCTCCCGGATCGAAGTGGACGCCGTGGAAATCGCTCCGATCGAGGAAGGGAGCTGTGAGCGATCTCTCAGGTCCAACGCATTCTGTTCGCTGCTGCGAAATATCTGCGCGACCGTGTGACCTTTCGCCGCTGCTCTTGCGTCGGTTCTTCCCGCTGCACCGAATGGAACATGTCTTGCGTGCGAATCATACGGGCTTGACGAGTGCGCTGAGCCAGAGGGAGGGTAGGATGACGATGACGAGCAAAGAGGCCGGTCTTTGGCTCCTAATGGCTATGACGGGGCTCGGTGTGTCCATGATGGATTGGCCGCAATCAGAAGAAGACCTGTACGACTACGAGGTGAGTTTGCCCGGCGGAGCCACCTAATGAAACTTGCTCTCCAAACTATCGCACTCGCGGCGCTGTTCGCCTGGTTACCGCATCCGACGGCAACGCAAGCGCAAGACCACTCCGCAGACGCCCAAGCGTTCAAAGAGAAGCAGCGGCGGCTAAACATTGCCGGATGGACGCTGATCGGCGCCGGCGCAGCATTCCCATTGATAGCAGTTCCTATCCAGGAAGCACGGAGTCGGGATCGTAGCGATTGCGATCTCGTAGCGTGTCCCGACAACATCGCTGCGGTGACGAGCCTTGTCCTAGGGCCCGCAATGATCGTGACTGGCGGCGCTCTTCTCTTAAAGCGCCGAGGCCTTCGCAAAGAGCATGAAGCACAGCCCGAAGTCGCCATTACACCGGGTGTGACCGGACTCACGATCAGCGGGCGCTTCTAGCGCGTCGTCGGGAAACCCATACCCGAGCACACCGCAGCGAACGAACGGCCTGAGTTCGCGCTTCACGGACAAGGGGACGCCGCGCTCGTCATCCTGCCAGCCGAGTTCCCCAGGAAGGTTGCGGGGCTCGGAGTCGACGCGGCGGAGCACGCCATGCCCCGGAGCGCAGGGCACGTAGGAACGAGGAATCGTGCTCGCGCGCAGCCGCGGCGTGAAGCTCCATGGCCGCAGGACGCCGTCAAGACTCGTCCCGTCGTCCGCCCCTCTGTTTTCAGCGTGTTTCCGGTCGATCGCCCTGGAGGGAAGTCGCGAATGGCGTCGAAATGCTGGCGCCTTCGCTGAGCCCCGCCGCGAATAAGCCGAAGGCGTTGAGCGCGGCACGCCGGGATTGAGACATCTTCGATGTCCTACAATCCCACATCTTGCCCTGCGCAACAGCGTCAACATCGGTGTAGGACGTGCAACCCCCGCGCAAGGGAGCGCAACAATCGGATCGATCATGCAATCGGCCGCGCCTGCCACGCAACTTCGTGCAAGAACGTGCAACACCACGCAACGCACAGGTCGATTTCTATCGCCGAGGGCGAGACACCGAAGTTCCTGCGACCTAGCTTACCGAACCCAGAGCAACTTCTTCGGGGGCAAGACCAAGCCCGCGTGAGCCAAGGATCGCCTCATGCGGTGATGCTGGCAGATCGCGCTCGAGTCCCACGCACTTACGCCGCGATCAGCGCCTCCATAGGCACCCCAAATTCGACTGGACAACGCTGTGCGTATCGGGCCCCCGCAACCAAGGAAGTCAGGCACTTAGCGATCACGTTGAGTGCCTTTCTTTTTGGCTCGGTGCCTTAACGGTGCCATGAGTTGTCACGGCGCATTGAAATCCGTGGCCCAGGCGATGCATTGATCGTCCGAAAACGTTGCGTTTTCGATCTCGAGTGCGCCGCAACTCGCGACCTTGCGGGTGCATAACCCGAAGGACGGAGCGGTCGCAAAGTGGTGCGAATCGCTGGAGATGAAAGGCGCGAGTCACTGCGACCTTCGGGCAAAAAACCCGAAGGTCTTCGTCGGGCACTCGCTCAGGGGCAGCAACGCGAGATCGTTGAAGGTCCGACCTTACCGAAGTTGGGTCGGCTCCTCTAGTGGTCAGCGGCGCGAGATCTGCGAAGCGTCCCCGGCCCGTGTTTCTGCCAGGGCCGGTTGACGATGGGGGAAACGACGACGCGAACGGCCCACTCCGGTCCACTGGCGCCCGGCGGCGGCGTATAGAGCCAGCCTTGCGCGCCGAATTTCACCGGCACGATCTTCTTCTTGCCCAGCAGCGCAACTTTCGCGAACCCGATACCGAGGGGGAACCTCAAAGTCTTGGTCGGCACCGAGTAGCTCCAAACGGGGTTCGCATTGAGCTGCCAGCCGTCGACGATGTTGACGGCGTACCAGTACTGCCCACCGACGCTTCGCTCGCGAGACGGAAAGCTCCACTGGTGCGTCACGATCGCTCCCCAGGAGTTCCCTGTTCGTTTCGAGCCATAGCCCACAACGACCTCGGGGCCGGTGGTCCACTCCGCTCGAAGCTCGGCCTTCGAGTGCGTCGGAAAGATCGTATTCAGCCCGCCCATGATGATGAGGCCGCAGTCCAACGTCTTACCAAAGACCGAGTCGAGCACGATGTTTCCAAAGCCGACCACCGTGTCGACCGTACCATCGCCGGCGACATACGGCCGGCCAAACTCAATCGGAACGAGAGGGCGAAAGATCAGGTTTCCACGATTGGTCACGATGGGAAGCGCGGGCTGAATGCTTGTGGTGAGCGAGGCTCGGTGGGCGTCCGGCGCAGAGCCCCCGTTCTGAGCGACGTCCCAGAACGTGTTGATGACCAGCACCGGTGCGCTTGGGTTCGCGAGCTTGGAAGCGAGCTCCGTCTTCTTGCTCGATTCGGTCTCATCGCTCGACTCGGTGGTGTCCGGCGGTTCGTCTGCGAGAGCGTCGCGGCTGCAGATCGTAAACGCCAGGAACACCACCACCGCCGACATTACATGCAACGAAGCGCGCACAGCCTTACCATGCGACGGAAAACCGTAGCCCGTCAGCAGAAATCGAACACGTGAGGGTATTGACGTCAGGACGACTCGTGAGAGAAGGTTGCCCAGAGCGATTTGCAGCTCAGACTTATCCAGGCCACGGTCTGGAAGTTGACGCGTTCCGGTGGGAACGAGGGGAAACATGAAGAACAAGCTCTCACTTCGACAGTTAGTCCGAAATTTGATGGTTGTCTGCCTCGCGATGACGGGTGTGTCTTGCTCGCCCAAACCCGAAGAGCAGGCTGACTCCGCTGAGGCAACGGCAGGAGCTGAGGCGCCGGACGAGGCAGACCTGCTGCGCGGCTT
>JASFKY010000405.1:0-3327 GCA_050118395.1 Myxococcales bacterium | reverse complement strand
ATAGATTTGCAGCCTTGAGCAAGCCCCCAAACTGACCTTCGATACCTCCATCGGCCGCAATTCGCAGCTTGGGGAAGAACGCGGCTTTTGCAATGCCGATCTGCCGATTCGCCTGGGCGACCTGCCGCTCGACGGCGGCCACGTCGGGACGACGTTCCACCAACGTCGATGGAACCACCTGAGGAATCGTGAATTGTCCGATGGTCAACGTGTCGACGGGCTCGATCGAAAAGCTCGCCGGCGTGCGATTGACGAGAATTGCGATCGCATGCTCGACCACTTCGCGTTCGGCTTGTAGCCCGAGCTGGCGAGACTGAGTCATCGTCAGCTGATACTGCGCCCGGGCCACATCGAGGGCTGACGCGACGTGTCCCTCGAATTTGACGTTGACCACCTCGAGAGAGCGCTCGTAGTAGCTGATCGACTGGTGGTAAATTGCGTTCTGCGCGTCGATCCCGCGCAGTGTGAAGTAGTCAGCGGCCACCTCGGCCTGCAGTGACAAGCGTGCCAACCCATACTCCGCGGCCTTCTGTTGCGCCGCATAGATCTGCGAGCGGGTTTCGTTGCGAATTTGAGACCAAAAATCGGGTTCCCAATGAGCCAACCCCCCGAGATTGATCCCTTGATCGTTCACCGGGGCGTTCGGCGCCCGAAACAGCCGACCTTCGGAGTCTCGTCCGACCCGAGGCTCCGCCCCGATCCCTATGTGCGGGATCAGTTTGGACCGTGCTTTCATCATCATGTCTCGTGCTTGCATGAACCGCTCGGCCGCTGCCTCGAGCTCGGGATTGGCCTCCATCGCTTGTTCCTCGAGGGCGTTCAGCACCGGGTCGTCGAAGATCTCCCACCACTTACTGCGAATGACTCCGTCTGAGGGGTGTGCCTCGACAAACGGGCTCGACCCGTGCCACGCGGCCGGCAGCGTGAATTCGGTGGGTTTGTACTTCGGGGCCAAGTCGATTGCGCCGCGATTGACGCACGCAGGAAGTACGAGTGCGGAACAGACTAGGACCGCGCGGGCAATGCCAATGCAAGAACGAATACGCATTTTCCAAGTCCTGAAAATGAGCTGGCTCGACCTTTCATGGAGCTCCTGGTGGAGCTGTTCGTCAAAGGGCTTTCTGGAGTTCATGTTGGTCCTCTTCGGACACGGCCTCGCCGACGGGTTGGTCGACTCGTGATCCGCCGTGATCGGGGGCGAGGTTGTATCCCGGGGCAGGGGTCACGACACGCACGGCCTCGCCCTCGAGGAGTGCAGCACTCGGGTTGTCTATGATCCGGTCGTCGGTCGTCACGCCGGCACTGACCTCGACCGCGCTATCCAAGATTCGCGTGACCGAGATTCGCTGGAAGTGGACCTCGTCTCTGTCGGTCAGGGTTGCGACTTGCGTTCCCTTTTCATCGAACACCAGGGCCGTCGCTGGGATGGTCAAAGCACCTTTTTCGACCTCCGCACTGAGGCGAACGGTTGCATAGGAACCGGGCCACAGCGCACGATCTTCGTTGTCGATCACGAATTCGGTAACCGCCGTTCGCGTGTTGGGGCTGAACCCCTTGGCCACGGTGAGAAACTCCGCCGTGAAATCTCGATTCGGCAGTTGCGGCACGGTGACGTCGGCCGTCAAACCAGGCTTGAGAAACGGGCCGAAATTTTGGGGAACGGAGACGAACAACCGCATTTGGTGAATGTCCGCAACGGTGAACAAGCGACTGCTCTTGTCTTCGTTGTGATCGAGGGTTCCTTCTTCATTGACGTAGTCGCCGACGTTGATTTCGCGTGACGTGACGACCCCATCGAACGGCGCTTTGATCGTAGTGAACTTCATCAATGCATCGAGCCGGGCCACGTTTTGTAGCGCTGCCTCCAACCTCTTCTCGGCAACTTGGGCGAGTGCTTGCTTCACGTTGATGGTCTGCAGGGGCACCGCATTCGACTTCCTCATGGCGCTGTACCGCTTGGCGGTGAGGACTGCGAGCTTGTATCTTGCTCGCTCGGCGTTGGCGTCGGCTTTCGCCTGCTTGTACTCGGCGCTCAGCGCGGGGGCGTTGATCTCCGCTAGGACGTCGCCCTTTTTCACTTCGGCGCCGTAGTCCTTGTACCACATCTTCACGTAACCGGAGACCTGCGCGAAGATCTCGGCTTCGTACCAAGCGGCGACGTTTCCAGGTAAGGTGAGTGTCCTCTTCGGATCGACCGGCTCCGCTCGAGTGAGCGACACCGTCGGAACGGCCTGTTGAAGGGTCTCCTTCGCCAAGTCGTCCGATGCTTCCGCTCTGTCGCGAAACGCCATGAACAGATAGAGTGCGACGACCAACACGGCGCCTATTGAAAGGATCTTTTTCTTATTGAGCTTCATGGGAACACCATTGGTTACGTCGAACGGATCGAGTGGTTTTCAGACACGGCATCAAGACACCGCCTCTTCCTGCTGAACGGGTCGGTTTTTGTACATGACCGCGTAGATCGTCGGAACGAAGAACAAGGTCGCGAACGTGGCAAAGAGAAGCCCTCCGATCACGGCGCGACCGAGTGGCGCGTTTTGAGAATTGCCCATCGACATCGGCAGCATGCCGATGATCATCGCGGAGGCCGTCATCAGAACCGGGCGAATTCGGGCGCGCCCGGCCTCGATTGCTGCACGAAAGGCATCGTGATGGATCTCGAGCCGTTCTTTGGCATAGGCCACGACCAAGATGGAGTTGGCGGTCGCGATGCCGACGGTGATGATCGCTCCCGTCAGCGCAGGAACGGAGATGTACGTGTGTGAAACGAAGAGGGCCCACGCGATTCCCGCAACGGCTCCGGGAAGAGCGGTGATGATGATGAACGGATCCAGCCACGACTGGAAGTTCACGACGATCAGCAGGTAGACGAGCAAGATGGCCGCCACCAAGCCGGCCAAAAGCTCGACGTAGGCGTTGTGCATCGTCTCCGCTTGTCCGATGACGCGCAGCGCTGCCGAGGGCGGCATCTCGCTTTTCATCTCTTCGCTGATTTTGTCGACGTCGGACAGCACACCGCCCAGGTCTCGCCCCTCTGCAGAAACGTAGATGTCGAACACCGGCTGGATGCCCTCGTGGGTGACCACGCCGGGAGTTCCTACTGCCGAGACTTTGGCGACGTTGCCGAGCAATTGCGGAGGTTGGTTCGCTGCCTCTTCGGGGCTGTGAATGGGAAGCGTAACCAGTTGATCAATCTGCGACAGCCAGGGCTGAGGGGTATACACGTTGATCTGGTACGAAAGGCCCGTCTTGTGATCGAGCCAATACTTCTGGTCGATTTGCTGACTGCCCGAGGTTGCCAGCAACATGTTCAGGCCGAGGTGT
>JASFKY010000404.1:0-3339 GCA_050118395.1 Myxococcales bacterium | reverse complement strand
CCAATATACCATGCCATCGGAGTAGGCTCCTGCGGGCAGTGACCCGGTCAGATAGAGATCGACTTCGGCTCCGCCACCCAGGTCGCCGTCGGGGATGGGCATTGGCCACCCCATGACGTCGAGCAGAGCTCGCGCTTGCTCGAGTGCCTCCATGACGCGCTCCAAGGTCGGTTCGCTCACCTCCGGGTCGGCGTGCACGGCCAACGGCGAATACGGCGATCGGATCACCACCGACGCACGGACCGGTCGCCCCACCGGAACGGGAACCGGTGTTCGTGGGCCCTTCCAGACGGGGGAGGTCATCGAAACGATGGCTTCGGCCATCCCGTCCACATCCAGCAGATCGTCCTGTGCGTTCGCCGTTTGACCCCACAGGGCAGCCGCGAGGGCGATGCAGACCAGGTTCGATCTCACCCATGGCATTTGACACGATCCGCCTGTACCTTCTACACCCAAGCGGGAAGGGGGACCTATGCACGACGGCCGTTTCGATCCTAGCGGCTTCTACGAGTTCAATCTGAGTGGAGGGACCGTTCGCACTCGTAACGGAGAGAGAGTCGTTCTTCTCACGGAGGACGTGCTGTCTGCGCTCGTGGCAGCCGCGGCGCGCGATGGGGATCTCACTCCCCTGCGCAGGTTGGGAGAGCTGCTCGGAGAGCACGTCCTGAGCGGGTTGGACCGACCGGCTTCGCTGCTTTCCCCGGAGGCCGTGCTCGGTCACGTGTCTGCGGTCACCTCCCTCTTTGGCTGGGGTCGCGTCTCGTTCGAACGATGGGGTCCGGCTCTCGTGGTGGTGTTGCGCGACAAACCGGGGCTCGACGAGGACGAGCTCGGCGCGGCGGCGCTGTTGGGCGGCATGTTCTCCGAGATCTCGCAGAGGCAAGTCTCTTGCGTGCCAGCGGGAGATTCCAAGTTCATCATGGTCGACTTCGAGGTCGCCGAAACGGTTTGGGGTTGGTACAAAGATGGAGCTGATCTGCCCGCCATCGTGGGCATGCTCCAATCGAAGAGGGCGTCATGAGCGATCGCGAACAACGGCTTCGATCTCTGCTCGAGAAGGTCCGCGCCAAGCGTCCGGACGAGCGTTCGACCCATGCAGCAGAGGCACTGGAGAGGATTCGAACCGCTTCGGGCACGACATCCTCCGCGGCCGCGCACTCTTCGCGGCCCGTTGCCCCTCCTTCCCAACCCGCTCCCGTTCCGAGCTCCTTTCCGACGCGCGCTCCCTCGTCTCCCGTACCCGAGACGGCTCCCTCGCCGACGCTCGACAGTCCCAGCCGATACTCCTCGCAGCCACCGCGTGTGGAACGGCCGCTTTCCGTCGAGCCACGAGCCCGCTCGGTTCGTCCCTCGTCCGTTGCACCCCCGGTCTCGGAATCGCCATCGCGACGCCCCGAGGCCATCCGGCCGCACAGCGTTTCACCCACCGGGCGACCCGTAACCTATGCAACCGAGCCACCCGAGTTCCCTAGGCCCAAGACGTTTGGGGACCTGCTCGATCTCACTCTTTCATTGCGGCCTCGCTAGATGCTTCTGGTCGTCGACGTCGGCAACACCCATACGGTGCTCGGCCTCTACGACGGCGACCGTTTGGTTCACGACTTTCGGATTGAAACGGCCAAAGGACGAACGAGTGACGAGTACCACGTGCTGTTGCTCAATTTGCTCACCCTGGCCGGCATCAAGCGATCCGACGTGCGCGCAAGCATCCTCGCTTCGGTCGTGCCCACCTTCAACGACACGGTCATCGATGCAGTCGATCGTGCTTTCGATCACGAGATCATGGTGGTCGGGCCGGGGATCAAGACGGGGATGCCCGTCCTCTACGAAAATCCGCGGGAGGTTGGTGCCGATCGCATCGTGAATGCGGTGGCCGCCTACGAACGCGTGAAAGGCGCCGCCATCGTGGTGGACTTCGGGACGGCCACCACCTTCGATTGCATTTCCGACAAGGGAGAATATCTAGGAGGAGCGATTGCTCCAGGTATGGAGATCAGCGCGAGCGCGTTGTTTGCCCGCGCTGCCAGGTTGCCGAGAAGCGAAATTGCTCGGCCGCCCCGTGCCATCGGTCGAAACACGGTCCACTCCATGCAGTCCGGTATCGTGTTCGGTTACGTGGGGCTGGTGGACGGGCTGGTCCGCCGTTTGGCTGCCGAGATGGATACCGAAGTCACCGTGATCGGGACGGGGGGGCTCGCGCGTTTGATCGAGCCGGATAGCGAAACCATCGACGAAATCGACGAGTTCCTCACGCTCGAAGGCCTGCGTCTGATCTACCTTCGCAATGCCTAGCCTTGCATGAGCAGGGCCATTGCCACCACGCTGGTGGCCAACACGACGACGGCAAGCGCATAGACGGCAACCTCGCTGCGTCCGAGCTTGACCGGCGCCGGCGGTGGCGGAGTGGACTGAGGCCTCGAGATTCTGGGCCGGGAGGGCCTCGATTCGCGCGGTGCCGAAGGTTCGCTGGGCGCTTCTTTCGGGATCGGCAGCAGGTCCACGGGCTCATCCGGGCCGACCTGAACCGTCTTCAGCTCCGCTTCGAGCGCTTCGATGCTTTCGAAGGACGCTCGTGCAGCGAGCATTCGTCTGGCGTGCTCGGTGCTGAGTCGGGCCGAGGTCGGTTGAGCGACGGGCACACCGAGCTCCAACGTCAGCCGGTAACCGCCTAGGTCCACCAAATCGCGTGCTCGAATGATTTTGGGGCGTCCCGGCGCTACCCGCACCTCGTTGATGCGGGTGCCGTTGGTGGAGCCCTCGTCCACCAGCACGTAGCCCGCGCTCTGGGCTCGAATGGTGGCGTGCGTACCACTGACGGCCGCGTGCGGAAGCTGAACATCTGCGCTCCGCGAGCGGCCAATCACGATTTTCGACTGAGCGAACTCGTACACGAAAGTCGCGGCGGTGTCGGCTCCCGGCCAAAGCGATTGCACGGTGATCCGAACACCCATGGTGGCCGCTTAGAGTGCGGCTCCATGGCGAGGCGGTCAAGGAACTGCATTGCAGAAAAGTGGACGCTTTCGCGCAGTTTTGGGACCAGTCGGGGTGGAACGACGGGCGAGTCGCTCCGGAGTACGTTTGATGAACACATCCGCCGGTTACTACCAAGCACCTCGGCCGCCGCGCGTGCCGCTCGATGAGGTTTTGATCAAGCTCCACCCGGAGGGCTTCCATCAACATTTCGAAGCCGATGGCATCAATGTGGGAGCAGGTGGCATCTCCATGCGTGCCTCCGTCCTTCCCCAGGTGGGCTCCACCCTCCGTTGCCAGCTTGACAATCCTCGTGGCGGTGAATCGATCGAAATGATCGGGCGGGTGGTATGGGCCCACCAGAGCGGA
>JASFKY010000403.1:0-3341 GCA_050118395.1 Myxococcales bacterium | reverse complement strand
GCCCCAAGCTGCCTCCGGGCATTTGCCGAAGGCGCTCCCGATCGCTGAGAATGGGCACGAGATCGGGACGCTCTTCGAGCAGCCGCCGCCCCTGTTCGCTATGTCGGAGCCGCCGGTCCATTCGACCCAAAGCCGGCCCCTGAAGCGCGTCGATGATCTCGAAGACGTAGTGAGTGTCATCGGGATTGGCGAACAGCTTTTGCATCGCACGCAGCGCGCGAACCGGCTGGAGCGTCTTCAACATCATCGATGACAATCTAGCACCGCCCGGCGGGCCGACTAGGGGCTGATTTCAAGGCCGCGGAAGTCGAAGACTTTCCCCGTGTCCTGCTCGGTCAGATCGTCGATCACCCTGAGAAGCGCATCGGCCGACCGCGCGGGCGGAAGCAATTGCTCCAGGGGCACGCCTTTTTGGAAGGGCTTCGACAAGTCGGTGTCCACGGTGCCTGGATGAAGACCGACCACGATGGCTCGCGGAGCGACCCGGCCGAGCTCGATGGACAGGGTTTTGGTGAACATGTTTTGCGCAGCCTTCGATCCGCGATACGCATACCAACCGCCCAACCTGTTGTCCGAGATGCTGCCGATGCGTGCGGAAAGGCTGGCAAACACGGAGCGCTCGTCATGGCGCAAAAGCCCATGAAAATGCTTGGCAACGAGCAGCGGCCCGAAGGCATTGACCGAAAACATCCGGTGAAGCGCGTCGGGATCGACTTGAGAGATCTTCTTTTCGGGCCCAAAGCCCGGTCCGTGCAGTACGCCTGCCACGTTGAGCACTAGGTGGAGCCGATCGGTGTCACGTCGAACGAGCTCCGCAGCACGTGCGACGTCGGCTTCTCGAGTGACGTCGAGCGCCAGCACGGTGAGCCGACCTGGGTATTGGGCGCGCAGCGCAGCAAGCTCGGTCGCCTGCTCCGGCTCTCGGCAGGTTGCAAAGACCTGCCCATGGGCGGTCCTCGCAAGAACCGCTCGCGTCAGCGCGAGACCGAGGCCGCGACTTGCGCCCTGAATCAGTGCCAAACCAGTCATGAAAATACTTCACTGTCCATATTTTGTCTATATAATGGTTGACTAAACATAGACAAGACCTAGAACCTGCTTGGAGGTTCTGAATGGCCAACACCAGCACCACATCCCCTACGCCCCTCGAATCCCGCAGGGTGTTCAACCGCCTTACCGCGTCCAAAGCGCTGTTTTTCGCGGCTGCGGGACTCTCTTTCTGCCTTTCGATCGCCTTGTGGTTCTCGGGCGATCGAGAGCGGGGACTGTTCGTGGGCCTCTGGGTCCCCTCGATTCTCGCTGCAGCCAACTTGTTCCTGCTGGGAGGCTCTCGTGACTGACCTCGAGCTTTTGATCGCTGGCGCGGTGGTCAGCTTCCTTTCGGTCGCTGGTGCGTACGTCTCGATTCGGCGGCGGGCCAACGATGCGCCCGTCGATTCCTACGAAGACTACGCGAGCGCGGCAGAGGCGCACCACGGTGCTCAAAGGTGAGGGAGCTCATGACCACCCATCCCATACATGCCTCACGCATCCCTGCCCCGCTCCTTCATTCGACGGACGAGTGGAGTGCTCTATTGAAAATGGCTCCTCAGGGCCTCGAGCTCGTGAGCGTGCGAAAAGCGGCAAGCCAGGGCCTCGAGCTTCTGTCGAATGCGACCCACAGCCGTCGATTTCTGTCCGTTTTGACGACCATACAAGAGCAACTTCGCGCGATGCGGATTCCCGTGCTCCTCGACGATCGTCGCGGCGCGCCGAGCTTGGCTCGGGTCGACTCACTTTCTCGATCCCAAAGACGGTGGCTCGGGCAGGTGGCGCTCGAGCTGTACTTCGCTCAGCTCCTTCATAGCCAGGCGACGATCTTGGACCTGTGGCCGTCGCGCTTTGGTATCGATGCATCAGGCGACGCCCGATGGAACCCACGCCCTTTCTACGTGCATTGGGACCGTCCGTTCCGCGAAGGGTTGTGCAACGTCTACAAAGGATTCTTCTTCGACAAACCAGAACGCTTCGAGCGGGGAGTCCATCAGCTCGGGGTCGAAACGTCTGCCGTAGCCCTGCTTCAACACCTGGGCGACGGAAATCAGCGAAACGTCCGTTTCCAACGGAGCAAGCTCGAGTCGACCCTTCACGAAATGGCGACTGCACGCGGACCTGGGAACGGCTCGCTCCATCGCAATTTCGTGGCTCTGGGTCTCTACATGATGGGCTTATACGCCTTGCTCGAGCCACTGGACCTCGCTTTCGACGTCCGGAGCGCGTTCATGCGCAGCTGTGCGGAGCGGTGAGCCCGAGGCAACGCAGGACCGACCGAATGGAGGACGCGCTTGCGCAATGGGCGTATCGAGGTTCGCGAAGGCCCGCGTGGGCAGTGGAGCCGGCTGCCGGTCAAGAGTCGGTCTGGGACTACCCCCGACCCCCACGGCTCGAAACCGACTCACGTTCGGTCCGGGTGGTGCATGGGGATGTGATCGTCGCAGAATCGAAGCGCGCGGTGCGAGTCCTCGAGACGGCAAGCCCGCCGACTTTCTATCTTCCGCCGACCGACGTCCGTTTCGACTTGCTCACGCCTGCGCCGGGGGCGTCGTATTGTGAGTGGAAGGGCCGAGCCGGCTATTGGTCGCTCCGCTGCGGCCACGATCTCATAACCAACGTCGCCTGGAGCTACGAGCACCCTCATCCCGAATTCGAGCCGATTCGAGGCTACCTGAGCTTCTATCCGAGCAGGGTCCAATGCTACGTCGGTGGCCAGCGGGCGCGACCGCAGCCAGGTGAATTTTACGGCGGCTGGGTCACGTCGGACATCGTCGGACCTTTCAAGGGCGAGCCGGGGACGAACGGATGGTGAGCTAGGAGCGCTCCCACCGATAGTGCGAGACGAACCATTCCGAACCGCCGCGATAACCGAACAGCTCTGCACAAGCCATGAAGAACATCCGCCACCGATGCATCCACCGTGCGGCGTGTGTCCCGTACACGCTCTTCAAAATAGGCGTCACGCGCTCGTGATGTTGGTCGAGGTGGCCGAGCCACGCGTTGCAAGTCTTCTCGTAATGAGCGCCGCTTACCCGCCACTGCTCTCGAAGCGAGAGGTGGTCTTGGTAACGGCTGAACAACGATTCGGAAGGCATCATGCCACCAGTAAAGAAGTGCTCGGCCATCCAATCACTGGAGCCATCGACCTCGTAGGTGTACGTGCGGGCGCGGTGACAGAAAATGTGAGCAAAGGCCACGCCGTCGGGAGCGAGCCACCGGGCAATACGCTCGAAGAGCGCCGGATGATTGCGCACATGCTCCATCATCTCGATCGAGACGACCCGGTCGAAGTGTGTACCCGGATCGAA
>JASFKY010000402.1:0-3343 GCA_050118395.1 Myxococcales bacterium | reverse complement strand
CTCGACGTTCCGTTGATGCCTGAAGAGATGACGTGGTCGCGGACGCTCACCGTCGCTCTTGGTTATCTAGCTGGCAGGCTCGGGCTCATCGACCTGGCGACCGAAGGCAAGGCCACTGGCCTCGATCACGACGAGATCACACTGGCCGAGGCGTTGCACCTGGCTGGCTACGAGACCGGAATGGTGGGGAAATGGCATCTGGGTGATTTCGCATCGAACCCCGATCACAACCCACTCGAGCACGGATTCGATTTTTATTTCGGCGTTCCGTACAGCAACGACATGCATCCGTTCCCTTTGTATCGTGGCCGCGAACAGTTGCTGTCGAACGTGGATGACCAGTCGATTCTGACCGGGCGTTACACGGAAGAGGCGCTCCGATTCATCGAGTCGGCGAAGGACCGACCTTTCTTTCTCTACTTTGCCCATACCTTCCCGCATCGTCCTCTCTTCGCCTCCAAGCGCTTTCGCAACCGTTCCGAAGGCGGCCTTTTCGGCGATGCGGTCGAAGAGATCGACTGGAGCGTCGGTCATGTCTTGACCGCGCTCGAAGAGCACGGCATTGCCGACAATACGTTGGTGATATTCACCAGCGACAACGGCCCTTGGTACCAAGGTAGCCCCGGAGGTCTCCGAGGCCGCAAGGGGCAGAGCTACGAAGGTGGGCACCGCGTGCCGTTCCTCGCCAGGTGGCCGGGACACATCGTGCCTGGAAGCGTCTCGGACGCGCCGGTCATGAATATCGACCTCTTCCCGACCTGCCTCGCGCTCGCGGGACTGTCCCTTCCCGATGACCGGATCATCGACGGCGACAACATCATCGACGTCTTGACCTCTGCCGATGCGACCTCGCCGCACGAGCTCCTGTACTTTTACCATCAAGGGCGGTTGGAAGGCATCCGAAGCGGGAAATGGAAGTATTTCAGCTCGATCAATCACTACGTGTGGCCGCTGCCGCTCAACGAGAAGCTGGGCGGCATCAGCGAGCACACCACTGGGCCATTGCCTTTGTTGTTCAACCTCGAGCTGGATAGAGACGAGTCGTACGATCTCGGGAACAAGCATCCAGACCTTGCCGCGCAATTGGCGGAGCAGATGAAGCGCTGGGCAGCCGAGCTCGAGGCCAACCCCAAGGGCTGGAAGCACTAATTTCTAGCTTCGGGTGATCGCAAATGCGATGCCGCCGCCGACCATGATCGCGATGCATATCCAGGTCACCACGTCTTGTACTCCGATCGAGCCACCGCCCATGTCGTGGCCTTCGTCTTCGACGTGCTTGCGCCTCCACCGCCGCATCCAGAGCATGGCTCCAGCCAACAGGAGGGCAATCAGGTTCAGGTAAAACGTGTAGTCGAGATCGAATCGCGCGACATGACCGGCCTGCTGTGCGCTCTGGGGGGTGAGCCCCGTCCAATAGAAGCCGTAGTGCAGAACCAATGCAGTGCAGATGATGCTCACGTACATCACGACGGCAATATAGAGTGCGACTCGCCAGCCGTAGTATTTGGCATTCACCTTCACCAGAGGTGGAACCATCAGATCCGAATAAATGAAACCCATGATGCCGCCGAACAGAACTCCGCCCGAGTTCAATACGGTGGCCAGCGGGATGTTGCCCATCGAGCCGATGAAAGTCGCTGCAGCCACGAAGGGCGCGACCGCTGCATTTTCGAGCACGACCCAGAAATTGGCCGGGTTGGTTTCCGCGATGCCCGAAAGGAAGATCGTTTCCCAGAAGCTCGGGGGCACGAAGACCGCAATGAACCCTGCGAGGGTGAAGCCGATGAGAATCTCTTGCCAGACCATGTCCCATTCGCTGGCGAAGTTGGCGCCCACGCGAGACCAGCCATCGAGGCTCGTGATCCTCGCTTTCCAGTCGAAGTCGTCCTCTTCTGCGGGCATTTCGTCCTCGACTTTGCTCCTTGCCGCATCGAGCCAGCGCGTCGGGTAGGTGAGCTTGATGAGAATCGAGCTGATGACGATCAGGACCAACCCGCCAATGACCTCCGCCACCAAAAACTGCCAACCGAGAAAGATCAGAATCAGGATTCCAAGCTCGATGACCAAGTTGGTCGACGCGAACATGAAGGCCACGGCGGACACGAAGTGCGCGCCCTTGCCGACGAGGGATCGGGCCGCGGCAAGCGCCGCAAAAGAGCATGAGCTCGAAATGGTGCCAAACGCGGTGGCCAAACCGATGCTCTCGACACCTGCATCTCCCATGTGCCGAGTGAGCCGTTTCTTCGGCACGAATGCTTGGATCGCTCCGCTGATGGTATAGCCGAGCACGAACGCCCACCCGGACTTCCAAAAGAAGCCAGCGGCCGTTTTCGCGGCCTCGCCATACGTGGTCCAAAAGTCCGGCACGGTGTCGTAGACGCCTTTGATATAGCAACCAGCGTGCCATGGCGCTCTTTTTGAGCCGTCGTATCGCGGCAGCACCTGAGTCGACGAGGCGAAATGCCCCAGATGAGGCAGGATCGTCCGGCCGAGCAAAGGCTCGTCACCTCGGCTGGCAGAATTCGCGGACCGATTTAGGCTTCCGGTCCCGTTGCCAGCAAGGAGAGAAATCGTGGCCCTGCGGTTCATCTGCACAGGTTTTTTGTTTACCCTCCTTGCTTGCAAGGGAGGGACGACTGCGCCTTCGCCTCAAGCGCCCGAAGTCACGACGACCACGCCCACCGTCAAGACCATCACCGAATGGGACGAATACACGGGGCGTGTGGCGGCCCTGCACGCCGTGGAGATTCGAGCACGCGTGACTGGCTACGTGCAGGAGATTCGTTTTCGGGACGGAGCCATGGTCGACGAGGGCGAGCTGCTCATGGTCATCGACCCACGTCCATACGAGGCGACTCTGCGCGCCGCACAGGCGCGTTTGGAGAAGGCCAAGGCGCAGCTCGAAACCACGAGCCTGCTCTTGAAGCGCGCACAATCCATCCGCGACTCGGGAGCAGTGTCTCGAGACACGCTGGACGAGCGGCTCAACAACCACCTCGTGGCCAAGGCGGAGCTTGCGGCGGCCCAAGCTGACGTGGCGTCGGCGCGTCTCGATTTGGCATTCACGAAGGTGCGCGCCCCCATCGCAGGGCAGGTGGGACGCCGGCTCGTCGAGCAAGGAGACCTGGTCGAAGCGGGTGGGGCAGCTTCCACCTTGCTCACCACCGTCGTTTCCCAAGATCCGGTCTATTTCTACTTCACCATCAACGAGCGGGATGCGCTTTATTACGGCCGTCTTTGGCGAAAGAAGGAGGGAAAGGGCAACGAATCCATCGTGGCGCATTTGCTCGACGACTCCGGAACCGAGCACCTCGGGCACATCGATTTCGTCGACAACCAAATC
>JASFKY010000401.1:0-3344 GCA_050118395.1 Myxococcales bacterium | reverse complement strand
ATACATGCACATGATGCGCATCAAGGAATCATCGGAGCCTTCCATGGATCCGGACAAAGGGAAATTGCTGTGGAGCAAGACCGAGGCGCTGCTTCGCGAGCATGGCGTACTTGAGGGAATCGAATGACTGACGAGCTAACCAAGAAAGAACGCGAGATCGTCGACGGAACGGTCTGGAACCAATTCTGCGACACGCTGAAGATGGCAGGAAACGTGGTGATGGGGCCCAATACACCGAGCGATCCGATGAATCGCATGGAGGGGTTTCGATACTTGAGCCGGATCACGCGCGCGGCGTTGCAGACGTTCGTGGAGCACAACGACCCGCTGGCGCCTGTGTTGCAACGAGTGGTTCACGAGACCGCCAAAATGGGCGCAGATCACCCCGACAACTACTATCAAAACGCAGCGATCAGCGGCGAGCATGAATACCGGATCTGGGGCAACCGAGGAACGGTGCACTACCTCGGCTTCTTCACGCAAAAGGGAAACTACGGACAGGGCCGCGGCATGCCGCCCACCGGTTACTTGGAGGGCTCGGAGCTGCAGATCGAGCCCGATGGGAGCTTCGAGATCATCATCAGCACGGAGGAAAAGCCAGGAAATTGGCTGCCCATGGAACGCGACACCGGGACTCTGATCGTTCGGCAAACGCGATTGGATCGCGAAAACGAAAAGATTGCGGACCTGCATATCGAGCGAATCGGCGGAGATGGAATGCCGTCGCCGTTCGATCCGGTGACATGCGCCGAGGGGCTCACCACCGCTGCCGGACTCGTGGCGGGCGCTTCGATGCTGTTTGCCAGTTGGGCCGAAGGTTTCAAAAAGCACACCAACAAGCTTCCGCGTTTCGATCAGAACGTATCCAACATGGCTGGCGGCGTGCCCGACATCGCGTACTACCATAGCTATTGGAAGCTCGCGCCCGACGAGGCGCTGGTCATCGAGGCGACGCCGCCCAAATGCGAGCATTGGAACTTCCAGCTCAACAACTACTGGATGGAATCGCTCGACTATCGCTACTACAGCGTTCACGTCAACAAGCACACCGCCACGTATCGGCCCGATGGCTCCGTCCAGGTCGTGGTGGCGGCCGAGGACAAAGGGTTCGACAACTGGATCGACACCGTCGGCCATCAGGAGGGCACGATGTGCTGGCGTTGGGTTCGAGCCGACGAGCACCCCGAGCCTCAAACCCGGGTGGTCAAGCTCTCCGAGCTATGAGGGCGCGAAATGGCGTCGCCGGAGGTTTCTAGCTCGTTCGATCGTCCCTACCGTCCCCGCGCGATCGCCTTCGCGAACCGGGTGGGGCGTCTCCTTTGGAGTGCGGGGGTCGGGGGCAGGCCGATCACGCTGGACGGTGTGCTGGAACAGGCCCGTCGAAAGACGGGGCTTCGAGATTTTGGTGGGGAAGCCTTCGTGGAGCCTCTGGAGGTATTGATCGACTCCATCAATCGGGAGGCGGCCTTGCATCCAGTCGGCCGTATGATCATTCACGGCCGCATCGTGGGAGTGCTCGCCAACAAGCTCGTGGCGCAGGATGCGATTCGTCGTCATCCCGAGATTCTCGAGATTCCCATCGAGGGGCCGGTGGTGGTGGCGGGTTTGGCGCGCACGGGCACGACGATGCTTCACCGTTTGATCGCCCAAGACCCGTCCATTCGGTCACTGGCGTCGTGGGAGGCGATCAACCCTGCACCACCCAAGCGCCGGCCATGGCAGCACAAGGATCGCCGATTTGCGCAGGCCGCGGCTGCCGCAAGGGGGCTTCGATACATGTCCCCGGGATTCTTTGCGATCCATCCCGCCGAGCCCGATGCGCCCGAAGAGGAGGTGATCCTGCTCGAGCAGGCTTTCCTCACCACCACGCCTGAAGCGATGATGAACGTACCGACCTATGCGCAGTGGCTGGAGCAGCAGGACCACGTTCCCGCCTATCAGGCGCTCAAGCGCATGATGCAGTACCTGCAATGGCAGCGTCCAGGCATCGGCAAGCCGACTCGCTGGGTGCTCAAAACGCCGCATCATCAGGAGTATTTCGATCCGCTGCTCGAGGTATTTCCGGACGCCACCATCGTGCACACACACCGGGACCCTCTGAAGACGAGCCCGTCGCTTTTCAGTATGCTTACGCACCTTCAGATGATCTTCAGCGACGAGGTCGATCCGCATCGAGTCGCTTCGCACTGGCTTCATAGGATCGAAAACATGGCGACGCGCACCATGGCCACGCGGGATCGCGTTCAGGATCGAGGATTCGTCGACGTTTCATATTACGATCTGATCCAAGATCCGATGCCGCAAATTGCCCGCATATACCAAGCCGCGGGCGTGGAGCTGACGGAGCAGGCCAAAGCTGCAATGGCTGCTTCGCGTAAGGTCAACAAGCAACACAAGTATGGGCGCCACAAGTATTCGCTTGCCGACTTCGGCATGACCAAAGACGATATCGAGTCTCGCTTGGCCCGCTACCGTGCGCGTTTCGACGTGCCCTACGAATGACCAAGGCGCTCCGAAGCGACAGAGTCAGCGACACAGCCAGCGCCAGTGCTCGCGATCCAGACCGGGGCTCGGAACACGCGCGACACGGACTTGCATGGGACGGAGCGGCTTGCGTGGGTGGCTCGGTTCACTCGAGAGCTTGGGCCACGCAAGCCGCTCCTCGGGCGGCGCGCCAATCGGAGGTGGCCTCCAACCTCGATCCCCCTTATTCCAATTGCGCGAGCTCCTGATCGAGCCGCGCGTCGAGCGCGTCCTGCTGGTCGGGCTCGGGGCTTGGCTGCGGCGAACGACCGCGACTGCGAAATCGGCGCGCCATCACGATGAACCACGAAGTCGACAATGCCAGCGCCAGCACTGGGATGAGCCACCCCCACTTCACGGGAGGAATGCTCAACTCGAAGCCTGGCACCCTGGCTTGCAGGCGCTCCCGTATCTCGGGCTCGGGGACACCCTCTTCGACCCACTCGTGGACGTCTCTGCGCCATTCGGCAGCTCTGGGGCTCGGGCAGGAGTCGAGCGTCTTGCCTGGACAAAAGGGGCTCGCCGTATTGCGGACGATCTCTTGAACCTGTCGGCTTTCGTCGGAGACCTCGTCTGGGGGCAATGGAGCGCAACCCACGACCGCGATGACCAGCACGAGGCTCGCTGCAAGACGATTCATTAGATGAACGTAGGCACCTTCGAGCTGGCTTCCCACGCGGCAAATTGTCGCAGTGCCAAAGGTCCTCGGGGCTTCCGGCCGATCCCTTTGCTAGAGCCTACCTCCGGTGTCGTACCTCAGACCGTGCAAATCACGGAGGACCCGTGTCCGAATAGCCCCTGATTGACCGTCACACCGGCTT
>JASFKY010000400.1:0-3347 GCA_050118395.1 Myxococcales bacterium | reverse complement strand
TTCCAAAGGTGCCCCAAAGCACCTCCTGGGTCCCTCCCTTGAAGTCAAAATCCTGCAGGGCCCTATCGATTTCGCCATCGGCGGTGTATCGAAATCGTTTGTTGAATCCGGTGCGGATCTTTTCCTCGTAGTCGTAAATGAAGCTCACCAGGTATCCGGCACGGCGCCCATCCTTTCTGAGCTCACCCGAATTGCCGATGCTGGCCTTGACGTTGAGCTGGGGAATCGCGAGCTTGTATTGAGGGTTCCACACGTTTTCGAACTGGCGCCCGACCTGTGCCACTTGGTCGCGGGTCACGTAACGGTTTCCGGACCCGGGAGCTCCCACATCGAGTCGATTCGGGCCGACCGCACCGGGCAGCCCTCGCTGGCCCCGATCAAAACCAAGCCAATCCAAGTTGCCGCCTTGATAGGTGGGCATCTGTTTGAACGTACTCAGTGAATTGAAGCCAATGGAGGCCCCGGCCTTGATCTCCAGCTCGCGCGGATATTTGTTCGTATCGATCATCAAGACGCCGCCCGCGAAGGAGCCGAAAAGGTCGGGGCGTGGCACCTTGACCACCGAGAGGTTGCTCACGATCTCGGTGGGGAAAACGTTGAGCCTGACGCTGGGAATGTCGGGGTCGACGCCCGGCACGGGGACCCCATTGAGCAAGATTAGGTTGTAGCGGCCGCCGAGCCCTCGAACGATGACTCGATCTTGCTCATCGATGGTGACACCGACGACGCGCTTCACCGCTCCCTTGGCCGTGCTGTCGCCGGCCCGCTTGATCTCTTCAGCGCTGATCGCGTCCTGAACGCCCACGGTTTCCTTTCGGATGTTGAGCTGCGCCGCTTCGCTCGAGGTGTCGGCCTGGTAAACGACTTCCAGCTCTTGAACGCCAGCGTCTTCCTCGGTGATGGGATCGAGAATGAAATTGATTCGCTTGAATGTGCCCCGCTTCACCAGGACCTCGTCCCAACGCGCCCCGTGGTAGAGGTCGTAGTACGACCGCAGCGTGTACTTGCCGGGCGGAAGATAGAGTCGATAACGGCCACGATCGTCGGTGAGCGTGCTTGTCAGCTTGCCGTCGTCTCCCTTGGCGAGCACGGGTGCGTCGGGGAGCACCTTCTTGGGGCGCCGGGAGACCACCTGCCCTTGGACGCCAGTCTCCTTGTCGGCGCCGGGCTCCAAATTGTTCGGATCCTGCACCTCGACGCTCTTCGAAACGACCGGAACTGGTATCTCTTCGATCTCCTTGCCCTCCGCATCGGTAACCTTGTCCTTACCCTCCACGTCGGGGCTCGGCGCGTATTCGATGATGACCTGGTCTACGTCCTCCGCCTGATTCTCCTCCTCTTCCTCCTCCTGTGCTGCCACGTCGGGAGTGATCCACTCCTTTCCAAGGACGTCTTTGGAAACCCCTTCCTCCGGGGGCGCTCCTTCCCCTTGCTGTTGGTTCTCCTGGCGTTCCTCCTTGCGCTTCTCCTGGCGTTCTTGCCGACCCGCCTCACTCGGAGGCCCCTGTGCAGCGGGCGGCTCGTCGGGAGGCTGGTCGGCTGGACGGGGTTCTTTTGCCGGCTTTTCGGAACGAGGGGCGTCCGCTGGAGGCGCGTCAGGTGTCTGTGCCGTCGCTCCGGTTGGAACGAGCACACTCATCACCACTAGAAGGGCCCCACACCACCCTTCTCGACGCACGCCTGACATTCCTATCCTCGATCAGAAAACGGGTTGAGGGCCTCTCGATGGCTCAGTTCTCGTACACACCTTCGGTCAAGACCGCGATGTGGGCCGCGCCTCCGACTCGTGCCAAGTCGAGCGCTCGAACCGCACGCGCGTAGGGCGCATTGTCCGCTGCATCGAAGAAGACCTTGCGCTCGCCTCGCGCAATCAACACCCGTTTCAGCTTCTCCGAGAACTCTTGATCCGGGACGACCTCCCGGTTGATTTGAAACTCACCCTCGGGATTGACGCTGATCACGATCGGTTGTTGTTGATCGGGATCGGGCGGCGTCACGTCTTCTTGGTCGGGCTTGTCTGGAACGTGAACCCAAAACTGCGCCGGCATCAGCGGCATGATCACCATGAAGATGATCAAGAGCACCAAGACCACGTCCACCAACGGGGTGACGTTCATCTCGGGACGCGCTCCGCCCTTCTTTGCGCCCGGTGCTCCGACGTTCATCGCCATTCGATCATCTCCTCACCAGCTCGCTAGCTGTCCTTCCCGTGCACGCTCTTGGCGAATGCGGCCGCGTCGTGAAGCGCTGCCTTGGTCGCGCGCAAGTTCACGCCGGGGAACCCGACGTCCTGCACGACGGCCATGATGTCCCGCACCTTGCCGTAGGTGAGCCGCTGGTCGCCGACCAGCACGAGCTTCTTGGTCGGATCGGCGGCCGCAGCCGCCCGCAAATGATCCGCCAGGCTCTCCTTTTTCACCATGTAGTCGTCGAGGAAGACGCGTCCCTCGGCGTCGACCGAGAGCACGTAAGGCTCGGGCTCGTTGTCGTTTGCCTTGTCCGGATTTTCGATCTTGGGGAGCTCGACGTTCAGATCGCTCACGGTGGCGGGCAGGATCACCATGAAGATGATCAAGAGCACCAAGACGACGTCCACCAGCGGGGTGACGTTCATCTCGGGAGTGACTTTGCCCTTTTTCTTTCGTGAGAGACCCATCGTATGACTCTTTGCTCTCGAAAAGCCCGTCTATTCTGCGGGCACCGGAGCGACCCGATCGGTGGGCACCGGCTCCACTTCGCCGGTCACGCCTCCGCCGATCGCGCCAGCCTCCAACTGGTCGACCAGCTCGCTGCCTGCGTTGGCAAGGCCCGCCTCGTATTTCTGAATCTTCCCGCTCAACCAGTTGAAGAGCATCACGGAGGGAATCGCCACCATGAGCCCGTACCCGGTCACGTAGAGCGCCTCACCGATCAGCGGACCGATCGTGCTCAAGCCCCCACCGCCTTCCTGGCCGATGACCTTGAAGGCGCCGAGGATGCCGAACACCGTTCCCAACAGCCCCACGAAAGGCGCGGTGGAGCCGGTCGTCGCCAAAACCGCCAACCCCTTGTTGAGGCTCATGCTGAGGTTTTCCCCCACACGCTCCAGATTGCGCTTGGTGAACTCGGCCGCTCGGTCACGCCCCATGCCGAGCGCGAGGTTGTCCTCGAAGGTCTTGATGCCGTCGTAGATGAAACGAGCCAAATGGCTGCGCTTCTTGGCTTCCTCGGCGATCTGCATGGCGGCCATCGCATCTCCTCGCTCCATCGGCTCCGACACGTCCGAGGCGAACTTCTTGGACCGACGCTTCGACATGAAGAGCATCAAGAGCCGATCGATGGTGACCGTGACACCCCACAAACCCTGA
>JASFKY010000399.1:0-3350 GCA_050118395.1 Myxococcales bacterium | reverse complement strand
CTCCGGAAAGGAGCCACGGCGAATCGCGCGGCGGATCTCGGTCCCGACGTCCTGTAGTGAGCGATCTCCTCGCGCCAACGCCGCGGTGAGATCGCGCAGCTCGCGTTGGAGATCGTTGTGTTTCAGAAACGTACGATACGCATCCGCTGTCGTCGCAAACCCACCAGGCACGCGAACGCCTTCGTCTCGAAGATGCCCGATCATCTCACCGAGGGAGGCGTTTTTACCTCCCACGCTCGGCACGTCTTCGTTGTCGAGATCCTCGAGCCACCGAACGTAGGCAGAATCCTTCATATGCCCGAAAAACTTACTGCAAGAGCTGTGCCATGGCGGTGGGGAGCTCCCTCATTCCGCTGCGGGGGTGTCGCGGCGATCCTCTAGCTTGATGGGGACTTTGGACAGCGTTTCGCCGAGCCTTTCTCCGCCCTTGATGCCGAAGTCCAGCGTGCGAATGGGGAATGGAATCGTAATGCCGTTTTGATTGTACGCGCTCTTCAAACGCATCACGGCTTCGCTCATCGCGTCCAAATAATCCGTCTGCTTTTCGAATTTGATCCAGAACCAAACGATGAAGTTGATTGAGCTGTCGCCGAACTCCTCGAAGTAGAACTCCACGGCTCGGTTCTTGTTGCGATTTGCGACCCCTTCGATTGCCTTCAGCGAAACCCTCTTGACCTGTTCCAGATCCTCGCCATAGGAAATTCCGCACGAGAGATCCACGCGACGCTCACCGCTGAAGGAATGGTTGGTCAGCTTATCCTGATAGATGAGCTTGTTGGGGATCGTGATCTGCTTTCCGTCCAACGTTCGTAGCTCCGTCGTTCGGAGACTGATCTGTTGCACGGTGCCAAAAACGTCGTTCGTCTCGATGATGTCTCCCACCTTGAATGGATAGGTTCGGTGGATTGAAAGCCCCACGCCTGAGATGAAGTTCGCCGCCAGATCTTGAAAGGCAAAACCCAGGGCCAGGCCGACGATACCGGCGCCAGCCAGAATGGAGGTGAGCGCTTTGTCCAAATTGAGAATTCCCAATGCGATCATCAACCCCGTCAGGAGGATCGCGATTCTGAGAACCGTCGTGAACAGACTTTCGATGCTGGGTCTCACGCGCAATCGAGTCATCGCTCGGCGTGTGGCCGCTACTCCGGCCACGGACAGAAGCCACGCCAGCACCAGGACCAAGATCGCCACGGCCAGGTTGGGCAGCATCTCGATGAAGCCCTCGACCCAACCCCAGAGCTTATGCACGAGCTTGTCGTATGCAGCTTCGAACTTCATGACTCCTCCCGCCAGGTTCTACCAGACGCGCGTGCCGGCGGCTTCTTCTCCGGGGGCTCGGCCGGAGGAGGCGTGTTCCTTGGTGATTTGGCAGGCGGCGAGCCATCGCCCGGGGGCTCGGCGGGTGGGGGGTCGGAGCCGGGTCGCTCGACTGGCGGGGGATTTCGTCCTTTTCCCAACCTCAACCTCCGTCGTCTGCTTCGCTTCGGACTTCCTTCAAGGTGCGTCCTGAAAGCACGCTCTTGGGCTCCGTGCTGGTTGGGTTACGACGTGCGTCGGCCCCCTCGTCCTTCATCTTGACGAGCAACCAGTTTTGCTTCTTCCCCTGCATCTTGCTGTGCACCAATGCATAACCACCGCGTAGCTTTTTGCCTTCGAGCCATATCTCGGCCGTGCCGTTCTTAAGAGCTTTGCCGATGGGTACTTCCTGACCATCGTCATCTTTGGTGATGTTCTTGTAGGGACCCGCGTCCCAAACGATCACCGTTCCCGCCCCGTACTCGTCCTCGGGAATGGCCCCCTCGAAATCTGCATACTGTAGCGGGTGATCTTCGGTTGCGACTGCGAGGCGCTTTTCGCTCGGGTCGGTCGACGGCCCTTTGGGTACCGCCCACGATTTGAGCACGCCATCCACCTCGATTCGGAAATCGAAGTGCAATGTCGTGGCATCGTGCTGTTGGATCACGAAGATCGGGTTCCGGTCTTTCTTGAGCTTCGGGGCGTCCTTGCCCCGACCCGAAGGTTCGGGGGTTCGCCGAAAGTCCCGGCGGCTTCTGTATGGCGAAAGGGAATCCGAAGGGGGGCTCATGGCTCTGAAAGCTCGACTGTGCTCGCTTGCGGGCCTTCTTTGCCCTCGCCCTGGGCGAGCACGTACCGTACGATGCTTCCCACGCTCAGAGCGTCGAACCCTTCGTTGAGCACTGCATGTCGGTGAAAGTAGACTCGCAGGCCGTCTAGATCCTCGAGAAAGCCGTACCCCTCTTCCGGGAAGAGATCGGTCACACGACCGTGTGGCGCCACGGTGTGAGTCTTCACTTGGCGCCTTTGCCGCTGGACTGCTTCGAGCAATTGCTTACGTGCCGCTTCGAAGGCGTCTCGCACAGCTACATAGAAATCCCGATGTGATTTGTCCTTGGGCCCTTGGTGGCTGACCACGATTTCCTCGCCGGGAATTCCCATCTCGATTCGCACGTCATAGAGCTGGCCATGATGTTGATGGGGACCCGGAGGTGCTTCGACTACCACGTTGCAGTAAATGATGTGAGCGTAGTAACGCTCCAGTTTTGCGATCTGCTCCTGGATATGACTTTCGATCGCGTCGGTGCGGTCCATGCCGCGGTATGTGATTTGAAGCGGTTCTTCCACCCTGACTTTACCTGATCGAGCCCATCGAGGACTTGGGATCGCGCTGCGCAGCCAAATCGCCCGCGAGGCTATCCTGACCGGGCCCTCCTTTTCAACCGTTCAAAGCTGAGCAAGAAGCACGCCATCTGAATCCTCTCGAAGCGCGCGATGATGCCGACAGTGAGTGATGCAGGCCGTCTCACCCGTGGCATTTCGCCACGATCTCGTTCTGGCACGCGGCTTGCGTTCCAAACGCACCGAAAGGAGCATGCAGATGAAACTACTCTTCACATGCCTCATCTCGATTGCCTTCTTGATACCCGTCGCCACAGCACGAAGCGAAGACGCCGCAGCCAAGCTGACCCCTCAGACACAAAATGGGGTCCACTTCGTGAGTGGTGGAGTCGGCAAACGCGAGCAAGCCGCAATCGACGAGATGCAAAGTGACTACAACGTCCGCGTGACGCTGAGCGATCCTGCGGGCCGGTACCTCACCGGCGTGGAGCTGTCGATCGAAACCAATGACGGCAAGCGTCTCGTCCAGACCACGACCAAGGGTCCGATTTTTCTAGCCAAGCTCGATGCTGGACGTTACGCGTTGCGAGCGAGTCAGCCGAGTCGGATGACCGAGCGGCGGGTATTCGATGTGCCCCACAACCGAAAGGACCACGTGAGGCTTTTCGTGACGATGCCTAAGGAGGCGCCCGAATGAGCCATTGGAACCACTT
>JASFKY010000398.1:0-3353 GCA_050118395.1 Myxococcales bacterium | reverse complement strand
GGAAGGTTCGCGAAGAACAGAAGGCCCGTGCGCTCATCCAAGCCGGCTACGAGTCGGACTTCAATGGGGAGGCCTATCACACCGTCTCCGGACAGAATTCCAACAACTCCATTCGGGTCACCGACGAGTTCATGAAGGCCGTCGAAACCGATGGGGAATGGCGAACGACGTTTCGCACGACGGGCGAAGTTTGCGACACGTACAGGGCGCGGGAAGTCTGGCGCAAGATCGCCGAAGCAGCCTGGAGCTGCGCCGACCCGGGCGTGCAGTACGATACGACGATCAACGATTGGCACACCTGTCCCAACACCGATCGTATCAACGCGTCGAACCCGTGCTCCGAGTACATGTTTCTCGACGATTC
The DNA here is from genome assembly GCA_050118395.1 of Myxococcales bacterium. GTDB lineage: Bacteria > Myxococcota_A > Polyangia > Polyangiales > Houyiibacteriaceae > SG8-38. Next base: position 2,989 of record JASFKY010000398.1, on the reverse strand, counting down.
GGCCTGCAATCTCGCCTCGATCAATCTCTCCAAGTTCCTCGACGATCAAGGCCGGTTCGACATCGAAGGGTATCGGCAAGCGATCCGAATTCTAATCATCGCGATGGACATCATCGTCGACTATGCCAGCTACCCGACGCGCTCGATTGCAAAGAACAGCCACAGTTACCGGCCGCTCGGCTTGGGCTATGCGAATCTGGGCACTTTGCTCATGCAGCTCGGCATTCCCTATGACAGTGACGAGGGTCGTACGATTTGCGCCGCGCTCACGTCGATTCTCTGCGGGCATGCGTATGCGACGTCTTCGGAGATCGCCGCCAGCAAAGGACCGTTTGCAGGCTTTCAGCGAAATCGTCAGCCGATGCTTCGTGTCATGGGGAAACATCGAGAGGCCGCCTATCGCATCAACGAGCCCAGTGGCCCCGGCATCACCGAGGATCGCCCCACCGACTGTCCGCCCGAGCTCATTCAAGCCGCCCAGGAGGACTGGGATCTAGCCTGCAAGCTCGGCGAAATGTACGGCTATCGCAATTCCCAGACGACCGTCCTCGCGCCCACCGGAACCATCGGTCTTTTGATGGATTGCGATACGACGGGCATCGAGCCCGACTTCGCGCTGGTGAAGTTCAAGAAGCTCGCAGGCGGCGGCTATTTCAAGATCGTCAATCAAAGCGTGCCGAAGGCCCTTCGACACCTCGGCTATACCGAGGCGCAGATCGCCGACATCGTCTCCTATGTGACGGGCACCAACACCTTCACCGGTGCCCCGCATTGCGGCCGCAAAGCGTTATTGGAGCAAGGGCTCACCGAGCGTGAGATCGAAAAAGCCGAGGTAGCGCTGCGCGGAGTGTTCGACGTGGGGTTCGCGTTGGCGCCGTGGGTGATCGGAACCGAGGCATACGAACGGCTCGGCATCAAGCCCGAGCTCTACAACAAGCCGGGCTTCCATTTGCTGCGGTACTGGGGCCACAGCGACGCGGAAATCGGCGAAATCAACGACGTCGTCATCGGCCGAATGACCGTCGAAGGCGCGCCGCACCTTCGGGCAGAGCACCTGCCGGTGTTCGATTGCGCCAACCGGTGTGGGAAGATCGGCAAGCGATTCCTCAAGCCGATGGCGCACATCCACATGATGGGTGCTGCACAACCCTTCCTCTCGGGCGCAATCTCCAAGACGGTGAACCTTCCAAAGGACTCCACGGTGGAGGAGGTAGAGGAGATCTACAAAGAGGGTTGGAAGCTGGGTCTCAAGGCGATCGCCCTCTATCGTGACGGATCGAAGTCGTCGCAGCCGCTCAACACCAAGGACGATTCGAAGAGCGAAGAAAAGGAAGAAACCCGGGCTCAGGCCAAGGCGGACGCCAAGGCGCCAGCCAAAGAAGCACTGGTCCAAGAAGGTCTGACTCCGCCGAGCACGCGGCGTCACCGGCTCCCCAAGAAGCGCAAAGGCTTCACTCAGGAAGCGCGGATCGGCGGACACAAGGTGTTCCTTCGCACCGGCGAATACGAAGACGGCTCGCTCGGCGAAATCTTCGTCGACATGCACAAGGAGGGTGCGGCGTTCCGCTCGTTGATGAACTGCTTCGCGATCAGTGTTTCGATGGGATTACAGCATGGCGTGCCCCTCGATGCCTATGTGCGACAGTTCACCTTCACTCGATTCGAGCCCCAGGGCATCGTCGAAGGCCATCCGAACATCAAGTTCGCGACCTCGATCATCGACTACGTGTTCCGCGTGCTTGGTGTCGAATACCTGAAGCAATACGACTTCGCGCAGGTGCCACCCAAGGAAGAGCAAGATGAGCTCCAAAATCCAACCGACGTGGCGGCAGCACACCGGCTGGAGGGGGCGCAACCAAGCGAGCCCGCTCCTGCCATCCAGCCGGCCGAGCAGGTCACCTTCGGCTTCGACGACAGCGGTCACCAGCCAAGCGCTCTCGATCAACAGCTCGGCGAAATGATGGGCGATGCTCCCATGTGCGACAAATGCGGCCACATCACGGTCCGCAATGGCGCTTGCTACAAGTGCCTGAACTGCGGCAACTCCATGGGCTGCTCGTGAGCTAGGCGCTAGCGCGGGGCGGCGGGGTGGCGACGATGGGCCCACCCCGCCGCGGCCATACCCCAAGGTCACCCTCCGCAACCGACTCAGCGGCTCCAACCCCCGACCTCGGTCTCGTTGCTGGCCCTTCCTCCGAGCCCTACAACTGACCGCACGGTGCAGCTGTCCTTTTTCAAGTATGAAGGTTTGGGCAACGACTTCGTGCTGATCGAAGCGGAGGCGCTGGGTGGACTGCGGCTTTCGACCGATCTGGCGGTCGCTCTGTGTGACCGCCATCGAGGCGTCGGGGCCGACGGTGTCTTGGTGCTCGACTTGGAAACACCCTCGATGGGCATCGTCAACTCGGATGGCTCCGTGCCCGAGATGTGTGGAAACGGCATTCGATGTGCAGCGTTGCACCTGGCCCGCCGTGCGGCCGAGCCCACCCTCGAAGTCACCATCGACACGCTGGCCGGTCCGCACCGGTGCCGAGTCGTCAACGAGCCGGGGGCCGAGTCCGTAGCCGTGCGCATGGCGCCTCCCTCCTTGGTGCCCTCGGATCTGCCGCTGAAGTCCGAGGCGCCCTGGCTCGATCATCCCCTGTCGGTTGCAGACCGAACGGTGCGGTTCACCGGCGTCTCTTTCGGCAATCCTCATGCGGTGACATTCGACGACCTGGGCGAGGAGCGCTTCGAGATTGGACCCGCAGTCCAAGCCGACCCGCACTTCCCCGAGGGCGTCAACGTGAGCTTCGTCTCGAACCGGAGCCCCGACGGTTTTCGCCTCGACGTGCTGGAGCGCGGCGCGGGTTGGACCCTGGCGTGCGGAACCGGCGCCTGCGCCGCGGCCGTGGCTGCCGTGGAAACCGGACGCGCCCATCGCGACGAGCCACTCCACATTCGGCTCCCCGGAGGGACGCTCGTGGTCACGGGGGGGGCGCCTGGTGAT
>JASFKY010000397.1:0-3361 GCA_050118395.1 Myxococcales bacterium | reverse complement strand
TCATGCCCTGGATCACCTGACCGGGCAGGGCGCCGACATAGGTGCGCCGATGGCCCCGGATGGCGGCCTCGTCATGGACCCCGCCCAGGCTGATCCGGTGAAATTTCCGTCCCAGCGCTCTGGCCACCGAACGCCCAAGCGACGTCTTGCCGACGCCGGGCGGGCCGATCAGGCACAAAATGGGCCCCTTCTTGTCGGTCTTGAGCTTGCGTACCGCGAGATACTCGACGATTCGCTTCTTGACCTTCTCGAGGCCGGAGTGGTCTTCGTCGAGCACCTTTCGCACCGCGGCGATGTCCAAGTTGTCCGCCGTTTGCTTGGTCCACGGGATGTCGAGGATCCAATCGATGTAAGTCCGGACCACCGTGTACTCGGCCGAGCCCACTTGCATTTGCCGCAGGCGCTTGAGTTGCTTGCGCGCGACCTTGTCCGCTTCGCCTGGCAGCCCTGCCTTGGCGATGCGCTCTTCCAGGATGTCGAGATCACCCTGGTCACCATCTTCTTCGCCTAGCTCTTCCTTGATGGCCTTGAGCTGTTGGCGGAGGACGTACTCGCGCTGGTTCTTGCCCATCTCCTCCTTGATTTGAGAGTTGATGCGCTCCCGCATCTTGAGGATCTCGAGCTGGCGCGTGAGCAACCGGAGGACTTTGCGAATGCGTTCCTTCGGATCGAGGGTTTCGAGGAGCTGCGCCTTTTCGTCGACTGGAGCATCCAGGTTGGCGGCGACCAAATCGGCAAGCTGACCGCGCTCTTGAATCGAATCGATGAGCGACCCTGCTTCCCGCGGCAGCTCCGGCATGAGCTGGATGACTTGCTTTGCAATGTCCCGAAGACTCATTGCCAGGGCCTCGCTCTCGACGTCGTCGGCCGGTGGCTCGTGCAGCCGCGACACGCGCGCTCGCATGTACGGATCCGTGGTCACCACCTGCTCGAGGCGAATCCGGACCAGGCCTTGCAGGATCAGGCTGTAGTTACCCGAGCTGTGCTTGAGCGCTTTCAAGACCCTCGCGGCCACGCCGACGGGGTAAAGATCGTTTTGCTCCGGATCGTCGGTCGACGGATCCCGCTGCGCGATGATGGCGATGATCGGCTGATCGAGGTTTTCGATGTCCTCCACGAGCGCCACGGACTTCTCGCGGCCCACGTCGAACGGGGCCACGGCCGCCGGAAAAAGCACGGCGTTTCGGATCGGCAAGACCGGCAATTCGTCGCCGAACTCGATTTCACCGGTATCGGGGGGCGGGATCGATGAGATGGTTTCCTCTTCGTCGCTCATGGGGTTCTTCTACTCCAACTTGGTGTGAATCCAAGCTTTTTTCAGTCTCGTTGAGCGAACATAGCCACGCACCTTTTGCATGGCAAGGGTTGCGCTCGGGGGCGTCGCGGCGGGTTAGGCTCGCCGGCGCACGCGCTTGTTGAAGCCCAGGAGCGCTGGAATTACCCTGCGCCCGATGCGTCTTTCGGTCGTAGTGCCTTGCTTCAACGAGGAGGGAAACGTCGGCCGGGTCGTCACCCAGGCCGTCGAGGTGGGACGGCGGCTCTGCCGGGAGCTCGAAATCGTCGTCGTGAACGATGGGAGCACGGACGACACCGCAGAGGTCTTACGCGCGCTCCGGAGCGAGTTTCCAGAGCTCGAAGTGGTGACGCACGCGCAAAACCGAGGGTACGGGGCGGCCGTGCGTTCGGGCATCGATCGCGCCGGGATGGACTACGTGTTTTTGACCGACGGCGACGGGCAGTTCGATTTGCAAGAGCTCTCGGGGGCGCTCGACATGCTGGATCAACACGACGTCATCGCCGGGTATAGGGCACTGCGAAGAGACGGATGGTGGCGCAGTTTGTGGGGCAGGTTCTGGACCGCGCTCGTCAACCGGTTTCTAGGGCTGGACGTACGGGATGCCAACTGCGCGTTCAAGCTGGTTCCCCGAAGCTTGTTGAGCTCGACGGAGCTTCGCAGCGACGGAGCGCTCATCAGTGCGGAGCTGCTGCTCGAGGCGCGACGATCCGAGCTTCGAATCGGAGAGCTCGCGGTCAGGCACTACCCGCGCACCGCCGGGCGTCAGACGGGCGCGTCCCCTCGGGTGGTGCTCACCGCATTCCGCGAGCTCTTTGGATTGCTCGTGCGAACGTGGCGGTCACGAGTGGCGGCGCTCAGTCGAACCACCACCTAGAAGCGCTCTTCGAGCGCATTCGTCAGCCACAGACCTGGTTTCGCCCGTTGCGCTTGGCGTCGTACATTTTGGCGTCGGCGGCTTTGACGATGTCGACCGCATCCTCGTAGTGCGGCTGCCATTCCGCGACGCCGATGCTGACCGTCACGGCGATCCGCGCGCCTTCGAACTCGAAGCGCGTGTCCGCAACCAAACGTCGTATTTTGCCGGCCAGCTCTTTGGCGCCATTCACACCGACTTCCGGCGTGATCAGCGCGAACTCCTCGCCCCCGATTCGCGCCACCACGTCGTTGATGCGTAGCCGCCCTTGCAGCATGGCGCCCAGCTGTCTGAGGATGGCGTCCCCGGCAAGGTGGCCCAAGCGGTCATTGATGTCTTTGAAATGATCGATGTCGAAGACCAGCAGCGAGAAACTGCGTTTGTAACGTTTGGCTCGCGCCACCTCCCGGTCGAGCGTCTCGTCGAAATGGCGCTTGTTGTGCAGTTGGGTGAGGCCGTCGGTGGTCATCAGACGGTAGATCTCTTCGTGGTAGTCGGCTTCCACGTCGTCCCCGACGATGAACTTCATGATGGTGCGTCCCACCTTGAGCTGATCCCCGTGCCGAAGGCGTCCCTCTCCCTCGATCAGATCATCGTTGACGTATGTTCCGTTGGTCGATCCGAGGTCGCGTACGAGGAATCCCGATCCATCGAAGCGGATGCCGCAGTGGTTGCGGGACACGCTTTCCTGATCCAGCTGAATCTCGCATTGGGGCGAGCGCCCGATGACCAGAGGCTCCGTACCCACGTGCACCCGCCTCCCGAGGTCATGGCCATAGATGACGACCAGGATCCCACTTCCGGCCGCCGCGCGCTGGGCGCGGGCCTGCTCTGCCTCAGTGAGCACCGTCTGGCTGGCGCTGGTGCGATCCTTGAACTGCACTTCTTCCACTATACAGGGCGTCGGCTCGGCAGGTTAAGCGAGGCGCGGGGATTGCAGCCTCAGCGGATTGCTGGCTTTGTTGACCCTTGGGGCCGAGTTCTCTAGCGTATGGCCCGTGCGTGACCGATTGTCTCACTCTTGGCTGTGGGGGCTGGCGAGCCTCGCTCTGGTCTTAGGAACACCGCTGGCACTCACGGCGAGCCCGCCGTCCGCGCATCGAGCTTCCACCAACGTCGCTCGGGTGGTCACGCCCCCATTTTCGGACATC
>JASFKY010000396.1:0-3375 GCA_050118395.1 Myxococcales bacterium | reverse complement strand
CGGGATCTAGGCTGCGCGCTGTTGCTGGACGAGTTCTATTCCCATTACGTCTGGGCCGGAGATCAATCGATCGTCAGCGCGGCCCAATTCGTCGAAGACGTGGACGAGGATCCGATCGTGGTCTTCGATGGGCTCACCAAGAACTGGCGCTATCCGGGCTTTCGCGTCAGCTGGATCGTCGGACCGAAGAGCGTGATCGAGTCGGCGGCCAGCGCTGGATCTTTTTTGGACGGCGGAGGCGTGGCGCCGATGCAGCGCGCGGCCATCGACCTCGTGCAGGAGGAGCCGACACGCATGGAAACGGACGCGATACGCACCGAGTTCCTCGAGAAGCGAAAGATCCTGGTCGAGGGGTTGAAAAGCATCGGCGTTCGTTTCGACCTCGAGCCGCAGGGAACGTTTTATGCGTGGGGAGACTTGAGCGGGCTGCCCCCGGCCCTTCGAAACAGTGATGATTTCTTCAAAGCGGCGCTCGAACACCAGGTCATTTGCGTCCCGGGCCACTTCTTCGACGTGAATCCAGGCAAGCGCCGAACGGGTCGACCCTCGCGCTTCGTCCGACACGTGCGCTTTTCGTTTGGTCCGCCCGCGCCCGTGCTCGAGGAGGCCCTGGAACGGCTGGCCGCCATGGTGGAAGCCGCAGCCTGACGCGCCGCGCAACCGGCTGAAATCCAGGCGCAATTCGTCGCTTTGCGCTGCTTTTTTCCGTTTTGGAGTCTGTGTGGGCAACCATACTACACATGACGACATCCGCCGCTCTGTCATCCGAGATCCAGGGGAAATCGCATCAGGCAGCACCTTTCGTGAAGTGGGCCGGTGGCAAAGGGCGCTTGCTCAGCCAGCTGCGGCCGCTGCTTCCTCCCGGCGTGGCGCGGATGCGGCACGTCGAGCCGTTCGTTGGCGGAGGAGCGCTGTTCTTTTCGCGCCGGCCCCCTCGCGCGCTGCTGACCGACGTCAACCCTGCCCTGGTGGAGACCTATCGAGCGATTCGAGAAGATGTGGGTCGGGTAGTCGAGGCGCTCGAGGAGCTCGCGGAGCGCCATTGCAAGGAGCGCTACTACCAAGTGCGCGAGAGCTACAACCGCAAGACCAGGCTCGCTGCGCCGAGGCGCGCCGCGATGTTCATCTATCTAAACAAGACCTGCTTCAACGGGCTTCACCGGGTCAACCGCAAAGGGGAGTTCAACGTACCGTGTGGCTCCTACAAGAAGCCACGCATTTTGAACGAAGAGGGTCTCAAGGAAGCAAGCCGAGTCCTGCAGGCCGCCGAGCTGCAATGCGCCTCCTTCGAATCACTGCTCGAGCATGCCAAACCCGGCGACTTCATCTATTTCGATCCGCCGTATGAACCGGTCTCACCGACCGCGAGCTTCACGTCGTATTCGCAAGACGGATTTTCGAGAGAGGATCAGACGCGCCTGTCCGAGGTGTTCGGCGCTCTCGATCGCAGAGGCTGCAAGCTCATGCTCTCCAACAGTGACGTGCCCTTCATCCGAAACCTCTACCGTCACTTCCAAGTCGATACGGTCGCAGCTCCCCGCGCCATCAACTGCAACGCGGCCAAGCGCGGCAAAGTGACCGAAGTGGTCGTCCGAAACTACCGTTGAACGAGCGCGGCTGACTTTTTGCCTTCCGTGGGCTAGGTTTGGAGCGCGACGTGCGAGTTCGATCTTCAATTCGCGTCCTGCTCGCTGCCTGCCTCGTCCTGGCGGTGGGGTGCCGAAGGAGCCAGCGTCCCGCTCCGACGGAGGACCCAATCGAGGTACCGCAGGGCCAGCCCGAGATCGAAGCCGGGCGAACGCACGTGATATTCCTCATCATCGACACGCTGCGCGCCGACAAGATGAGCTCATATGGATTCGACCAGCCTACCTCGCCCGAGCTCGACCGGTTCGCCCGAGAAGGCGTTCGGTTCGAGCGTGCGATCGCACAGTGCTCGTGGACGCGCCCTTCCATTGGAAGCATGTTGACGGGCCGATATCCTCGAAGCCTCGGCCTATACGAGGAAGAAGGCCAGCGTTTGGGCAGCAGCCAACAGACCCTCGCCGAGCTGTTTCTCCAGCACGGATACGAGACATTGGGGGTGACGGCGAACCCCAACATCAACGCGGTGTTCGGTTTCGACCAAGGCTTCGACGAATACGTCGACAGCCGCCGGATCTGGCCGTGGATGAAAGTCGACGCGCAAGCGTCCGGTGGTCAGCAGAAGGCCACCTACCCCGGCCAGCTCATGACCGCCAAACAGGTCTTCGGACACGTGTGGGAGTGGATGAAGACGCATCCCAAGGGGCCTTATTTCGTGCAGCTGAACATCATGGAGATGCACGGTTGGGGCCCTCGGATTCGCGACGAGCTCAAGGGAAGCTTCGAAGGCGAGCGAGATTCACACTACCTCGAAAAACTGCGCCAGGCGTCCGTCGATGTGGGGGCATTCGTCGATCGTTGGCTTTCGACCGAGGGGCTCGCAGACACCCTTCTCGTGATCACCAGCGACCACGGAGAAGGATTGAGCGACCACCCGGGGATCCGGAATTCCCACGGACACGGGCTCACGCTCTACGAGACCCAGCTCCACGTCCCATTGATCCTCTATCACTCCAAGGGCGGTCTAGGGCGAGGCATCGTCATCGAGCAACCCGTACGCAACATGGACATCATGCCCACGCTGGCCGATCTCTTCGGGTTCGCTCTCGATCGGGACCTGGACGGCGTATCGCTGAAGCCGGCCATCGTGCATCCGGGGCGTCGTGTTGCGCTTCCGGAATTCTTCGTCTCCGAGACCTATTTCCAAGAGGCGAAAAAGAAGTCCGTGTACTCTTCCACTTGGAACTTCTATGAAAACCTGGACGACTGGGAGGGGATGGACGCCCTCGAGCTACAGCAGCCGGGGTCACCCGAGCTCGGATCTCGTTCGAACCGGATCTCCGATCATCCGGAGCAAGCTGCCCAACTCCAAACGTTCTTGCATGCATGGGAACGCCAACACCCGAAGGCCGACCCCATCATCAACGGTAGCCTGCCCGACGAGCTCCTGGAGCAGCTACGAGCGATCGGCTACCTTCATTAGCGCTCATGGCCGAATCGTAGGCCGCCCCGCTGCCCGCTGTTCCTCGGCCGAGTACGGGCAATGCCGGCAACCCGAGCCACAGCACTTCCCTCGCGCCCTCAACGTGGCCTCGGTCATGACGAACAGGCCCGTGTCGGGATCGAGATACCCTTGGTCGCCGCGCTCCATGGCTTGGCGGTGCGCCTCGAGGACGCGTTCGGGCAGCGGGTCGGACACGGCCGGACTCTATGGCCCGGCGCCCGAATCGCAAGCTCGGTTCCCGCGCTAATCCAGCATGATTCTCGAGGCCCGGACGAATTCTGCGGTTG
>JASFKY010000395.1:0-3406 GCA_050118395.1 Myxococcales bacterium | reverse complement strand
CAGGCGTTCGAGTGTGCGAACACCGCCGTCGACGCAGGCGTCGGGGGCGAGAAAGCTCTGTCCACACGGGGCGATCCCACGCAGCGTCATCTCCTCGGCTCGACGTCCCTCGCCATTGGGTGGCATGAAGGTGCTGTACATGGCGTCGACGGCCACCAGATCCCAATGCAGGGCGAACCCGATGCAGCTGCCCTGCCGCTGAACGACGGCCGCGCTCGGCGCGTAACGCGCAAGGCCGCGCAGCAGCGGGCCCTCACTGAGGAAGATCTCGCGCTCTACCGCGTAGTCGGTATCGTCGAAGTACTGCGGCGTACGGCCGTCCACGTAGTGACGGATGCGCCCATGCGACCAGAACGCAAGTGCAGGGCCCGACCGGTAGTCTGTGAGAATCTCGCGCTGCGGCCCACCTGGGCCTGGGTCGAGTAGGCGAAGCGCCGCCCGCGGATAGGCGCCGCCGGTCCAGCCGGTGGCACCGAGCGGTCCGCGGGAGGTCGCCTGGGTTCGTGCAACGCTGCCGAGCAGGACGAGACTGCCGACCACTGTTGCGCCGAGCACAATGGGTCGCAGCCTCCGATGCACAGGCTGCGTGCACAGGTCTCCGAGGTTGCGGACACCGACGCTCGCAAGTGGCAGCGTCAGGAGGGTAGCGGCCGCGGCGAAGCGACCGGCCCGGCTCAAGAGCACGACTCCGAGCAAAGCGAGGAGGATCTCGCCCACCCGAACGATGCCATCACGGGTGAGTCCGCAGAGCCCGAGCCCCCAGGCGATGAAGAGCGCAACGTGGTGTGGATGCTCGAACGGGGAAAAGGTACGGAAATCGGTGGGTGCCATTTCCCGTATGTGAGCTACCGCATCACCGCCGCCGTGTGAGAGGACGTAGGGGAGCAGATCAAGACCTGCGGCGCTGGTGAGCATGGCGAGCAGCAATCCGATCATGACCAAAGCGTCGGCGCGTAGCCGATCACGGTCGAAGCCACGGTCGATATGGTCCTGCAGCACCAACGCGGCAAAGATCGCCGGTACGAGGATGAAGCTCCCATGGAGCTGCGCCCAGAACACAGTGCCCACACAAAGGGCGAGACCGGGCAACAGACGACGCGGTGGCGAGCTCGGTACCGCACTGCTGCTTGGCGGCTCGAGGTACCGAGCGATGAGCCAGAGTAGTCCGGGCAGCAGGAGCATGAAGAGTACTTGAGGGCGCGCCTTCGCGCGGCTCGAGATGGCCATCGCACCGATCGCGGTCAACACGACGAGGCCCACTGGGTAGCGGCCGAGCCCGCGGGAGCTCAGCAACAGATAGACGGTGCCCACTGCGGCGAAGGTCAACGCCACGGTCAACAGCGTGAGTCCGGCAGGCCCCACGGCGCCCAATACACCCAGAAGTAAGACCCCCCATAGCCATTCGAACGCAAGGCATGGTTCCGTGAACGCCGAGATCGCGCTGGGCTCGGGCACTAGTCGGCTTCCATGCTCGAGGACCGCGCGACCCAACTGCATCTGGAAGAATGGATCCATCTCGTAGACGGGATGAAAACCGGTCCAGGCCGTTGCCGCCGCGATAAGCACGGTCAGCGCCAGTGCCCACCGTGGCGCTACCGCGTCGTCTTGTGAGACTCCGTCGGCCACGGACGAAACGATATCATGGGTCCGCCACGCTCACCCCAAGATCGGCTGGAACGCAAACGAGCGGGAGCGCGGGCGCTAGCCGGGCCCTTTCCCCATCGGCCGATCAACATCTGCATGGGGAAGCCGGTCACTAGATCGGAAAGGATACCCCGTGGTGAGCAACAGGTGCCCGCTTCGGCTTTCGACACACCAGACGACATACCGACGAGCCTCGAGGAAACTCCGAAGCTCAGAACCCCTTAGTAGGCACGGTCGGGATTGAACCGACGACCCCTACCGTGTCAAGGTAGTGCTCTCCCACTGAGCTACGTGCCTGTCTGACGTCCACAGGAGGTGGAAGCGGCGTCTTAACCCTGACCCCCAGGGGTGTCAAGAAGGTCCACGCGGCCCGAACGTCGACCCTTTGATCGAAAAGCGCACCACTGGTAAGCCACCCGACTGATGAGCGCCGACCCCTCGAGCAAGAACGAGCCCAAGGCGCTGCGGCCTCTGCCGTCGGTCAACATGGCTCTGCTCCCGGATCAGCTCAAGGCACGCCGCACCAAGCGCATCATCCTTGGCTCGCTCGTCGCCACACTCGTAGGGGGCGCCCTCCTCTTTTGGATCGCAAAAAGCCTCATTCCCACGACCTGGTCGTGGATGGAAGACGCCCTGGGAAGGCAAGACGCGAAGCTTGCGAGCGACCTCGGGATGCCAGAGGGCCTGGCCGTCGTACAAGAGGACGCTGGAGTCGAGTCCGACGTCCCTGAAGAGCAGACTCTGGCACTGGTTCGATCGCAGCCCAACGCGCGGTACGAAACGCTGTTTGGCAGCGTACCGAGCTTTCGCGGCGCGCTACTCAATGCAGGGCTCGATGCCGAAGAGTGCAACGAGGTCGAGCAGGCGCTTCGACACATCGTCGATTTCCGGCGCTGCCGTCCCGAATATAAGCTCATCGTCGAGCGCGGAGAGAACGCAGAGCTCAAACACTTCGAGTATCACCCTTCCGCCACCGAATTCGTGACGGTCACACGAGGCGAAGACGGAACCTTTCGCGCCGAGCAAATACGCATCCAAGTCGAGCGAAACCCGATCGCTCGGGCTGCGTCCGTCCAAACCTCGATCGGCGACGGCTTGGCGCAGATCGGAATGCCTGCAGGTCTAGCCACCTTCTTCACGGAGGCCTTCGAGGGGCGCATCAACTTTCCGCTTCAAGCACGCCAGGGAGACGTGTTCCGCATCGTCGTCGACGAGGAACGAGTCGATGGGGAGTTCCTTCGCTACGGTCGCGTGCAAGCACTCGAATACGACGGTCAAAAGACCGGCAAAGCGCAGGCCTTTTACTATCAAACGGGCAACGAGCCGGGCCAATACTACGACGAGACCGGCCGTGCGATGCAAGGCGGCTGGTTGCGGACGCCCCTTCGTTACGAGCGTCTCTCATCGCGCTTCAACCTCAGGCGCTTTCATCCGATTCTGCACCGCACCGTGCCTCACCTGGGGATCGATTATGCGGCGCCTACGGGGACGCCGGTCTGGGCTGCAGCCACGGGCCAGGTGGTCTTTGCCGGGCGAAAGGGGCCCAACGGCAACCTCGTGATCATCCGGCATACCGGAGGATACGAAACGGCATACGCGCATCTGTACCGGATCAAGAGCGGCATTCGACCGGGTAAGCTCGTGCGGCAACGCGAGCTGATCGGCTTCGTGGGCTCCACAGGTCGCTCGACCGGCCCGCACCTTCATTTTGGGCTGAAGAAGTACGGCCGTTTCATGGATCCGATGAAAGAGCTCAACGGGC
>JASFKY010000394.1:0-3425 GCA_050118395.1 Myxococcales bacterium | reverse complement strand
CCGTACACGGTATCGACCGCCTCCTGGCTCGCGATCTCGCCTGCGGCGTGCCCACCCATGCCGTCAGCGACCACGTAGAGACCTAGCTCATCGTCGATCAAAAAGGCGTCTTCGTTCAGCTTTCGGCGTTGGCCGACATCGGTCAGTCCCGCACTGTGGTATTGCAATTAATCCTCGCTCAGCAGTGTCGGCCGCCGACCGGCCCGCGTTCCGTCAGATTAGCTAAAAAGACGCCCATCCACCAAGAAGAGGGCAACGAAAGAGACTTGCCGGCGGATTCTCGCCGCTGACAACCAAGAGCGGACTGCTAAGCTCGGGCGCCATGAGCGTCACCGACACCCACGAGGATCTCGAGAGCACCTGGAATGCGATCGTCCAAAGATCCGGTCAGTTGGCCTCGGATCGGAAGCTTGCCGAGCTCGCGCTTGCCCTCATCCGTGAGCTCGGCAACCGGCCCGAGCACCGGGAGGTGCTACGGACGCTCATCGATTCCTGGCCGACCGACTGGCAGCTGACGGTTGCTACCGCCAGCTTGTTGATCGAGCAGGCCGGAAGACGCGGCATGGACGAACCCACGCTCACCGACGAGGGTCCCGCTTGGTGGGCTGCCAGCGGGCTCAAGCGGGCCCTCGATACGCTCACCGACGACGCGCTCGAGGACCCGGACGTCGCGGGCAACCTCCATGCCATGCTCGGCAACGCATTGCGACTGTGCGGGCCGGGACGCGACGCAGAAGCGCAAGAAGCGTTTACGCGCGCCATCGAGCTCGACGCCGAGCGAGGCGAATGGTGGTACGACGCTGGCTTGCTCGACAAATGGCGCGCCCGCTTCGACGACGGCTTCGCGGCCAACGAGCAAGCACGCATGCGTTTAGGGCCCGAACGGCCGGTCCTTTGGAACCTCGCGATTTGCGCAACCGCTCTTGGAAAGGCCGAGGAAGCCGTTGCGGCTTGGGAAGAGCTCGGCGTGACGGCGCGTCTCGATCAATCCCGTCAGATGCCCTATGTCGCAGGTCTACCTCCGATGCTGGTGCGGGTGCTGTCTCGAACGCCACAAAGCGACGCCACGTCCGAGCTTCCTCCCAAAGCGGTCGCCTTCGAGTTGGTTTGGGTCGCTCCACTGAGCCCGTGCCACGGGGTCGTCCAGTCGCCGACCTTTCGCGAGGCGCCCATCGACTATGGTGATCTGATCTTGTGGGACGGCGCGCCCGTGGCCGCCCACAAGCTTTCGGACGAGGAAACCGTGCCGGTCTTCCCGCTCCTCGAAATCCTGAAGCGTGGCGAGGAGTGGCGCTGGGCCTTCGTGGCGCTGGAGCGAGAGACCGGCGCGCTGGAGGGGCTCGAAGCAGAGCTTCCCGAGGGCACGCGTCTATTCGTTCAGCACGAGCGGCTCGCGCACCACTGTGCCGCGTGCGAGGCGGGAGAGCCCCACGAGCACGCCCCTCCCACAGCGCCAGCCTCGGAGCCACGAGCGGCGATACCCGACTCTTCGACGCCATCCTTGGCTCGCGGCAAAATCATCGTTCAGCCGACGCAAGACCTCGCAGCGTTTCGCGATGCCTGGGAAAAGGCGACCGCCGCTCGTGCCCTGTCGATCTCGTTGCCCGCGCTCTACGAGCAATTGAAAGACTCGAAGCGCGCGGGTCAAGAGCACCAGGCATGGCGCGGCATCGAAGGCAAAGCGTTGAGGCAAAAGGCGCGCGGGTGAACGAGCGCCGTATCGAGCTGCTTCCATCGGAGCAGTACCCCTTCGAGGGGCTTCCCACGCTCGATGAAGCCTCTTTACAGGAGAGGCGCCAGCTCGTTTTTCTGATTTTGTCCGGACTGTTCCTCGGCACGCTCGCGATGCTCAACATTTTGGGGGTGACGCGGTTCATCGATCTGAGCTTTCGATTGCCGGGCACAGACCTCATGGTTCCCATGCCGCTGGCGGTGGGGGTGCTGCCTTACCCGATTACGTTCCTGTGCACCGACTTCATTTCGGAGCTCTTCGGTCGTCACCGCGCGAACCAGGTCGTTTGGATGGGCCTGGCGTTGAACCTATGGGTGATGTTCATCCTGTGGTTGGGTGGGGCGCTACCCGGCTTCGAGCCGCCCGATCAACCCAAATCCGGCGTCTTCTTCGACCTACGCAGGCTTGCATTCAGCGCAGTGACCGCATCCATGCTTGCCTACCTGGCGGCACAGTTCATCGACGTGGAGCTGTTTCACTTCTGGAAGAACGTGACCGACGGCCGTCATTTGTGGCTCCGCAACAACGGCTCCACGCTCGTGAGCCAGCTCGTGGACACGATTTCCGTCATTCTCATCACGCACTTTCTCGCCAAGGGAATTCCACTCGACGCGTCGCGTCCGTTATGGCCTCAACTCCTGACGTTCATCGGAGCGGGCTACACGTTCAAAATGTTGATCGCGCTCCTGGACACGGTGCCGTTTTACATCGGCGCCAAGCATCTGGGGCGCTACTTGCGCATTCATCCGGTGCACGGCACCGGCTCACGCTGATCGGCAACTACTGCTCGTTGTTCTCGAACACGTAGACCGCACCACTGTTCGGGATGGCGTTGCTCGTCGGCACACCGTTGACCCCGACTGCGGCACTGTCCTCGTAAGGAGTACCCACGATGACGGTATCGCCCGACAAGCTCAGGCTGGAGCCTTTCGTCGTTGCTTGGATCTCGCAGGGGACCAGTGTGGTGGGGTCGGCAAACGAAACCGACCCGGGAGGCCCGGCGAACTGCGAGTTCGCATCCGCGTTGAATGCTTTGTAGAAATTGGTCTGCATCCAGACGCCATCCACCAAACTGAATACGTACGCTGCGCCGCTGTTGACTCCTCCAACCGAGCTCTCCCCCGGCGACCCTACGACCAAGATCGTATCGGACATGGCCAGGTTCGCTCCGAAGTAATAGCCAGCCGCCGCGTTGGATGCTTTGAGGTACTGGGTTTGGTCCCAGGTGCCGCCGATTCGCTCGAAGACGTACACGGCGCCTGCATTCTCAGCGGTGTTGTCGCCCTCGTCTTGCGGGTCCGCGCCATCTTCGCGCTCCGCCCCGACGGCGATGGTGTCGCCCGAAATGGCCACCGCAAAGCCGAAACGGTCTCCGGCTTCGGTGTTCGATGCCTTGAGGTAGGCCGTCTGCTCCCAGATCCCGTCGATGCGTTCGAAGACGTACGCCGCGCCTGCGGCCGGTGCGCTGTCGTCGCTTTCATTTCCATTGACGCCGGTCGCTGCACTTGCCTCACCGGGCGCGCCCACGACGATGGTGTCGCCCGAAATGGCTACGGTGACGCCAAAACCGTCACCCTCTCCGCTGGTTTCGCAGGCGGTGTCCTGACAAGTGCATATGTACGATCCGCCCGAATTGGACGCGGTCAGAAGCGCCTCTTGGTTCCACACGGTGTTGGTGCTTCCGAACACGTAG
>JASFKY010000393.1:0-3475 GCA_050118395.1 Myxococcales bacterium | reverse complement strand
CCATCCTTTCTTCTCCGGAATTTCGATTTGGGCTGCCGCACACACGTTGCTCGCGCCATCCCGTGTCAGCTTCATCTTCTTCATGGGCATCGTGGTGTTGGCCGTGGTTGGCGGCTTGCACCAAGATCGGCGAATGGTGGCGGAGCTCGGCGAGCGCTATCGGTCGTACTTGGCGGCCACGTCATTTTGGCCGTTCGTGGCAATCGTCACGAAGCGCCAGCGCATTCGTTGGTCCGAGCAGCCCTGGATCGCCTACGGTATCGGACTTGCGGTCAGCGTTGGACTCTACCACGTCCACGATCACATCTGGGACTATGGAGGCGCCTACGTGATCGTAACGGTGAGCGTTGGATCGATCATTGCCATCATCGGGTCGCGCGCCAGGTCCTCTTGACATCGAACGCAGCCCCGCCAGTAATACCTGGACCCTCGCGAAAGGACGACTTCATGTTGCGTTACCGTCTTTTGGGCACGTCCGGGCTCCGAGTGTCCGAGATATGCCTCGGCACCATGAGCTTTGGCGATCAGTGGGGCTTCGGCGCCGACGAGGCGACGAGCCACCGAGTGCTCGACGCCTATGCTCGAGCTGGGGGAAACTTTCTCGACACGGCCAACAAGTACCATGGCGGGCAAACGGAAAGAATCGTCGGCAAATGGCTCGAAGCGCGCCGTCACGAGATGGTCGTGGCGACGAAGTATACACTGGCGATGGATCACGAGGACGTGAACACCGCGGGCAACCATCGTAAGAACCTGTCCCGATCGGTGGAGAGCAGCCTTCGGCGTTTGAGGACCGACTACATCGATTTGTTGTGGGTTCACGCTTGGGACGAGCACACGCCCTACCAAGAAACGATGCGTGCCCTCGACGACTTGGTTCGTGCAGGCAAGGTTTTCTATGTCGGCGTGAGCGACACGCCGGCGTGGGTGGTTTCTGCGTCGAACGTGCTCGCGGAGCTGCGTGGATGGTCGGAGTACGTGGGCATGCAAATCGAATACAGTCTTCTTCAACGCACGCCGGAACGAGATCTGTTGCCCATGGCCGAAGCCTTTGGTTTGTCGGTGCTTGCCTGGGCTCCCTTGGGCGCTGGCGTCCTGACGGGCAAATACACGCGAAGCACCATGACGAACGACTCTCTACGGGCCGCCAACAACGAGCAGCGGGGTCGAACCTCCGAGTCGAGCTTGCGCGTGGCCCGAGAAGTCGATGCCATCGCGGACCAGCTAGGGGTTACGTCCGCCCAAGTCGCGATCGCATGGGTGCGCAGTCGAGGTTATCGGTACATTCCAATCATAGGCGCCCGTAAGGTTGATCAAATCGAGGACTGCCTCGGCAGCGTCGACGTGACGCTGGACCAAGAGCAGGTGCGCCGCCTCGACGAGGTGAGTCGGGTCGAGATGGGATTTCCCCACGACTTTCTTGCGATGGATGGAGTGCGGGACTTGGTTCATAGTGAGCTTCGAACCCGCCTCGACGGCAGACCGAAGGGTAACTGAAGGTGTTCGCGGACTACTTGCACTACGACGGTCTCGGGCTTGCCGAGCTGATTCGCAAAGGTGAAGTACAGGCGCATGAGGTCTTACACGCGGCCATCGCGCGGGCGGAGGCGCTCAATCCCGAGCTCAACGCGATCGTGACGCCGCTCTACGACTACGCGGAAGAGCAGGTTCGGCGCGTTCCGTCGGGGCCCTTCGCGGGTGTTCCCTTCCTTTTGAAAGACGCCCATCACGCTCTTGAAGGCACCCCGATGAGCAACGGCAGCCGCCTTCACAAGGGAGAGACCTCGCGACTCACGGCCGAGATCGTGCGCCGATTCCTCGGTGCAGGGCTCGTGGTGTTTGGAAAGACCAATACACCCGAATACAAGCTGTCCGCCTTCACGGTATCGAAGGCCTGGGGAGCCACGTCCAATCCCTACGATGTGACGCGATCGGCGGGAGGCTCGAGCGGCGGCTCGGCTGCTGCAGTCGCCGCAGGCATCGTCCCCATGGCCTCCGCGACCGATGAAGGAGGCTCCATCCGAATGCCGGCCTCGGCCTGCGGGATCTTCGGTCTCAAGCCGAGCCGGGGCCGCAACCCGGTCGGGCCGGACTTCATCTGGGAGCTCGAGGGCCTTTCGACGTCCCACGTGGTGAGCAGAAGCGTTCGTGATACCGCGGCCATCCTCGACCTGACCCAAGGTCTCGAGTCCGGGTCGCCGTACACGGCGCCTGGAACGGCACGATTTGCAACTGCTCCCGAGGAGGATCCGCCCCAATTGCATGTCGGTATATCGACAGCGAACGAGGTGTTCGGCATCTCGATGGAGACGGGCTGTGTGGAGTCCGTTCGCGAAACCGGCACGATTTTAGAGGGTTTGGGGCATCAGGTAGTGGAGGTCGAGTTGCCGTACGACGAATGGGAGGTGCTCCGGACGGTGGTCTTGCTGATGGCTGCCAATACCGCCCTGGTCGTGACCCAGTTGGAGGCAGGCTATGGGCGATCCAGGGTCCGAAGCTCGCTCGAAGAGGTGACGCTGCTGCTGGCCCAACTCGGGCGTTCGCTGTCGGCTGAGACCGTCGCGGCCTGCCGCCTGACGGCCAGGCGGATCGGGCGGGCGATGGCGGACTACTTCACGCGCTTCGACCTGCTGGTCACGCCCACGCTTGGACGGATTCCGGTGCCCCTGGAGCAGACGGAGCCCACACCGAGCGAACAAAGGCTGCTTCGATTCCTGGTCAGTCCCGCCGGGGCCGGCCTCTTGCGTGTCCCTCGGCTGCGCGAGCGGGTGGTCGACACCCAACTACAGACCCTGGCAGAGCGGGTCCGCCTGCGGACCATGGTCGCCAATCTCACTGGAATTCCAGCGATGTCCGTGCCCCTCTACAGGACCGAGAACGACCTGCCCATCGGCGTTCAATTTCTGGGACGTTATGGCGACGAGTGGACCTTGCTCCAGGTCGCAGGCCAACTGGAAAAGGCCCGGCCCTGGCGCGTGCGCCACTGATCGGTTCGTTCCGCGGGCTCAGCAAGGACGGCGATCGGCGCAGCGGCTGGTGGCCGTGGCGACCGCGACCGGACGAAGATCGCCTGGGATTCGTCCCCCGAAACAATTGGTGACCACGGCCACGCCCAGTTGGCGCTCGGGGTCTGCCCACGCCCCGGAGCCGCCAAATCCAAAGTGTCCGAATGCGTGGGGATTGGGAAGCCCCAGATCGAGCACATGACCATTCCATGACATCCGCAGGCCCAGCGACACCGGACGCATGTAGCCCACTTTGAATCGAAGCGGGAAGGGGATGACCCGTCCGATGGGTGCATTTTGGTCTTCTGTGGCTTCGGCAAGAGTGGCTGCCGACAACAGTCGTACTCCGTCGATCGATCCGCCCAGGCTCAGTGCACCGTAGAGCCGCGCCAACGATCGCGCGTTGAACACACCATTGCCCGAAGGAATGATCGAGGTCAGCCAGCGGGGATCTCCGAGCACCTTTCCGA
>JASFKY010000392.1:0-3484 GCA_050118395.1 Myxococcales bacterium | reverse complement strand
CAGCGCCCGAGCCCGCGCCATCGGGAGGGGGCCGGGTCCTCTCCTCCCCGTTGGTTCGGAGGCTTGCGCGCGAGCGCGGGATTGATCTCGACGAGGTGAGGGGAACGGGACCCCGCGGGCGCATCATCAAGCGCGATGTGGAGGGTTACGAAGGCTCCGCACCGGCTCCCGGGGCGAGGCGGGCCGGCGAGCGTCTTGGTCCGAGGGTGGAAAAGGCGAGCAGTATGCGCCGAACGATTGCACGCCGACTCACCGAGTCGAAGCAGACCGTTCCGCATTACTACCTGACCATCGACGTCGACATCGCCCCTCTCAGCGACGCGCGACGAGCCATCAACGCCGATCTTGCAGCGGAGGGGCGAAAGGTTTCGCTCAACGACTTGATCATCAAGGCCGCCGCTGTGGCCCTTCGTAGAGTCCCCGACGTGAACGCTTCGTGGATGGACGATGAGATCCACTATCACCAAGTGGTCGATATCTCGGTTGCGGTGGCCGTCGAGGAGGGATTGATGACGCCCGTCGTTCGGGATGCCGACCGCAAAGGCGTCGCGGAAATTGCCGACGAGGTGCAGCAGATGGCCGCCCGAGCGCGGGAGAAGAAGCTTCAGCCTGAGGAGATGCGCGGGGGCACCTTTTCGATCAGCAATCTGGGGATGTTTGGGATCGAGGAATTTGCTGCGGTGATCAACCCGCCCGAAGGGGCGATTCTGGCGGTGGGTACCTTGCGGGACGAGCCGGTGGTGCACGAGGGCCAAGTCGTTCCTGGCCAGCGCATGCGCTTCACGATGAGCTGTGATCACCGCGTGATCGACGGAGCCACGGGCGCGAAATTCCTCGCCGCCTTCAAGCGCATCGTCGAACAGCCGCTGACCATGCTGCTGTAGACTGGACTCGGGGCCAAGTCCGTGTCGCTCTTTTTTCGAGCCCCGACCACGAGCCGGCACGAGAGCCAGCGTCAGGGATCGGCGAGGAGCGTCTGGGCGATCTCGCTGTTTTCTCGAACGAAGGCCGGGAACTCGGTCATGGGGATGTCGAGTGTCGCCTCGGTGGAGCCTTCGTGGATCTGAGAGGGGTCGAATAAGTAGATCCAGCGTCCCTCGGGGAAGGTGAGTGTGCGCGACGTTCCCTCCTGCAGCATCGGGGCGACGAAGACATCGGGTCCCAACAGATAGCTGTAGTCGCTTCGCGAAAGGTAGGTCGTGAGCGAGCTCCCGTTTTCGAACGACGTGGCTCCATGTGCCATCAAATAAGGGATCAGACGATAGTGAATCTTCACGAACTCTCGGTAGATGTCCGTGGTTTCCTGGTCGAACATCCATGGGCGATGCTCGCCGCCGCCCCCGTTTTCCATGACAGGGCTGAAAGCGCCGAGCTGGGCCCAGCGAATGAATGCGTCTTTGGGGCGACCCAGGCCCGGATAAGCCTGCATGTCGGTGCGAAAGCCTCCGATGTCCGAACCGTGGGCCACGTAGCCACGTTCGCTGCTCCAATACATGTTGTCGAGAGCGTCGCGGATGCCTGCGAACGTTCCATCCTGGTCGCCGACCCAGCCCGCCCAGTTGATCTCCCGAGGCGCGTAAACCCACACGTCCGCGTCGGTTCCGGTGCCGAGATTGTCGACGGGTCGGGCCGTGATGATGCGGTCGTCACCCAGCTTTTGCCGAAGATATTCGAAGGAGTCGCGGTAGTACGCAAACCCGTACTCGTTCCGATCGACGTTACGCCCGAGAGCGGGCGAATAAGGGGCTTTGAAGATGTGAGGATCGATGCCGTCGCACTTCCAACCGTCGATCCCGAGGTCGATGGCGTGGTCCATCTGCTCGTGCCACCACTGGACCGCATCGGGATTGAAGAAGTCGATCAGGCTTCCATCGCCCTTCCACCAGTCGACTACGCCAGGTCCGCTCGTGGCGTCGACCTGCGTGAAGTACCCGGCGTCTGCAGCCTGTGCGTAGAGCGGTGAATCCAGATTGATCGCGCTCACCATCCAGAGAAAGACACGAACGCCCCTGCTGTGGAAGTAGTCCACCATCGCTTGTGGATCGGGATAGTGCGAGGGCTCGAAGACGAAGGTGTTGTAACTCGTTTCCCAAGGGCTATCGATGATGATCGCGCCGACCGGAATGTCCCGTGCCAGGTAGTCATCTACCAAGGCGATGGCGCTATCTTGTGTGCTTTCGTTTTCCCAGACCCAGTGGTGAAATGCCCACTCCGGCCACGGGGCGGCCGGCTCCACACCCGCATCGGCGCCCCCGTCCGGAGCACTACCTGCATTCGCCGCACAGGCTCCGATCAACAAGAGCAGGGGGCAGATGAGGCGCAACATGGAAGCGCCCTAACGCGGCTTCCCCGTGCAAGTCAAGTGCCTCAGCAGGAACCGTGGAAACGCTTGGGGCCGGCCGGGAAGATCTTGCCGGGATTCAGGATGCGCTTGGGGTCGAAAACGTCTTTGATTCGCTCTTGAAGCGCGATCAACTCCGCGGATTGCTCCATGGGCAAGTAGGGCGCTTTCATCAAGCCGATCCCATGCTCCCCGCTCAGTGTCCCGCGAAGCTCGATCACGCGGCGGAAAAGGGCCTCGATCGCCTTGTCCACGCGCGCCTTTTCATCGGGATCGTTCCAAAGGAAATTCACGTGCAAGTTGCCGTCGCCCGCGTGGCCGTAGGTCGGAACCACCAGGTGGTTTTGATTGGCCAATTGCGCGGTGTACCCGAGCAGCTCCGCCATCTTCGTGCGAGGCACGACGATGTCTTCCGACAGCTTGTTCTTGGCCTGCCGCTTGAGGCTGTAGCTGAGCTCGCGGCGCGACGCCCACAGGCGTTCGCGCTCGCTGCCGCTCTGAGCGACGAGCACCTCGATCGCATCTAGGTCGAAAAGGATGTTGCCCGTTCGTTCGAGCTCGGCTTCGAGCTTCTTCTCGTCGCCGTCGAGCTCGATCAGCAAGATCGCCTTGGTCTCTTGGGGAATGGTGAGCCCGGCCTCCGGCCTCACGATGCGAATTGCTTCCTCGTCCAGGAGCTCGATGCATGCGGGGAGCTCACCTTGTGCTTGCAGTGCGGACACGACCGGCGCGACTTCCTCTAGATTGGAAAAACATGCGAGCGCGGTGACCGTGCCTTCCGGCTTTGGGATCAGCCGCAGCGTCGCCTCGGTCACGATGCCGAGCGTGCCTTCGCTGCCAACCATGAGTGCAGTCAAATCGTAACCGGTCACGCCTTTGCGGGTTTCGCGTCCCAGCTTGAGAATGGTCCCATCCGCGAGCACGACTTCCATGCCCATGACGTACTCCCGTGTCACGCCATACTTGAAGGCCCTCGGCCCGCCTGCATTGGCCGCGAGGTTGCCACCGATCTCGCAAGAATCACGGGAGTTCGGGTCCGGCGGATAGAAGAGCTTCTCTTCCTCGGTAGCCCGCTTGAGATCTCCGGTGATCACGCCCGGCTGGACGTGCGTCGTGAGCTCGCTTTTGTCGATGCCCTTGATC
>JASFKY010000391.1:0-3504 GCA_050118395.1 Myxococcales bacterium | reverse complement strand
GTGTACTCGGCTGGACGACGTAGCGGCCGGGACTGTGGGTGTAGAAAGGAGCACAACTGTGGCTGTGCTGCGCTGCCACCTGCTTGGCAGCGCCGTTTGGACCGCGAAACACGATCGGCACACGAATCGCTCCCGCGCTCATCTGATACACTTTCGCTGCATTGCTGATGATTTGGTCGAAGGCGACGAACGAAAAGTTCCAAGTCATGAACTCGATGATGGGCCGAAGGCCTGCCATCGCCGCGCCGATGCCGACCCCGGCGAAACCGGCCTCGGCGATGGGAGTGTCGATGACGCGTCGTTCGCCGAACTTTTCGAGTAACCCCTCCGAAACCTTGTAAGCGCCCTGATAGTGGCCGACCTCTTCGCCCATCAAAAAGACGGTGTCGTCGCGCTCCATCTCTTCGAACATCGCTTCCCGGAGCGCTTCCCTGTAACGGAGCTCCCTCATCCGTCCTCCTCGGGCGCGAGGACGGAGCGCAACATGACGTCTTCCTGAGCGGGCTCCGACTCGTCCGCAAAGCGAACCGCCTCGTCGATCTCTTCGTCGACCTGCAAATCGATGTCATCGAGCGTGCTCTCCGAGACGCCCCGTTCCAGCAGGCGGTTGCGGACCACGATCAGCGGGTCTTGCTGCTTCCTTTGCTCGAGCTCGGTGCGGGTACGGTATTTGGCCGGGTCGCTCATGGAATGTCCGCGAAAGCGATAGGTGAGAATCTCGACGAAGGTCGGCCCATCCCCGCTACGCGCACGCTGAATCGCCTCTCCCAGCCGCTCGGAAACCACCTCGACGTCGTGTCCTTCGAACCGATCTCCGCTCATCCCGTAGCCCGCTGCCTTGATCGAAAGATCTTTGAGGGGGCTCGTCCGTTCGAGGGGCGTGCCCATGGCGTATTGGTTGTTCTCGCATACGAACACCACGGGGAGCTTCCATAAACCCGCCAGGCTCATCGCTTCGTGAAATCCACCGATGTTGGTGGACCCGTCTCCAAAGAAGCAGATGGTGACCCGGTCCTCGCCCGTGTATCGGGATTTGAACGCGGTACCCGCGGCGAGCGCGAGATGACCACCGACGATGGCCCAGCCCCCGAGGAAGCCTCGATCCACGTCGAAAAAATGCATCGACCCACCCAGCCCCCGTGAGCAACCGGTATCCTTTCCGAACAGCTCCGCCATGGCAGCCTTCGGCGACATACCGCGCGCGAGCGCCATCCCGTGGTCCCGATAGGTTTGGAAGATGTAGTCGTGCTCTCGTAGAGAATTCGCTGCGCCCACGGCAATTGCTTCCTGCCCGATGTATAAATGGAGAAACCCGCCGATCTTGCCCTTGGCGTAGTTGCGCGCCGCCTCCTCCTCGAAGCGACGGATCACCATCATCATGCGGTATTGGCGAAGAAGCTCGTCCTTGTCCGGCAACATGACCCCCGAATCGGTATCTTAGTCTACAGAGCCGGATTCGGCATCGAAGGCGGCGGACCTCGTGATTCCCCCCGTCGCGGGGCCAACTGACACGTAACGGGACCACACAGTGACGCACTTGTTTGGCGTATCGTGCTCAGACTGCCTAGGATTTAAGGGTGGGAATTCACGTCTTGCGGGGTGTCGAGCTCGAGCGATCGGTGCTCGGGGCAGCTGGCGTTCGAGCGCGCCCGATCATGCGAGTGCTCGACGAGGGGCTCGATGCGGCCGCTACGGCCGTGCGGGCCACCGCAGGCGCGATCTTCGTCGGCCAGGAAGCCGAGTCGATGCGCTGCGTGGCGGCGTTTGGCACCGATGCCAAGTCCCTGCTCGAGCGCGGAGCGCCTCTCAACCCGACGCTCGTGAGGCGTGCGCTGGGCCGACGCACGCCCACCATCGTATCCGCTTTGTCGGCAGACCCGCAGTTTGCATCTCCCTCCGCCTGCAAAACGAAAGCGGCGTTGTTGTCTGCGTTGCGGGATGGCAAAAAGCCGATCGGATTGCTACAGCTGATCAATCCGAGGGCTCCTTCCCGTTTTACCGCGCACGACAGCCGCGTCATCGCCGGTCTTTCGCGTCACTTGGCCACCTCGCTGATTCAGACTTCCTCGCTGCGACGGCAGGAGGGTCTCGCTGCGCATGACCCTTTGACCGGGCTTCGAAACGTCCGCGGACTCAATAGCGAGTTGATCAAGGCGGTTGCTACCGCCCGGCGTTCCGGTCGGGACATGGCACTCATGTTCGTGGACGTCGATCTTCTCAAGCGGGTAAACAGCAAGCTCGGACATGCCGCTGGAAGCGAGGCTCTCAAGCGTACCGGAAGGGCCCTCCATGAAGCTGCGGCGGGCGTCGGCAATGTATTTCGCTTTGGGGGCGACGAGTTCATCGTGGTCCATCAACATGCGTCCAAAGAAAGCGCCCGCGCCCTTGCGGATCATTTGCGCAGTCACGTTGCCGCGAGCACGGCTGGCCCCATGCGTCTGGGGGGCGAGCTTCCGAAGATCACGGTTTCCATCGGCGTGGCTACCTTGCGAGGGTTACGGCACCTCAATGGACAGCCCTCGGGCGACCTGAAAGCCCGGCTCATGACCACGGCGGACCGGGCGCTTTTTCGCGCCAAGTCCTCAGGGCGCAATCGCGTGGTCGTCGCCACCGCGCGCGACGATCGCCTCTGAGCCAAGCCCAAATCGGGCTCGCCCCATTGCCGCCTCAGGCGACGGCGTTGAAATGCTGGTTCGCCACGAGCTCGAGGTATTGCTCGGTATTGGATCGGATGCGGACTTTGGCCTCGACGGGATCTTCCTCGGTGAATTGCTCGTCAGGAGTGACCTTGAACAGCGGTTGGCCTTTCGACACGATCGTGCCGTTCGATTGAACGAGAATCTTGTCGACCGTTCCTGAAAACGGCGCGTAGACCTTGTTGAACATCTTCATGACCTCGACGATGTATAGAGCATCGCCGGCCTCGAAATGCTGCCCTTCTTGGACGAAGTGAGGCATGCCGGGCGCTTCCTGCGCGTAATACATTCCCCCGCTGACGGCGACGATCTCGTCGGACTTGTTGACCGGGGGCGGCACCAAGACTTTCTTCATCTTCGCCTGATGGTCGCGGTCGAACAGACGTTTGGGGATGCTGATCGTCAAGTCCGCATTCACTCGCAAGTCGAAAAATCCGACCTTGCCCGCGATCATCGGCAACAGTCCGTAGAGCTCGGTTCCCAATTGAAAGCCCAGATGCGCTTCGCGAACCTGCGTCCATTGCTTCGAGTCGAAGCCCTTCGGAGGTTGCTTGGATTTCAAAATCGCGTCGAGCTCGGGCCAAGGCGTCTCTCCCAAACGGCGTTCGATCGCCGCGTAGAACGCAGCGCCCTCCTCGAGAAGCTCCTGGTCCTGCTCCCAAATGCGGTGAGCGGCGGGCAAGTCGGCGGCCGCATCCATGTAGAGCAGATAATACGTGTCGATCAGCACGAGGAACGGATTGCGCAACCACGTCACCCGGCCTCGTTCGACCTCGAAGGCGTTCTTGTTGGCGCTGAGCCATGCTGA
>JASFKY010000390.1:0-3529 GCA_050118395.1 Myxococcales bacterium | reverse complement strand
TTCATGAGGGCAGAATATCCGAGGGGCGCCGCCAAGGGCAAGCGCGTTTGCGCGGAGCGACGAGCCGAGATTGCCCAACACCACGCCGGAACAAAACAGCCGAAAGAGTCGTTTGATCGTCGAGCACGAGCCGTGCTACGCAAGTCTCTCGCCCCTCAGTCGTAAAGGTCTTTTTTTGCTCTAGCCCTTCAGGCGGGCTTCCGCACCATGTTCGATCCGGTAAGCCCACAAGCCACTGCGATTTCGCATCTGTTCATTGCGGTGTTGATCATCTGCGCCGTGATTTTCGTGGTGGTGGTATCGATCGTGACGTACGCGATCGTGCGCGCGCTGCGGGAGCGCGCCCGTGGCGAGCAGCCACCTGACGGGGTGGAAAAAGAGAATCGCTGGCTCGAAATCACTTGGACCGCCGTACCCTTGGCCATCGTGACGGGCATCTTCGTGTTCTCGGTGGTGACGGCCAGTCATTCCGATCCAGGTCCCGAGGGGGCGCCAGACATCATCGTTCGCGGCCACCAGTGGTGGTGGGAGGTGGTCTACCCCAAGCAAGGCTTTGCCACCGCCAACGAGCTTCACCTGCCCGTCGGCCAGAAGGTGCACCTTCAAGTCGAGTCCGCGGACGTCATTCACGACTTCTGGGTCCCGAAGCTCTCCCGTAAGATCGACATGATCCCGGGCAAGGAAAATCATCTCGTGTTCGAGGTCGACCGACCGGGAATCTACGAGGGCGCCTGTGCCGAGTACTGTGGCACCCAGCACGCATGGATGCGGATCGAGGTCTTGGCCCGTCCGCCCGAAGAACACGAGGCGTGGCTCGAATCGCAGGCGCCGCCGGCCGCGGAGCCCCAGAACGATGCGGCGCGTGCCGGCCTCGACCTCTATACGAATGAAACCTGTAGCAGCTGTCACACGCTTCGCGGCGTATCCTCGCGCACCTCGCCCAATGCCATCGGGCCTGACCTCACGCATCTAGCAAGCCGCCGTCGGCTCGGGGCGGGGATCCTGAATAATGACCAAGAGAGCCTCTTCGAATGGCTCAAGGATCCACAACGCATCAAGCAGGGCTGCTTGATGCCCAACTTTCAATTCTCGGACGAGGATGCGACGTCGATGGCGGCGTATCTGAGTGGGCTCCAATGACGGTCGAGGCCACCATGACAGCCGAGCCGGAGCGCTCGGGTTTGGTTTCCTGGGTCACCACGGTCGACCACAAGCGGGTCGGGATCATGTATCTGATCACCGCCGCGTTCTTTTTCGTGGTGGCCGGCCTGGAGTCTTTGATCATCCGGATCCAATTGGCGATTCCCGAAAACGATTTCGTCTCGCCCGTCACCTACAACCAGGTCTTCACCATGCATGGGACCACGATGATCTTTCTCGTGGGCATGCCCCTCATCGCGGGTTTCGGCAACTACCTGGTCCCTCTCATGATCGGAGCGAGGGACGTCGCATTCCCTCGCTTGAACGCGTTCAGCTTCTGGCTCCTCCCCTTTGGCGGCCTCCTCTTGCACTACAGCTTCTTGGCGGGCGGGGCGCCGGCGGTGGGCTGGTTTTCCTATGCGCCGCTCAGCGAGCTTCCCTATTCATCGACGCAGGGCGTCGACTATTGGATCTTGTCGCTCTTGGTGCTCGGCGTGGGGTCGGTAGGAAGCGCCATCAACATCATCACCACGGTGGTCACCCTACGCGCCCCCGGCCTGACGGTCCCTCGCCTGCCGCTGTTCATTTGGATGATGTTCGTCACGTCGGTGCTAATCGTGCTGGCCGTGCCGGCGCTCAATGCGTCGATCGTGATGCTGCTGATCGATCGGCACCTCGATGCCGCGTTTTTCTTGCCCCATCGGGGTGGCAGCCCCGTGCTCTGGCAGCACTTCTTCTGGGTCTTCGGCCACCCCGAGGTCTACATCTTGGTGCTGCCGGCCTTCGGAATGATCTCGGAGGTGATTCCCGTCTTCTCGCGCAAGCCCATCTTCGGGTACGCGTTCGTGGCGGCCTCGACCGTCGCCATCGGCCTATTGAGTTTCGGCGTGTGGGCCCATCACATGTTTGCGGTGGGCATGGGCCACGGCCCCGACTTCGTGTTCACCGCGTCGAGCCTGCTGATCGCGGTCCCGACAGGCGTCAAGATCTTCAACTGGTCGTCCACGATGGTCGGCGGACGACTGCAGTTCACGACTGCCATGCTTTTTGCCATCGGCTTTTTGATCGAATTCGTCATTGGTGGCCTGAGTGGCGTCACGCTCGCCGCGGCCCCCATCGATTGGCAGGTCACCGACAGCTACTACGTGGTGGCGCACTTCCACTACGTGCTCTTTGGAGGCACGGTCTTCGGCATCATGGCCGGCCTCTACTACTGGTTTCCCAAGATGAGCGGGCGGTTGCTCGACGAGCGCTTGGGGAAGGCTCACTTCTGGCTGACCGTCATCGGGTTCAACGCCACTTTCTTCGTGATGCACCTGCTGGGGCTCATGGGAATGCCGCGACGCGTGTTCACCTATCCTGACCTGCCGGGCTACGAAGCGCTCAACCTCACGGCCACCATCGGAGCGGGCATCCTCGGTATATCGGTCTTGGTGCTGCTCTACAATTTCTGGTGGAGTTTGCGGCATGGAAAAGAAGCCGGCGACAATCCATGGAATGCGTGGACCCTGGAGTGGGCAACGAGCTCGCCACCGCCGCACGACAACTTCGACATGGTGCCTCCCGTTCACGGGCGGCGGCCGCTCTTCGACCTGAAGCATGGCAAGCACGATCAAACGGCGGACTCCGAGGCAACTGCTATCAGCCGGCCGTCGGCTCCCGCCGTGTCGGTTCTGACGTTCATCGGGTCGGAAACCATTTTCTTCGTCATGTTGATCACCGCTTTCGTCGCCTACAACTTCTACTCGTTTGGTGACGGACCCGGCCCGCTGAACATCCGGCGAACGGCCGTTTTCACGGTGGCTTTGCTTTCGAGCAGCGGTTCCATGATGATGGCCGAGCGTAGCGCGCGTAAGGGCCACGCCTCGGCCGGCCGGTGGCTGGCGCTGACCATTGCCCTCGGGGTCGCGTTCTTGTGCGGGCAGGCCTGGGAGTACAGTGATCTCATCTCGAGCGGGGTCGTGGTCGATGCAAGCCTCTTTGCAACGAGCTTCTTCACGCTCACCGGGTTTCATGGTCTTCACGTGCTCGTCGGCCTCATCGTGCTTGGTGTCGTGCTGTGGATGCGACGACACGGCGGCCTCGGCCCAAGAGAAGGCGCCGTGGTCAAGGCGGCGGGCTACTACTGGCACTTCGTCGACGTGGTTTGGATTTTCGTCTTCTCGATCGTCTATCTCGGGAGAATCGCATGAAGGGTTGGCAGGTCGTCGGAAGTCTTTGGCAGCTCGACTCATCGGCATGGTGGATCGCCGTGGTCGCACTGGCCGCGTACCTCGTGGCTTTCCGCCCGCATCAGGGGCGTCGGCTGGCCATGTTTGCGGGAGCGTTGGCTGCTTTTCTCTTGGCGCTGGTTTCGCCCATCGCGGCACTGGCCGATGGATATCTCTTC
>JASFKY010000389.1:0-3553 GCA_050118395.1 Myxococcales bacterium | reverse complement strand
CTCGGCTTGCAAGAGGCCCCGCGCCTCGACGAAGAGCTTTGCTCAATCCCCATGGGGCTCGGGCTTCCGGCGCCGTCGCAATCCGTCGTGCCCTTTGGCGCCGCCGCCGCCATGATGCACCCGGCTTCGGGCTACCACGTCTTTCACGTGTTGAGAAAGGCGCAGCCGGTGGCCGACGCCATCGTGGAGGCGCTCGATGCAGGCCGACCCGACGAGGCCGTCCAAAGGGGCCAAGCCGCCGTCTGGCCTCGTTCCGACCGCAGGCTTTGGGAGCTCTATCAGTTCGGTCTCGAAACCCTCTTGAACATGAGCCTCGACGAAGTGTCGCGCTTTTTCGAGTCCTTTTTCGAGCTGCCCCGCGAGGCGTGGTCGGGGTATCTCGGCGCCACGCTCGAGCCTTCCGAGCTCGGCGCGGCCATGACGCGTCTGTTCCGGAGCCTTCCGATGCCGGTGCAATGGCACTTGGTGCGCGCGGGGCTTTGGGGCGGAGCCGCGCCTCTTGCCCGTTCGTTTTTTCAACCGGGGAGCCCATGAGCCCGGGTCTCTCATCGCGCACACGGCGCGCTGTTCGATGCCGTGAAAGGAGAACCAGGTGAGTCAGCAGGTCATCGTCATTGGAGCAGGCTTTGGAGGGCTTGCCGCCGCGGCACGCCTTCGCGCCATGGGGTACCGCGTCACCGTGCTCGAAGCGGGGTCCCAGCCCGGAGGCCGGGCGCGCGCCTTCGTGCGCGATGGCTTTCACTTCGATGCCGGCCCGACCGTGATCACCGCGCCGTATCTCTTCGACGAGCTGTTCGAGCTTTTCGGCAAGGAGCGCCAGCGCTACTTCGAGCTTGCGCCGGTCGACCCGTTTTACCGAGTGGCCTTTCAGGACGGACGTCAATTCGATTACGTCGGGGACGACGAGCGGCTCTATTCGCAGATCGCCGAGTTCAACCCCCGGGACGTCGACGGCTACAAGAAGCTCGTCGAGCACTCGCGCCGCATCTTCGACGTGGGATACACCGAGCTGGTCGATGCGGACTTTTCGCGCTTTGGCGACATGATGCGCATCGTTCCGGATCTGATCCGGCTTCGGGCCTACAAAAGCCTTTACGGCCTGGTCGCTCACTACATCCAAGACGACGCCCTTCGGCAGGTCTTCACCTTTCAGCCGCTCTTGATCGGCGGAAACCCTTTCCGGGCCCCGGCGATTTATCTCTTGATCCACTGGCTCGAGCGCCAGTGGGGCATCCACTTCGCCATGGGAGGCACGGCGGCTATCGTGCGCGGCCTGACCCAGCTGCTCGAAGAGGTCGGCGTGGAGATTCGCCTCGATGCCCCGGTCGAACGCATCGAGGTGGCGCACGGCCAAGCCAAGGGCGTGCTCTTGTCCGACGGCACGTTCTTGGAGGCCGATCTGGTGGTGGCCAATGCCGACCCGGCGATGGTGTACACCCAGCTCCTCGATCCGGCGGTCCGCCGCAAACATTCCGATGCCGCCATTGCACGCAAACGCTATTCGATGAGCCTGTTCGTCGCGTACTTCGGCACCCACAAGACCTATCCCGATCTCGCCCACCACTCCATCTTGCTCGGCCCGAGGTATCGAGAGCTGCTCACCGACATCTTCGACCGCAAGAAGCTCGCCGACGACTTCTCGCTCTATCTGCATGCACCCACCCGCACCGACCCGAGCCTTGCGCCCGCCGGCAGCGAAAGCTTTTACGTCCTGTCGCCCGTTCCCAATCAGCAAAGCGGCATCGATTGGTCCGAGGAAGGCCCGCGCTACATGGATCGCATCCTGGACGCGCTCGACGCGCATCATCTGCCGGGGTTGCGCGAAAACCTGGCCACGCAGTTCTACATCGACCCGACCTATTTCGAAGGGGAGCTTCGTTCGTATCGGGGAGCGGCCTTTGGTCTCGAGCCCACGCTGCGGCAGTCCGCGTACTTTCGATTCCACAATGCGTCGGAGGACGTCCGGGGCCTGTATTTCGTCGGGGCCGGAGTTCACCCTGGCGCGGGGCTCCCAGGCGTGCTTTCGTCCGCCAAAGTGCTCGAGCGTGTGGTCCCACAACCCCAAACCCAGGGGCGCGCCCTGTCGCTGCCGAAAACGGTGACGGCATGAGCGAGATGGAGGCACGCGCTCGCGAAACGGCCCAGTGGCAGGTGCTGGCCTTTCACGCCCGCTCGTTTCGGTGGGCGTCGGCCTTCTTGAACGAAGAGCAGCGCCGCAAGGTGGCGGCGCTCTACGCGTTTTGCCGCACCGTCGACGACCTGGCCGACCAGCCCGGTTCCAGGCCCGAGGCGCACCGCGACCTCGAACGGCTCGAAGCCGCGCTCGAGGCCGAGCCGGGCGCCGAAGCGCTTTGGCCGGAAAGCTACCTTTGGTTTCGAGCGCTTTGCGTCGAGTCTGGAATCGATTTTCGCGTGGTGCGAGACCTGCTCCGCGGGATGTCGTCCGACTTGCGCGAAGTTCGGCTTCAAAACGACCGGGAGCTGCTACGGTATTGCTATCGGGCCGCCGGCACGGTCGGCTTGATGATGTGCGCCGTGCTCGGCGTCCGCGACCGGCGGTCATGCCGCTATGCCGTCGACCTCGGCATCGCCATGCAACTCACCAACATCTCGCGTGACGTGCTCGAGGACGCCCGAGCCTGTCGGGTCTATCTGCCGGCCGATCGCCTCGCCCTCTACGGTGTCGACCCAGAAGACTTGGTCCACGCCAAGGCCGACCCCGAAGCGGTGAGCCTGGTCGTGAGCGAAGTGCTCGACATCGCCGAGGACTACTACAGGAGCGCCGATGCGGGCATGCGCTTCCTACCGCCTCGCGCCCGCTGGGCGGTCCTGGTCGCGAGCCGTCTGTATCGCGGGATCGGCCGGAGGCTCCGGCGCCGTTATCAAAGCAACCCGCTGCTTGGACGCGTGGTGGTTCCCTGGTTCGAAAAGCTCGGGCTGGTGGCCTCGGCCACGCTGAGCTGGCTACGGCTGTCGATTTGGCCGCCGCGCCTGCGCAACTTGGACGTAACCGACGACGACCCGTCCGCGCTCCCGTACGCGGACACCGACACTGCCGCAGTCGCAGTCGCCGACGCGGACACCGACTCTGACGGTGTCCCTGTCCCTGTCCCTGACGCTGCCACTGCTACTGACACTGTCCCCGACTCTGACGTGGGCTCCAAGCGTGACGCCGTCTCCGTGGTGAGCGTGCGCGAAACGACTCTCGAGCAGACCCACTGAGGGTTGGCTCCTTCGACCGTCAGTCACACTCGTCGACGACGTAGCCGAGCGCGACGAGCTGGCGGCAGAGCTCCGGGGTCATTTTTTGCTCTTCTGCCGTTCGCGCCGGCGCTTGCTCGGAAGAGGACGCGGCGGTCGGAGCAAGCCAGTGCGCGAGGTCGGGCGCGCCCAAAAACTGGCCGAGCAACGTTCGCAAATAGCGCTGCGCCACGGGGTGCTTCGATGGATCGAGCTTTTGTTGCTCGTCCGGGTCCGTTCGTAGGTCGTAGAGCTCCGGAGCAAAGAAGGCATGAGCCACGAGCTTCCAGTCGTGACTGCGAATCACCCGGTA
>JASFKY010000388.1:0-3558 GCA_050118395.1 Myxococcales bacterium | reverse complement strand
CATGAGGAAAACGGGCGGGCCGACGCTGGCACGAGCTATGCAAGTAAATCCATCATCTCATGCGTCGTGTCTCCATTTATCTCTTTGTTGCTGTCTGCCTCGTAGTCGGGACCGCGGCGGCCGTGGACGCCGCCGTGGTCACCGACCGAGAGCGGATGGACGAGTTCGTGGATTCGGTCACCGGTCGGGTTTCGGAGTCACGGATCGACAGTGCCCTGAGCTACGCCGACCCGTCCACGTTGCCGATCGACCTCGTGCAAGACGGCCGAAGCCGCCGCTACACGAACCGCAATGCATCGAGCCTCAAGCCCGATGCGCGCAAGGCGCTCGCCACACTGGAAGGCTCGCAGCTCGACTTGATTCAAGAAAGCATCGCGGTCGACGGGCCACGTGCTCGCATCGCGCTCAGGCTTCGAACGGAAGCAGGCCTGGCCAACACCGTCTTCGATTTGCGTCGCGAAGACGACCGCTGGCTCTTGCGTCGCGTGACCGTCAACTAAGTCGGCCGGCCCGCGTCGAACGCAAGGTCGCTCGCACCGAGGCCGTGCACGCGGATGAGCTTGCTTCGCCCTCGCTCGCCGCGCACGATCACGACCGCGGTCTTCGGCACGCCCAGTGTCTTGGCGAGCAGCTTGCGCAGCGCCTCGTTGGCGGCGCCATCGACCGGTGCCGCGGTCAACGTCACTTTCAGCGCACCGTTTCGAACGCCGACGACTCGATCACGGCTCGACCGTGGTGCAACTCGAACTTCGAACGTGATCGCATCGTCGTCTTGTCGAATGTGAAGCTCACTCATGGCGCAAAACCAAGCCCACTTGACCCCCGCGGCGAACCCGGCGAGATTTCCGCCCAATGCATCCGATTCTGTTCAGCATTCCCACCCCATGGGGATCCATCCCCATTTACTCCTACGGTGTGATGTTGGGAAGCAGCCTTCTGTTCGCTTGGTACTTCATCATGTACATGGGCAAGCGCATCGAGGGCTACGATCGAGAGCTGCTCGCAAGCGCCTTCACCTGGACCGTAGTCGGGTCCATCCTGGGCGCGCGTTTGCTTTACGTCTTCACGAACCTCGACTCGTACGACAGCTTCGGTTCATGGTTCGACCTTCGTCAGGGCGGCCTGGTCGCCTACGGGGGCTTTCTGGGAGGGTTCCTGGCGGCATTGGCGTTTTGGCGCTTGAAGAAGATCCCGCTCCTGCCCTTTGCGGATCTCATTGCCCCCACCTTGGCTTCGGGTCTGCTTCTGACTCGAATCGGGTGCTACCTCTACGGCTGCGACTACGGCCGCCCGCTCGGGGACGAGGCTCCCGGTTGGCTGAAAGCTGCGGGCACCTTCCCCAAGTGGAACGCGGATGCCTATCCGACGTTTGCTTGTGATCAGACGATCCACGGATCGCCGGCTTATCAGCACCATTTGCAGGAGTACCCCGACTTGATGGTCGACAAGGCCGCCTCGCTGGCGGTGCACCCGACTCAACTCTACGAATCGGCTGCCGGACTGGTTCTTTTCGCGTTTGCCGTATGGCTGCTCACGCACCGAAAATTCCGAGGCCAGGTGTTCCTCGCGGTGAGCGGAATCTATGCGCTGTGGCGGTTTTTCATCGAATACCTTCGTGACGATCCGGAACGGGGTTTTGCCTTCGGATTCTCTACCTCGCAGTTGATCTCGCTCGCCGTCATCCCTCTTTGCGTCTTCGCGTACGTCCATTTCAAAAAGCGAGCCGAGGACGGTGCGGACATCGAGCTCCCACCATGGGCCCTCGCGCCCGCAACGGGTCCGGCCGCGACCTCCGAGACGAAGGAAACACGCCCGGCCAAGTACAGGCCGAAGAAGGTCAAGAAGAAGCGATGAGGAAGGCTACGGAGGCGGCTGTTTCGCCCGGTTGAACGCCTCGAGCACTCGGGGCGAGGTCCGCACCGAGTCCAGCTCCAAGTTCGGCTGAAGCGCCAGCGCTGCGCGAAAGGCCGCTTCCGCGAGGTCGGGGCGCTCCAGCGCCACGTACGCCACGGCGAGCTCCTTTTGAATGGTCACCACTTGCGTCGAGGTCAAACTGCCCAGACCCAAGAGACGGTTCCCAAGGGCCACGGCTTCGGCAAACTGGGCTTTTTGGATCTTTTCGATCAGCTCCGGAATGGCGCTTTCGGCCTCGTTTTGAGCCACTTGGGATGCGCCTCCACCCGCCGCTTGGACGAACGCTTCGGAGGCCTGGACGCGCCCCTCGCCGTTGAGCTTGAGGTCGAACAACGGCACCAGCACCACCTGCCCCCGCTCGATCGAGGCCCCCGGGTTGAACTGCCTGAGTCGCTTCAGCGAAACGGGGTCGTCGGGCATGTAGAGCTTGACGATCTTGGCCAACGTATCGCCCGGAGCCACGACGTGGCGCAGCGGGTAGGGCACGAGAATCTCCGCGCCTTGGTCCGGGTCGACGCGTCGGCTGCCTTGGTTCGCGTCGATCAGTGCCAGGGCTCGCGCTTCCCGCCCATAAAATCGCAGCGCGATTGACTTCCAAGTCTCGTCCTTGCCCACACGGTAGTACGCCACGGTGGGGATGAAGAGCCAGCTGCCTGCAACGAGCCCTCCTTCGCTCGGCGCCTTCAAACGATTCGCCTCGCGCAGGACCGCTTCACGCGTGGGATCCCCGTAATAACGCTGCGCGATCGAGGCGAGCGTGTCGCCCTCTTGCACCGCATGCGTGTAGACCGCGGCCTGCGATTGGGCCTTGCCGCCAAGCATCGCAACCCATACGGCGACGCAGGCTGCCAGTGGCCACCGCATCATGGAGCGCCCTGACTCTTGGTGTCGACCGCGAGTGGTTCGGTGAGCACCGCGTGGTCGTGCAAGGTCTCGCCCGGCTCGGCGATCACCTCGTGCTCCACGGATGCAAAGTAGGGATTGGTGTACTTCACGTAGTGACGCCCCGGCGTCAGTGGAATCGCCCGCGCCGCGGGCGTCGTGAGCACATGGACCCCGTCCACGTGAACGTAGGCCCAGGGCTCCGCGCTGACCGTCAGCCGTCCTGCCTCTTCAGGACTCAGCGAAACCGGAGGCTCGCCAGCCGATGCACCGGACCAGCGACCGCTTGCCGCCTGGACGCTCAGCCCCGTGAGCAAGATCAGCGCCAACGCCGCGCTTTGCCACTTGGCGACGTTCCACAAGAAACCGTTGTTTCGCCGCCCGCTTCGAAGCGCGCGAGGGGCGACCGCCGACAAGACCTCTTCGGTCTGATCGGCGCTGATGACGCCGATCTCGTTGAGGAACATGACCAGCCGGGCGTTGTGACTCATCGGAACGCGTGGCGCCAAAAACTCGGTCAGATCATCGATGAGGGCTTGGGTCGTGGGGTAACGGTTCGCAGGCATCTTCTGCAGGCAGCGTGCCATGATCCGTTCGAGCTTTCGGGGAACGTCCACACCGAGCTTTTTCGGCGGGTCGTAGCGGTCGAGTCGAATCTTTTGCATCACCGTTCGAGTGTCGTCCTCGACGAACGGCTTGCGTCCCGTGAGCATCTGGTAGAGGACGATGCCGACCGAGAAGAGGTCGCTCCGAAAGTCGAGC
>JASFKY010000387.1:0-3565 GCA_050118395.1 Myxococcales bacterium | reverse complement strand
CAGCCCCGTGATGTCCCCGACGAACAAAGCGGCGATGATGTTGTCGTAGTCCGATCCTGACATGCCGATGAGATCGGTTCCGCAGAACGTATAGTTGTACTCGTTCATGAAGCTGCGGAAATGATCCGCCTCGATTTGACCCTTCGATCCAAGGAGCCCGTGGCCGTACTCGATGATAGCCGCCGGATCCTCCGCGGTAGCGCTCTGTGGAATCAACACCTCGAAAGGCACGTCCATCCACGGCGCATCCTGGTTGACTGCCGGCAGGCCGTCTTCGCCAAAGACCAGTAAGGGCACGTCGGTTGCGTCGACCGAGGTCATGAAATTCGGCGCCTGAAACGTTCCCTTAATGCGGAAGGCGATGTTCGTCGGGTCGATGGCGCCGGGATCGTCGCTCGTCTCCACGGAGCATTGGTCACAGTCGTACGTGTAATCGAACCCGCCCTCATTCTCGATGATTTGGAAGGCGGTGTCCCGCATGTGCAGCAGCCACTGGGTATTGTTGGTGTCGCTTGCGGTGGTGAAGTCCCAGGCCATCTGTACGTCGTTGCGGTTCCAGCCTTTGGCTTCAAGCTTTGCGAAGATGTCTTCATAGAGGTCACGTCGCGTTTCGACGGAGGGTTCATCACTGGACGTGCCATCGCGAAGCGCTGCAAACGCCGCCGAGGGCTCGATCGGCTGCCCATCCTCGTTCATCAGGTTGCGGAACGCGACGATGTAACGCGCATTGTCACGCAGGCGAACGACTGGACGAATCATCGTAGAGCGTTGCTCCGCGCTTGGCGCGCGGATGTCGATCTCGGCAAAGTGCGGTACGATGTCTCCTGTCTCCGCATCGAGCACGATGCTCGGAGAGTCTTCCGCCAGCCAAGGCTCGCTTTCGAGGTCGTCGGGCCCCGCAAACTGTCCGAGCGCCATCCCGGGGAAGTACGTGATCAATGGAGAGCCCGCCGAGAACCCATCGCTCTTGTTCCAAGGCGCGGGGTCGTTTCCAAGCAACAGCTGCGTGTCGAACGACACGCGACGGCCCGTGGGTGTGGTCGAGTCTTCGACCGAATAGACGTTCGAGGGAAATGGATAGCCGCAAAACTCGGGGACGAGGGGGTCGCAGTCGAGCAACGGGTAGGTAATGCTGCCGAGTTGCCCTCCTGTGCCGCCTGCGCCACCCGTACCGCCCGTGCCGCCTGCGCCACCCATGCCTCCGGCGCCGCCGCCGTTCGAGTCACTGCATGCGGAAATCAAAAATGCCGATAGTAAAATAAGCCAACTGCGTCTCATGAGACCTCCGGCGGCCGAAGCTAGTCCGCCAAGGCTCTGCATTCAAGTGGGGTCTTTTCGCCCTAAAGGCGGAG
Organism: Myxococcales bacterium; assembly: GCA_050118395.1. Taxonomy (GTDB): domain Bacteria; phylum Myxococcota_A; class Polyangia; order Polyangiales; family Houyiibacteriaceae; genus SG8-38. Next base: position 2,213 of record JASFKY010000387.1, on the reverse strand, counting down.
CCTATTGCCGTCGCGATGCAAGACGGGTAGATCCGCCGCATGGGCGAGCGCAAATACATCTACGTGCTTCGTGGCGGCGACGAGAGCCATGAAGAGTGGGGTCGTCGCATGCGAACCGAGGTCGCTCAGCGTTTGCTGAGCCTCGGCCCGGAGAAGCTCCAACTGACGGTGACCGAGTCCGCGCCACCCAAGCCATCGCTCTTTCCTTTCAAGCGCGAGCCGATCGCGATCTTCAACATCCACGATCGAGCGGGCGATCCTTCCCGTTACACCGAGGCGCTTCGGACCGAGGCACCGTCGGTTTCGGGTTACGAAGCCGAGGAAGCCTATCCGGTCAACTATGAAAAGACCTGGCGCGACGGGGAGCCGACGCCGTCCCCGATTTTGCTCACCATGCTGCACAGGAAGCCCGGCATCAGCACCGACGAATACATCCGTCGATGGCACGGCGGGCACACACCGCTCTCGCTCGAGATCCACCCGCTTTGGTACTATCAACGCAACGTCGTTTGCGAGCCGATCACCGAGGACGCCGAGCCGTCCGATGGCATCGTGCTCGAAGCCTGTCCCACGCGCGGAGACCTATTGAATCCGGCGCGCTTTTTCGGAGGCGCCTTCAAGATGGTGCCCAACATGCTGCGCGTGGCCAACGACATCAAGGGTTTCCTCGACATGAAGCGCACCGAGACGTTTTACGCCACCGAGTATCACCTTCGGAGCTGATCGATGAGCGTTCGATACGAAGGGGTTGGCCGCGTGGCCGTCGTAACCATCGACCGGCCCGAGGTACGCAATGCGGTCGATGTGCCGACCGCCAAGGCCTTGGCCGACGCATTTCGCCGTTTCGACGTCGACGAGGAGGCGCTCGTGGCCGTGCTGACCGGCGCGGGCGGCTACTTCTGCGCAGGGGCTGATCTCAAGGCCGTGGCTGTTGGCGAGGAGCGTGACTTTTCGCCCGACGCCGATGGGCCGATGGGTCCGACCCGCATGCGGTTGAGCAAGCCGGTGATCGCGGCCATCGAAGGACACGCCGTGGCCGGGGGCTTGGAGCTCGCGCTTTGGTGCGATTTGCGCGTGGTGGCCGAAGATGCCGTGCTCGGGGTCTATTGCCGGCGCTTTGGTGTTCCGCTGATCGACCTGGGTACGATTCGTTTGCCCCGCCTGATCGGCCATAGCCGAGCCATGGATCTGATCCTCACCGGCCGAGGCGTTCCGGCCAAGGAAGCCGCCTCGATGGGGCTGGCCAATCGGGTCGTACCCGTCGGTCGAGCGCTCGACGCAGCCATCGATCTTGCAGAGGAAATCGCGAGCCATCCGCAGCGTTGCATGCGCGGCGATCGACGGTCCGCAATCGAACAGTGGGACCTGTCCGAAGACGAAGCCATGCGCAACGAGCTCCGCCTGGGCCTCGACACCATCGAAAGTGGCGAGACCGTCTCCGGCGCGCGGCGTTTTCGTGACGGCGCCGGTCGTCACGGCGCCTAGCTCGCGCGCTCAGGGCTGTGGTACCGTGGGGCGTGTGCGATACGATGGTCGTGGTCCCCGAGCAGGGGCCGGTTTGGTTTGCCAAGAACAGTGACCGGGAGCCGAGCGAGGCCCAGTTCGTGGAGTGTCATGACGACTCTGCGGCGCAAGGGCTGCCGCTCGGCTTACCGCTCGACTCTGCGCGCCTCCGAACCATCGTGAGCCGGCCCGCTTGGATGTGGGGCTGCGAGATGGGCGTCAACGAGCACGGCCTGGCCATCGGAAACGAGGCGGTGTTCACCAAAATCCCGGTGCCGAAGTCCGGCTACACCGGCATGGACTTCCAGCGCGTGGTGCTCACCAACAACCGCACTGCCGACGAAGCGCTCGAGCATCTCATCGAGCTCACGGAGCAGCTGGTCCAGGGCGGGGTCATGGGGCACCGCCATCATCGATTCCGCTACCACAGCTCGTTCTTGATCGCGGACCCGACTACGGCTTGGGTCTTGGAAACCGCGGGGCACTACTGGGCGGCGAAGCGCGTGCGCGGCGTGGCCACCATCTCCAACGCACTGACCATCGAGGACGACTTCGACTTGATCCACACGGGCGCATACCCCTCCGCCCGCGAGCGAGGCTGGGTGAAGTCCGCCAAAGGCTTTGGTTTCGCCAGCGCTTTTTCCAATCCCGTCATGTCCGTTTTGGCGGGCGCCCCCGTCCGTCGTTCCTGCACGGCCCGTTCGTTGGCA
>JASFKY010000386.1:0-3566 GCA_050118395.1 Myxococcales bacterium | reverse complement strand
CGGCTACGCCTCGAAGAAGACGGGCAACGTCTATGCCGCGATCGTGAACTACAAGTGGAGCTTTCCGTCCGACGATCAGACGGTCGGCGGCCAGTACGTGTACGCGGTCAACATCATCAACGGATGGCAGATCACCGCGAACCCTTTTTGGACTTACTCGGTCGAAACCAAGACGGTCCTATTTCCCTTAGGTCTCGGATTTGCGAAGACCTCGGCGCTCGGCAAGAACAATTTCCCCATCCGGTTCGGTGCGCAGATTTGGGCTTACATTCCGCCGCCTGACCTGAGTGGCCCTGAGTGGACGCTCCGCGTATTGGTCGGCCCGGTCGTGCCGCGGCCTTGGCAAAAACAGGGACCGGGAACGATTCGCAAATCGCGCGCCGCCGGCCGCTAGCGAGAGCCGCGCCTGTCTGGGCCGGAGCCGGCCGCGTCGTGGTCTTCGCCGGTTGGGCGATTGTAGTGTTGTTGAAGGGATGACGACCATCCCTCGTAGTTCATCCCGAAAGCTTGAAGGGCGCGACACGAGAAGAAGTTGACGTTCGCGTATTGGTTTTCCGGCCAACATCGCATCCGGACTCCTCGGGACTCGCCACGAATCGCTTGGCAGACGTTCCCGGGTCGCTTACGTTCTTGGTCCATTGCACAAACCATTGCCGAGGTGTTGAGAGCCAATGGCTAAGAGAACCTCCCTCCACGGTGCCGGCTTCAACCCCTGGCCGAAGGCGGGTGGGACAACAAAGGTCAGCGTGTCGCGGCGATGATGGGCGGCATGGGCCGCGAGTTCGATGGCTCGTACGCGGAATATGCGTCGGTGCCCTCCTCGAACGTGTTTCCGCTCGACACCGCGTTGCCATGGGATGTCCTCGGCGCACTGCCGGAGATGCTGCAGACCTGCCACGGGTCGCTACACACCGGGCTCGCCACGCTCTCCATGGCCAAGGTCGCAGGCCTTCGTGTCATCTGCACGTCGAGAAGCGAGGCGAAGATCGACATGCTGCGCAAGGCCGGTGCAGACGAGGTGGTGATCGATGACGGCGAGCTCGGCGCCAAGATTCGCAACGACCACCCTGGCGGAGTCGACCGCGTGCTCGAGCTCATCGGGACCACGACGCTGCTCGACTCACTAAAGTGCGCTCGGCCTGGCGGTGTAGTGTGCATGACCGGCATCCTCGGCGGCCAGTGGGAGCTCGGGTCGTTTCGACCGATTCGACTTGCACGCTCGGCTTCCGCTCAAGCCACATCGAAGAGGATGAGCTCGCTATCACCGATGGACTGAACCTCGATCGTCGTGGCTTCGCTCCAGGATGCTCCGTCGCCCTCGCTCAGCTCGACTCCGTCGATCGAAACGGCCCCGCGCACGATTTGAATCCACGCGTGCCGTCCATCGGCAAGCTCGTGGACGACTCGCTCCCTGTCTTGCAGCACCGAGGCAAACATCGACGCGTCTTGCGCGATCTGAACCGAGCCTTCGCGGCCATCGCGCGATGCCACCAGTCTCAGCCGCCCCCGCCTCTCGTCCCCGAAGAGCTTCTGGTCGTACCCCGGCTTCATTCCGCGCCGCTCTGGAACCACCCAGATCTGAAGAAACCGGACCGGCTCGGCCGGGGAGTGGTTGTACTCGCTATGGGTCACTCCGGTCCCTGCGCGCATCCGCTGCACCTCGCCCGGACGAATGATGGATCCGTTTCTCATGCTGTCCTTGTGCTCGAGCGCACCGTCGACGACGTAGGAGATGATCTCCATGTCGCGATGCGGATGGGTGGGAAACCCCTCGCCGCCCATGACGCGGTCGTCGTTGATCACTCGGAGGCTACGAAACCCCATGTGCTCAGGCTCGTAGTACTCCGCAAATGAAAAGGTGTGGCGCGTATCGAGCCAGCCGTAGTTGGCGTGACCCCGTTCGTGACTCCTGCGTAGTTCCATGGCGTCTCGGCCTCCGTCGTGCCTTCCCTTCATGGGGCCGGTGGCAAGCCCCTACCCTCAAACCGCGCGCGGAACGCGCCGTAGACCCCGAGGACACTCGAGCGCCCCTCGGTCCCAATGGGCCAGTCGCGCTGCAGCGTCGTAGGTCGACTGCAGGAAGTCGAGGAGCACCTGGTCGGGATCGTGCGCTTCGCGCACGGCATCATAGGGGAGCAAGAACTCTCCGAGATCGTCGTCGAAGTAGGCCTCTCTCGGCTCCACAGGCTGCGCAGCAAAACCCTCTGGGGTCGGGTACGCGTAGGAGTAGAACGCGGGGAACCCAAGCCCGCCTCCTCCCCAGAAACCCGCAGAGCTGACCTCGTGAGAATAGGCCTCGCGGGTCACCTCATCGGGCAGCGCAGGAACACCCCCAGGGTGGATGGGGGCCTTGCGGCCCGAAAAGCGGGTCACGGCGAGGTCGAAGCTCCCCCAAAACAGGTGAACTGGGCTGACCTTCCCGAGGAAGCCTGTTCGGAAGGTTTTGAACACGCGGTCGACTTCGAGCAAAGCGAGCCAGAACCGGTGGACGGCGTCACCGTCGTAACTGCCAGCCATGGTATTGCGTGCGAACGGAACCGGGTTCGGCACCTCGTTGGGGGCGCCGTCAAAGTCGATAGCCACACCGAGTTGCTCGATGAGAGCTCGAAAGCGCTCATGGAATTGAGCCACCGACATCGGCTCGAGGGTCAGCGCGGAGCCTCGTCCGTCGCTCAACTCGGCGATCAGCCGATGATCGACGAAATCGAAGTCGATTTGCACGCTCGTGGCACCACAGTGGATCACGGACGTCGTGAGCCCGCGAGCGGTGACATAGAAGGTGGCGTGCCAGGAGTGGTTGAGCCACGGGGTCTGTGCGAGACGATACTTCCCAACGATCTGCAACCACTGATGCAGCGTCTCACTGGTGTCTTTCCAGGAATCATACCGAATGTCAGGCCACCGACGGTTCATAGGCGAGCTTTCGTAACGAGCACCGCAGATGGTGTTCGATTGCGCGCAACTCCGCAACGGCGAACAAGCGCGCGTTCAGAGCGATAGGGAGCTATCCGGACCGCCTCCCAATATCGGCCTCCAATCGCACGGCTATAGAGACGACGCGGCAGTCACGATGTGGATGAATGAGCACGGCTCGCGTTTTTCTCTCTGAACAGCCCTGGTCTTTCGGATGTCCAGGACTAGAGATTGTCTGCACCTCTTGCCGAACCGCTCCGCCACGAGCGCGGCCATCGCCGGATTGTCGGCGGTCAGGTGTACCGGTCGCCGTGGCGCCCTTCCGTTCATCGAACGGGGCAAGGAGAACACGCCATGAGCACGATCATCACGAAAGATGGCACCGAGATCTTCTACAAAGACTGGGGCTCGGGTCAGCCCATCGTCTTTCATCACGGCTGGCCTTTGAGCGCCGATGACTGGGACAACCAGATGCTCTACTTCCTCGGAAAGGGCTATCGGGTCATTGCCCACGACCGGCGCGGGCACGGACGGTCGAGCCAGGTCGCCAACGGCCACGACATGGACCACTACGCAGCCGACGTGGCGGAGCTAGTCGCGCATCTCGACCTGCGAGACACCATCCACATCGGTCACTCCACCGGTGGCGGGGA
>JASFKY010000385.1:0-3574 GCA_050118395.1 Myxococcales bacterium | reverse complement strand
GTCCCTCTACACGGCCCGCGGTCAGTTTCAGCTCATCGCGCGATCGGCGCAGGCGGCTGGGCAAGGCGATCTCGCCGAGCAGTTTCGCAAGATCCGGGCGAAGCTGGAGGCGGAGGGCTTGCTCGAGGCCGACCGAAAACGTCCTCTGCCGTCGCTTCCTCGCGTCGTGGGCGTCGTGTCGAGCCGCACTGGAGCCGCCTTGCACGACATCATGAGGGTGGCGGCGCACAGGTGCCCGGTACGGATCCTGGTCGCCGACTGTCGCGTGCAGGGCGAAGACGCCCCTCGCAGCATCATGTCTGCGCTCGAGCTCATTCAACGAGTGGATGACTTGGACGTGGTAATCATTGCGCGCGGAGGGGGCTCTGCCGAGGATTTGTGGGCGTTCAACGACGAGGGCGTGGCGCGGGCCGTCGCATCATGCCGCGTCCCCATCGTGAGCGGTGTGGGCCACGAGATCGACGTCACCATTACCGACTTGGTCGCGGACGCGCGGGCGGCGACCCCCTCCAATGCTGCAGAAATGGTGGTCCCGGAGCGGGAAGCCCTGCTCCGACACCTGCAATCGCTCGAGAGGCGTTTGAGCCAGGCCTTCGACAACCGTATCGGCGGGCTACGATTGCGCCTCGAACGATTGCTCCGCCCTCTTTACGGGGCAAGGCGGGTCATCACGCCGGTTCGACGGCAGATGTCCGCTCTCGAGGAACGGCTCGCACAAGCGCAGCGTGCATCGCTCCGCCGGCGATGGGAAGCACACGAAGCGCTTCGACGTCGGTTGCTCCGTCTCGATCCGAGGACCGTGCTGCGCCGCGACCATCGCGAGCTCGCCTTGCTCGACGCGAGGCTTCGGGACGCAGGCCGGTTGCCCATCGAACGCCACCGGGGGCGCCTTCTCGAGCTTCGGGTCGGACTCCGCAGTCGCGCGAGGCCACTGGTCCGCGAGGCCCGTGGCGGTTTGGCAGAGCTTGGCGCCCAGCTCGACGCTTTGTCACCCCTGCGCGTGCTCGACCGCGGATACGCGATTGCATTGCTCGAGAAGACTGGAAGGGCGGTTCGAAGTCGCTTGGAAGTGAAGACGGGCGACCGTCTGCGCGTCCGAGTGTCCGATGGGGAATTCGGCGCGAAGGTGGAGAAACCGTGATTGATCCGATCTGGCTCGGAATTTTTGGATGGCCGGCCGCCCATTCGAAATCTCCCCAAATGCACGAAGCCGCGGCGCGCGCGCTCGGGATCGAGCTTCGTTACGAGCGGTTCGAGGTGCCCCCCGAGGGGCTTACCGACGCAGTGGCTGAAAAGCATGCCGACGGCATCGACGGCTACAATCTCACCGTTCCCCACAAGCAGGCGATCATCGCACTTCTGGATGACTTGGCCTCCTCGGCGCGTGCCATTGGCGCGGTGAACACGGTCGTGCGCGCCGGCGATCGCTATGTCGGACACAACACCGATGCGCCCGGGCTCGTCCGCTCGCTCCAGGAAGCGAACGTCGAGCTGAAGGAGGCGCGAGCCGTCGTGCTCGGAGCGGGGGGCGCCGCACGAGCGGCCGTCGTGGGGCTCTCGGAAGCGGGAGCAAGCGGGGTGACGGTGTTGTCACGCCGTCTGGAGCAGGGTCAGGCGTTGGTGGAGTCGCTGCGCGCGCACCTGGAGTGTGAGCTGAACGCGGCCTCACTTGGGCACGCCGCGCGCTATTTCGCGGCGGCCACCGTGCTGGTCCAGGCCACGAGCGCGACTTTGGGGTCGAACCCCAGCGCTGACGACTTTGCAAAATCGCTGCCGATGGAGGCTCTTCCCGCCAACGCGGCGGTGCTCGACATGGTCTACGAGCCGCTGAAGACCAGGGTGCTCGAACGAGCCGAGGCACGGGGGCTGCAGATCGTCGACGGCCTCGGTATGTTGCTGCATCAGGGCGCGATCGCGTTCGAGATGTGGACCGGCTTCGAGCCGCCGCTCGATGTCATGCGCGCGGCGCTCGTGGGTTGATCCCGCTCACATCAAGACGCCGTCCACCGGCTCGATGGGCGGCGGCAGATCGGTTTCACCGAGTTGCTGCCGCAAGTCGATCTCGATGGTGCGGCAAAGCGCCGTCATGGGGGTGTCGTTATCTCGGTTTTCGAAAGGATTTTTGAGAGCGGCGCCCAGCTGCTCGACGACCATGAAGCTCAAGACGATGACGATCGTGGCAAGCACCTCCACCGGCCTGACTTCGCCGTCGGCGCTGAGAAATGCGATGGGAACGGCGATCGCCCCCAGCCAGACCAACGCCCTCGAAACGAATCGCACCTCGTCGGGAAACGCCGTGTTCTTGATGCGCTCGCAGCCTCCCTGGATCTGCAGGATCCGGTTCAAGGTCGAGTCGAGCTGCAGCAGGAGCAGCTGCTGGGACGTGTCGCCGCCGAGCACCCGAGCGAGCTGACGACCCTGCGCGAAATTGAGCTGGGTCGGCTTGTTGGCCTGGGTCTCGAGGGCTTCGAGCTCCTCGGGGTCGAGGAATGGTGCGAGATCGGTCCACGAATCTTGACGCCGAAGGCTCAACCGGAGCGCATTGCAGTAAGCCAGGTGACGGTAGACGAGCTCCTTGTGGCATCGCACCGCATCGGCCGCCGAGCCGAGCGCGGGCACGCGATCGGGGTGGAGCAGACTGATCGCCTCGCGTGCGAAGCTGCGACTTTCGTTGACCAGGGCGCCCCACAAGATCCGCGCCTCCCACCACCGCTGATAGGCTTCGTTGAAGCGAAAGACGAGAAAGATGCCAATGACGGTGGCCAGCAACCCGATTGCCGTGGCCGAAAAAACATCGGTCTGTAGGACGTCCGAGTACCGGGAGACGATCGACACCACCTGCTCGGTGCCGAGGACCGCCAACATGATCCCCCAATTGCGGAAGATGAATTGCTCGAGGGCGCGCTTGGTCCCCGTGCCACCCCGGATGATCATTCGGATTCGAGCTCCGCGACGCCAAACATCTCTGCCGCATGCACGAACACGATCTCCTCGGCTTCCATGGCAGGCTCCGGCGCAGCGTCGATCCCGACGGTGCAATCTTCGACGGGAAAAAATTCCTGGGAGTGCATGAGCTCATCGGACACCCGTGTCCCTTTGGGCAAACGCAAGGTACCCATCACCAGACCCCCGTTGAAGAGGCAGGCCACATCATGGAGATCGCGGTCGTTTTCCTCGAGGAGCCCGAGCACCGCATCCTCGCCGGGTACGACGAGCAGCACGGCTTTGCGCTGCAGCGCGAGGAAGGGGATCGTCTTTGGTTGCTCGGGCAGGCTGACGTTCGTCATCCGAAAGAACGCCTCGCCGCTGTTGAGAAACGGCAGGAGCCCCATCCCTTCGGGAATGTGCATCGTGCCAATCACCCACCCCGTCGGTGTGAACAATCGAACGGTTGTCATCGACTGGGACACGGTCCGAAACCCTAAATACCCGAAGGCGGCGGGGTTCTGCGAGAAAGATCGAAGCGCAACGGACGTCCGTGCGGCCCGCGAAGTGCCCCTTTGTCAGCGAGCATGGCTGAAGAGATGTCAGATTGGCACGGAGCCTCGGGGGGTGGGCCCGAAATCACGAGGAA
>JASFKY010000384.1:0-3575 GCA_050118395.1 Myxococcales bacterium | reverse complement strand
CGACATGAGCCTGCGGGACGGAATGCACCCACAGCGCCACCAACTCACTACCGAACAAATGGTCCAGGTGTCGACCGCGCTCGATGCGGCGGGCGTTCCACTGATCGAAGTCACTCACGGTGACGGTCTCGGCGGCGCCTCGGTGAACTATGGTTTCCCAGCAGCCAGCGATGAAGACTATCTACGCGCCGTCGTGCCCAAGATGGAGAATGCGAAGATCTCAGCCCTGCTTCTCCCGGGCATCGGAACGGTCGACCACCTACGAATGGCGCACGACTGCGGCGTTCACACGATCCGCGTTGCCACGCACTGCACGGAGGCAGACGTCTCCGAGCAGCACATCGGCCTGGGCCGAAAGATGGAAATGGACACCGTCGGCTTTCTGATGATGGCGCACATGATCGCGCCCGAGCCGTTGCTCGAGCAGGCCAAGCTGATGGAAAGCTACGGCGCCAACTGCATTTACATCACCGATTCCGCGGGTTACATGCTCCCTGATGACGTGACCGCGCGCGTGTCCCTCTTTCGCGAGAAGCTGGATCCGAAGACGGAGGTCGGCTTCCACGGCCACCACAACCTACACATGGGCATCGCCAACTCTCTGGCGGCCATCGAAGCAGGTGCCGGGCGTATCGATGGCTCGGTGGCAGGCATGGGCGCAGGAGCAGGTAACACGCCACTCGAGGTTTTCGTCGCCGTTCTTCATCGGATGGGAGTCGAAACCGGGGTCGACATGTGGAAGCTGATGGACGTCGCCGAGGACATCGTATACCCGCTGATGACCCACAAAGTTCGCGCCGACCGGGATTCTCTGACGCTCGGGTACGCTGGGGTGTACTCGTCCTTCTTGCTCCATGCCAAGCGCGCGGCCGAGAAGTACGGCCTCAAATCGACCGACATTCTGGTAGAGCTGGGTCGAATGAAGACCGTCGGTGGACAGGAAGACATGATCGAGGACGTGGCGCTCACCATGAAGAAGGCGCGGGCGGCTGCGGAGTAATCCCGTGAGTGAGTTGGAGACATTCCGTCGGGAGGCCCGGGCCTGGGTTCGGGAGAACGCGCCCAAGTCGCTGTGGGGCACCAGCGGGAGCGGCCCCTTCGAGGGCTATTGGGGCGGCTCCCAATGCGAGGAGAAAGACCCCGACCTTCTTCTTTGGCGCGACCGCGGGATCGAAAAAGGATGGACCGCGCCGAGCTGGCCCGAACAGTACGGCGGAGCTGGGCTGAGCCACGCAGAGGAAGAAGTGATTCACTCTGAAATGAAGGCCATTGGCGTGCCGCGTCCGGTTGCCGGCCAAGGCCTTGCGATGCTCGGCCCCGTGTTGCTCGAATACGGCTCCGATGCGCAAAAGGCACAGCACCTTCCCGCAATCGCGCGGGGAGAGACGCGGTGGTGCCAGGGCTACTCGGAGCCCAATGCCGGGTCCGATCTCGCCAACCTTCAGCTCAAGGCCGTACGTCAGGGCGATTGGTACGTGCTGAACGGCCAGAAGATCTGGACTTCGCACGCCCATTTGAGCGACTGGATCTACTGCCTGGTCCGAACCGATTCCCGCGTGCCCAAGAAACAAATGGGCATCTCGGTCATGCTCGCGGATCTGGCCACCCCTGGAATTACCGTTCGCCGGATCGACCTGATCAGCGGTTACTCGCCGTTTTGCGAGACGTTTTTCGACGACGTTCGGGTCCCCATCGGCAATCTGGTGGGTACGGAGAACGAGGGGTGGGCCATTGCAAAGGCCATCTTGGGACACGAGCGTTCGTCGATTGGTCGATCGATCGCGCGGCAGCCGGGTTCGGCGCAACGTGAGCTCGTAGCCCGGGCTCGCAAGCACCTCGGCCCGGAGCACGGTGCGCTCGCCGATCCCTTGATGAGAGACGAGATTGCGGCCCTCGGCATGCGCGAGGAGGCCTTTCATCTCACCCTGGCACTCATTCAGCAGCGGGCTGAAACCGGCACACCGGGGCCCGAGGGATCCATCACGAAGATCGTCGGCAGCGAGCTCAAGCAGCAACGCTACGAGCTCGGGATGAAGCTGGCGGGGCTCGACGCCCTGGGGTGGGAAGGCCCCGGTTTCGACGAAGAGGATTTGCAGTACGCCCGAGAGTGGCTTCGGTCGCGCGCCAGCACGATCGAGGGAGGTTCCTCCGAGATCCAAAAGAACATCGTTTCCAAGAGGGTACTGGGGCTGCCGGAGGCAAAGAAATGAGTGGCCACGAGGCGCCTTCGCTCCTGCTCGACGACGAACAAAAGATGCTCTCCAAAACCGTGCACGAGCTCGTTCGGGAGCGTGCCCCGGCGTCTCGCCTTCGCACGTTCCGAGACAGCGACGATTCGTTGGGCTTTTCGAAGTCGCTTTGGAAAGACATGGCCGATCTCGGCTGGCTCGGATTGCAGATTCCGGAAGCTCACGGAGGCATGGGCCTCGGCTTTTTCGATCTATGCGTCGTCCTCGAGCAGACCGGGCGCGAGCTGATGCCGGAGCCGTTCGTGTCGACCCTCTTGCTCTCGACCCAAGCACTGCTGTTGGGGGGGAGCGAGGCGCAAAAGGCGTCGTGGCTTCCGGGGGTGGTCTCCGGGGACCTCGTGCTCTCCCTCGGCTACGAAGACGTGGGAGCGGCGCGTTCCGATCGGATCGATGCCCGGCAAACGAGTGATGGATACGAGCTCCGTGGGTGGGTTTCCCACGTTTTGGACGCGCACGTCGCGGATCGAATCATCGTGGAGGCGTCCACCAGAGGAGGCGACTCCACGCTTTTCCTCGTCGACCCCACTCGGCCGGAGGTCTCGATTACACGTCAGCGTCGACTCGACGGGCTCAACGCGGGCATCGTTCGACTGGAAGGCTTACGGGTAAAAGAAGACGACGTGGTCGGAAGCCTCGGGGGCGGCGTTGCACTGATGGAAGCCGTGTTGGATCGGGCCGCCGTGGGCTTGGCTGCGCAAATGCTGGGCGGCTCCGAGCAAGCCTTTGCCGACACGCTCGCTTATCTCAAGGAGCGTCAGCAGTTCGACGTCCCCATCGGCTCGTTTCAGGCACTTCAGCACCGAGCGGTCGCGATCTTCACCGAGATCGCGCTCACTCGTTCCGTCGTGCTGGCAGCGGCGCGTGCGATCGACCAGGGATCGACGGACGTGCCGAGGCTGTCTTCCTTGGCCAAGGCCATCGCGTCCGACACCTTCTTACTCGCCTCGAAGGAAGCGATCCAAATGCACGGTGGGATCGGCGTCACGGACGAGCATGACATCGGCCTTTATCTCAAGCGCGCGCAAGGCACGTACATGACTTTTGGCAAGCCCTCGCAGCACCGGCGGCGTTGGGCCGAGCTTCACGGTTATTGACGATCATCAAAAGATAGCGAGAGGAACCATGAAGAGGTTTGAAGGCAAGAACGTGGTAATCACAGGCGCCGCCGCAGGGATCGGCCAGGCAACTGCGCAACGTATCGCAGAGGAGGGCGGAAACGTAGCCCTCATCGACATCAATGCGGAAGGGCTGGCGGCTACGAAGAAGCTGTGCGAGGACGCAGGCGTCCAGGTTTGGACTTACGAATGTAACGTGACCGACGGTGCG
>JASFKY010000383.1:0-3579 GCA_050118395.1 Myxococcales bacterium | reverse complement strand
GGAAACGCCGCAGGCCTGTGCCTGGCTGGGAAGTGCATCGCCGATTGCTCGAAGCAGGACTGTCGACCCGTCTATCCCTGTACGGAACAAGGCATTCGCGACGCGATCCGCGATGGTGGGGACGTCATCATCGGCTGCGAGAGCCCGACGACGGTGACGCTGACCGAGGGTGTGCTCGAAATCGACAAAGACCTCTCGCTCGATGGCCTAGGGAATCTGACCATCGATGCGGATCAAAAGAGCCTCGCCTTCACCACCGATGCGCCTTCTGTGGCGGAGTTGGTTGGAATAGGTATCACGGGTGGCTTTGCGGCAGAGGGCAGGGGCGCAATCTCGGTTCGATCCGAAACAGAGCTCACGCTTCGCGGGTGTCGCATCTTCGGCAACAGAGCCAACTCACACGGGGGAAGCCTAGGAAATAGCGGCACCCTCATCATCATCGACAGTGAGATCACGGAAAACGTGGCCGGTGGACGCGGTGGTGGCCTCAGCAACAACGAAAACTTAACTGTCATTGACAGCGTAATCGCCGGCAACCATGCGCTCGACGACGGCGGTGGTATCTACAACACGTCCAGCGGCGTCGTGATCTTGGAGAGAACCGTTGTGAAAGAGAATCTCGCAGATGACGCCGGAGGCGGGATCTGGACCAGTGGCCCACTGGTCGAGCTCAAGAATAGCTCGGTCACGGACAACCGAGCGGGAGGAGGCGCCGGTGGAATTCGGATGTGGACCTCGGCCGAGGTGCGCGCGACCGACAGCATCATTGCGAGGAACGTCGCCAACCGGGAGGGCGGCGGCATCCTCAATCGTCTGGGGGTTTTGAAGCTCGAGCGCACCGTGGTGAGCCAGAATGCCTCGCTCGATTATCGCGGCGGCGGTATCTACAATACCGAGGACTCGATCCTCGAAGTCGTCGACAGCATCATTTCAGAGAACTTCGCGCAGCATGGCGGGGCCATGTATCAACTGCGTGGCACGTCGAGATTCGTGCGAAGCGCGGTGATCAATAACGTGGCTGCAGGCTACGGCGGCGCCTTTCGCGTTTATGGACGAGGGCCGGGGAACTACGATTTGACCATGGACAACTGCACCATGTCGGGCAACGAGGCCGGCGAAGTGGGCGGTGGAGTCACGACCCGCGACTCCGTGGTGTGGCGACTGGCCCATAGCACCCTGGTTGGGAACGAGGCCCCAATTGGCGCTGCGATTCAACAGGATCGAGAAACCATCATCGAGCTGGCTTCCACCGCTATCCACGGAAGCTGCGACAACAGCGAAGACTCGCCCTTGAGCTCCCTCGGCTTCAATGCCGTGCTCGACCTCGGGGCCGAGACCTGCATGCTCAACGGAAGCGAGACCGACCAGACTCTAAGCGACGAAGAAATGAGCCTCGGCGCGCTCAGCTACAACGGCGGACCGACGCCCACCCACGTACCCAATCCAGGCAGTCTTCTCATCGACGTCATCCCTGCTGAGAGCTGCGCCGCCCTCCTCGAAGATCAGCGCGGCGAGCCCCGGGGCAATGGAAGCCCGTGCGACGTCGGCGCAGTCGAGGTGCAAGCGACCGACTGATCGCACGCTCCCCAAACTGGCGGAGGAGGAGGGATTCGAACCCCCGGTAGAGTCGCCCCTACAACGGATTTCAAATCCGCCGCCTTCGACCGCTCGGCCACTCCTCCGTGAGGGCCGGATTTAGCACAGAGAACGCCCCAGAGCCCCTTTCCAAATGGCACCATTTGCGCCATATTCGCCCGTCCCGGCCGACGGACGGCCGATAGACGGAGAGGTGACGCCGTGGCTGCTGCTGACACGATTCCCCATCGATTGCTCCAACGGGCCAAACGGTCCCCCAATGATCCTGCGTACTACGTGAAGGAGGGCGGTAACTGGAAGCCCACGAGCTGGTGGAAGTACTCGGAAGAGGTCACCCAGGCGGGGCGAGCGCTGATCGCGCTTGGCTTCGAGCCCGGGCAAACGGCGTGCATCCTGGGATTCAACCGGCCCGAGTGGACGATCATGGACGTCGCAGCGATGGGGGCCGGAGGCGCACCCGCCGGCATCTACACCACCTGCTCGCCCGTCGAGGTGCGATACATCGTCGCCCACGCGGAAGCCCCCGTCATTTTGGTCGAGAACGAAGAGCAATGGCGCAAAGTCGAAAAGGAGCGCGCCAACATGCCCAAGCTCCGGCACGTCGTGATGATGAAAGGCGCGCCCGCCATTGCCGACGACATGGTGCTGAGCTGGGACGAGTTCATGGCCAAGGGCAACGACGTCAGCGAGCAGGAATATCTCGACCGCGTCGAAAGCCTCGAGCCCGAAGCCCTGGCCACCTTGATCTACACCTCGGGCACCACGGGCCCGCCCAAGGGCGTGATGCTCAGCCACAAGAACCTCGCCTGGACCGCCAGCGTCGCCATCGACATCGTGAACACGTCGCATACGGATTGCTCGCTTTCGTATTTGCCGCTGTCGCACATCGCCGAGCAGATGTTCACGCTGCACGTGCCGGTGACCACCGGCTCGCGGGTCTACTTTGCCGAGTCGATCGAGGCGGTTCCGGATAACCTCAAAGAGGTCCAGCCCACCGTCTTTTTCGGGGTGCCCCGCATCTGGGAGAAGTTCCACGCGGGCATCACGGCCAAGCTCAAGGAAGCCACCGGGGTCAAGGCCAAGCTGGTCGACTGGGCGATGAAGGTGGGCTGGGAAGCCAACAAAAGCCCGGATAGTCCCAAGGGCTTGCAATATCGGATCGCCGACAAGCTGATCTTTTCCAAGCTCAAGCCCGCCATCGGGATGGGCAACGCCCGGGTCTGCGTGTCGGGTGCGGCGCCCATCGCCCGCGAGGTGTTGGAGTTCTTTGCGCGCCTCGACATCGTCGTGCTCGAGGTCTACGGCCAGTCCGAGGACACGGGGCCGACCAGCTTCAACACACCGAGCCAGTACAAGTTCGGCACCGTCGGCCCCGCGATTCCCGGGGTCCAGGTCAAGATCGCGGACGACGACGAGATCCTGGTCAAAGGGCCGAATGTGTTCATGGGTTACTACAAGGATCCGGAGGCGACGGCGGAGACCCTGGTCGACGGCTGGTTGCATTCGGGCGACCTGGGCGCGTTCGACGAAAAGGGCTTCTTGAACATCACCGGTCGCAAGAAGGACATCATCATCACCGCCGGTGGTAAGAACATCACGCCGAAGAACCTCGAGTCGGCCCTCAAGAACCACGAGCTGATCAACGAGGCTGTCGTCATCGGCGACCGCCGCAAGTACTTGAGCGCGCTGATCACCATCGACCCGGAGGCAGGCGCTGCCTGGGCCGCCAAAGAGGGAGAAGACGCCAATGCCTTGCACAAGAGTCAGAAGCTCAGGGACAGCATCCAGTCGCACATCGACGAGCTGAACCAGGAGTTCGCCCGGGTGGAGCAGATCAAGAAGTTCACCATCCTCGAACGCAACTTGAGCGTGGAGGACGGCGAGCTCACGCCGACGCTCAAGGTGAAGCGGGCCAAGGTCAACGACCACTTTGCCGATCAGATCGAGGCCATGTACGGCGAGGACTCGCCCCGGGCCGAGGCC
>JASFKY010000382.1:0-3597 GCA_050118395.1 Myxococcales bacterium | reverse complement strand
CAGGTTCTCGGGAAGACCATTGATCACAGCCGAGAAGGCCTCGACCGACAGCGCAACCTCGGTGGCGCCGCCATCCGGCGTCACGGAAGTCGTCTGGAGATCGGAGATGAAGGTACCCATGGGCGCGAACGGTAGACCTTCCGCGGTATGTGCAATCGAGGTGGGCATCCCGCCAGCGACCGCAACG
Organism: Myxococcales bacterium; assembly: GCA_050118395.1. Lineage (GTDB taxonomy): Bacteria > Myxococcota_A > Polyangia > Polyangiales > Houyiibacteriaceae > SG8-38. Next base: position 3,410 of record JASFKY010000382.1, on the reverse strand, counting down.
GACGTTGAAAGGCTGTCGACCATCGCGTCCGGCGCGAGGCCCGGGAGAATATCGATGACCGCTGGGGCCACGCTGTAGCCGAGCTGCGTCGTCAAGTCGGCCGCTACACCGTCGGTGAAGCCCGGATCGGGCTCGCACACGTTGATGGTAATCCCGACGGGCAAAGGAATCGGAAGGCCCGACAACGTGCACGTGAAGGTATAGGTCGCACTTCCGACGACGGCATCGTCGCAAGCCTTTGGCACCGGAATGCCGCCTGTGCCACCCGTGCCACCCGTGCCGCCTGTGCCGCCGGTGCCGCCGGTGCCGCCGGTGCCGCCTGTGCCGCCACTTCCACCTGGCCCACCACTGTCATCACCGCAGCCGAAGGCCATCAGTGCACCACCGAGCAGTGCGATTAAAGCTAGTTTCCTCATCTTCATGCGTTCTTCTCCTTAGATCCGGGGTATGCCGGCTCCCAGTCGCCCCTTTTGAAAGCGCGGGTTTACCATGAGTCCCCCGAATCCACAACCAAGTGAAACAAGTAAGGGAACAGAGTATCAGAGGTTGGGGGCACCTGGGTAGCAGACGGCTCGTCAGCCCTGGCAGGCAAGGGGGCGACCAGGCCTATCTCTTGATATTTATGGCGATTTCACGGTTGGCTTGATTGCCCCCCGCGTCGAAGGCCCGGACCGCGAGGATGTGGGAGCCGGGGGACAGCTCATCCAGGGCGAGGTCCAGTTCCTCGTTCGGGCTATCGAGAAGCAAATCGGCAGGAAAGACATCGCGCCAGTTTCCAGCGTCGATCGCCATTTGGATGCGCGCGATGGGACCAAGGTCGTCGACGACGCGGCCGCGCAGCCGTCCCCGGCGCACGTCGAAGTCAACGATGCGAGGAGGATGATTGTCGACGCGGATCGACTCCGATCTCGCGTTCGAACGCAGGGTCCGTGCTGGAGGGTTGTTTTCTTCGTCGGAGGCATCGACGCGAACGATGTAGTAGCCATCGGGAATGCTACCCGTGTTCCAAACGTATTTGGGCTCCGTGAGGACGGTGTCCTCTCCAAACATGTCTCGCCATACCGGCTGAGACTCTTCGCGGTAAGCAAGGCGGTAACGCAGCGTGTCCCCATCCGGGTTTTCGACTTTCCAGCTCAGATTGATCATCGTCGTCGGGGGCATCGGTTGCCGGGCCTCCTCGCCGCGTTTGGGAGGAGGCCTCGTGCCTTGCACCTGCGAGACCCTGGCGCGCTGGTTTTGCGGTAGATAAAAGAGCTCGACTGCAGTGAGCACTGCATCCGACTGCTTCGGGAACTTCGCGCGGATCTGAATGAAGCGTCCGGGTGGGCTTTGCACCCGAGCCGGCTTCTTCAGTGCTTTGGACCAGGAGCTCCACGTCGCTCCGGGGTCCTTGGTATTGCCCGAGCGGGTCTCGAGCTCCAATCGCCCTTTGCCTCGCCATTGCAGCCTTCCCCACGTCGACGTGAAATGCGCATCGAGCGCGGCGCTCGTCCAGATCGCCTCGCGCGGCGGTCCCGGCAACACTCGATAAAGCGCCGCCCCGTCGCCAGTGGTGAATGCAGGGCTCTTCGAGCGCAGATCGAGTGACAAGACTTGTCGCTCTTCGACGTCTACCCAAATCGAGTAACTTCCATCCGGCTCGACCCGAAAGATGCGCCCGTCGTCGCCGCCGCCCGCATAAATCGCACCATCGCGACCCCACTGCACCGTGGTGAAGTGCGTGTCCTTGCGGCCCATCAGAGCTTCTGTGCGGCCGTCCCCGCCTACGCGCCAAATCTCCCCGGTTCCGGCACGGGGGCGGGGGGGCCGAGGTCCTTTGCGGTTGGCCTGATTCGGGGTAGGGGCGAACGGAGCGCCTGGCGGCGTCTTGAATTGGTTGGCTGCCACGGCCAGCTGTCCTTCGTAGTAGTCGATCGCCGTGACCTCGTTGCCCGGGAAGTCTCCCACGACCGACACCGTGTCATTGGGGGCAATCCGAAGAACGACCGCGTTGTCGCTCGTCCCGGCGTAAATGCTTCCCGCGCCATCGCCGGCGAGGGTCCTGACGTGAGCGGCTTCGGCTTGGTAGAGCTCAGTCGCGCGGCCGATGGCATCGATGCTGAACACCTTGCCCTCGGGCCCGGTGCCGGCGATCAACCGTCCGCGCTTCGGGTCGTAGTACAGAGCCCAGATGTGCTGGGCTCCCTCCGGGATCGAAAAGCGCTTCATCGTCCCCGACTTCGGCTCGATGCGGTAGATTCTTCCGTTGGGCAGCGTTCCTGCGTAGAGCGCGCCATCGGCGCCGAACGCGAGCGAGGAGACCAGCAGCTCGCCCGTCCTGGCAAAGGCCTTCATGGTCTTGCCCTCTAGGCGATAGACCACGCCATCGGTTCCCGTACCGATGAATATCGTATCGCCTCGGCTCGCCATGCAAAACGCCACAGGAACGTTTTCGATCGGGATCCGCTGCGTGGCTGCCCCGGGAGCCACCGAGCCATCCGAGCTCACGGCCGTCCCTTGCAGCTCGCCGGCGAAGAAGTCATCCGCGCTGTCCAGCACGAAGCTTTCGGTGGTGACCGCAAACGCGGTGGCACTGGCCGCGAGCACGAGGCTCGCGACTGCGATGCGTATCGTCGTCTTTGAGGCTTTCATCGTCTTTCTACTCGCCAAGTAGCTGCTTGCGGGCGACCTCCCGGACTTGGAGCGTCAGGTTGGCCCCACCTGCCACTACTTTCGACATGTCGATCTCGGTGCGGGATTGCGTTACGAACGGCCGGCTGTCTTCGGAGGTGCTGACCAGCTGTAGGGAATTCAACGCCGATGCGGGGAGTGCCTTGACGACGTGACCTTCGAAGGTGAGCCCGCGGGTGGGCATCTGTAGCGCCACGATCAACGAGGTGGCCGGGTACCGTCGCTTGGTTTGCTCGATCAGATCGGCAAGCGATCGGGGTCGGGGTTGCTCCATGGCCACGTGATTGCCTCCGGCAACCAAGACGCGAACGGTTTGGCCCGCTGCCGCCTGAGGAATGGGGACTCTCACCGCACGGATGATGTCGGGATGGTCGATGCTGCGCAGCCGAACGTAGATGGTGACCTCTTGGCCAGGATCGACTTCATCGTAGGGCACGGAGGCCTCGGCGACTTGGTACACGTCGCGGCTGAAGTCGAGATCCAGCTCCAAATCGACGGAGGTGATGCGCGACGTTTCAAAAGGATTGCCAAACGCTGCTTCCATCAAGCCGAACATTCGAAGCTGGGAAAATGCGGCGGGGCTCGCAGCGCCGATCGGAGAATACCCCTGTTCGTCGAGCGATACGATCCCTTGCCCTTCGATGCCCACCTCGCTGTGAGCCCGAAAGACGACGTCCTCGACGTCTCCGGCGGTGGACTTGATGGCGTTGGCGATCACGGCGAACACGATGGACGGGGTC
>JASFKY010000381.1:0-3605 GCA_050118395.1 Myxococcales bacterium | reverse complement strand
GTCGGTGGTGCGCCCCTCGTCGCTACCAGGGATAGTTGAGCAGTTGTCCCGGAGGCAGTCGACGGCCTGGTTCATCTCATCGAGCAGTGTTTCGCAAGGAACGGTGGTTGGAGTGGGCGGGATTTCCCCTTGCTGATCAGTCGCGTCGTCGATGGGCGTATTCAGATCATCGTCCGGGAAGAAGGCGACGTACGGATAGGTGTCGGCGGCGGCGACCCGGATCGACTCCTTGTCGCTCTTTTCCCACACCTCTTGCAGACAAATGATGTCGGAGGTCTGGGCGGCGATGGCACCTGGGATGTCCTCACGACGTTGGGGCTCGTACGGGATGAAGGCACCCGCCAAGGCGACGTTGAATGTGTCGATGGTCACATCCTGTGGCTCACCGCTACCGCCGCCATCACCGCAACCGATCAGCGATACCGCGATCACAGTCCAAGACAAAGTGGCTTTCATGGTTCTCCTCCTCGGGCTCGAGGCCCGCCCCCTAGCGTGCGTGTCGCACGATTGTCACAAAGGGACCGGCGGTCAAGCGCTTACTCGTCCCAGAGCGTCTGCGGGGAATAGGTTTCGCCTACGAACCAGAACCGGCCGTCGACCTTACGCTGATGGGTGTCGAGCGCAGCGATGGCCGCCATGTCTTCCTCGGTGAGCTCGACCTCGCGCGCCGCCCAGTTCTCGGCGATGCGATGGGGGTGGACCGACTTGGGAATGACCGCGGTCCCCCGAGCGAGGGCCCAGGCAATCAATATCTGCCCCGGTGTGGCGCCGTGCACGTCGGCGATGTCGGCGATGACGGGGTGCTCCAAGAGCAAGACGTCATCGTCGCGTCCGAGCATTTGCGCCGAATCCGGGGAGCCGAGCGGCGAGTACGCCGTGACGACGACGCCAAGGCGTTTGCAGGCCTCGAGCAATTTGGTCTGCTGCAAGTAGGGATGAAGCTCGATTTGGTTGACCGCGGGGGTCTCCCCCGTCGCGTCCCTGACCTGCTCGACCTTGGTCTGGCTGAAGTTCGAAACTCCGACCCCGCGGGCCAAGCCCTCTTCGGAGACTTTCAGCATCGCGGACCAAGTCGACTCGAGCGGGATTTCGGAGAGCTGGATGAAGTCCTCTGGACCACGCGGCAGCTCCGTTCCGTGCTTCAACGCCACGGGCCAGTGGATGAGATACAGATCGAGATAATCGAGGCGGAGCTTGCTCAGGCTGGCTTCGAGTGCAGGCCTGACTTGCTCGGGCGCGTGCGAATCGTTCCAAAGCTTGCTGGTGATCCACAGATCCTGGCGGCGTACATCGCCGGCTTCGACAGCATCGGACAATGCGCGGCCGACCTCTTCTTCGTTTTGATAAATCGCCGCGCAGTCGATATGGCGGTATCCAACCTCGATGGCGGAACGCACGGCCCGATAGACTTCTTGGGGCTCCGACTTCCAAGTCCCGAGGCCCAGTGCCGGCATCTCCAGCCCGTTGCGTAACGTCAACTTTTTCATCAGGGTTCTCTTCCTCTATTTATCACGCAGCGTCCCGACGCGCGTGCCCAGCTCAGCAGCAGGGCAAAATTAGTGCAAGAGTCGTTCCATCGCCGTTTTCATGGGTATTGTCATCGGCCCCGCTTTGGGGTACGCGACTAGCTCACGCCATGGGGCAGCGAATTACAGTGGTGGATGCATTTACGGAGGTTGCTTTCGGGGGCAACCCAGCCGCCGTCTGTGTGCTCATGGCGCCGACCACCGAGGCCTGGATGCAGGCGGTGGCACGAGAGATGGCCCATTCGGAGACCGCCTTTTGCCTGATGACGGGAGAAGAGCGCCTGGAGCTTCGATGGTTTGCTCCCGTTGGAGAGGAGGTGGGCCTCTGCGGTCATGCCACTTTGGCCGCTGCACACGTGCTGTGGGAGGAAGGATGGCTGGCGCCCCAAAGGGCTGTCCGCTTTTCCACTCGCAGCGGAGAGCTCTCGGCCAATCCCTTGGGCCGCCAGGTCGAGCTCGACTTGCCCGCACGCCCCCCCTCGGAGACCGACCCTGCGGCCGGGCTGATCGAAGCGCTTGGCGTCTCGCCTGCCTGGGTCGGTCGCGACGTCGATGACTACGTGCTCCTCCTCGAAAACGAGGAAGCGGTCAAGGCTTGCAAACCCGACTTTGCTGCGCTCTCGAAAATCGACACACGTGGTGTCGTCATCACGGCCTCGGCCGATCACGACCAGGTCGACTTCGTGTCGCGCTTCTTTGCGCCGCGATTCGGCATCGACGAGGATCCCGTGACCGGCTCTGCGCACTGCGCCCTGACTCCCCTTTGGTCGGCCCGCCTCGGGAAGCAGCAGCTCGTCGCGCGCCAGCTTTCTGCCCGCGGAGGTGAACTCGAAGTCGAGCTCCTCGGCGAGCGCGTGAAGCTCCGAGGAACCTGCGTCACCACCTTGCGTGGCAATCTCTCCGAGTCTCCTCCGAGGGCTTCTTCTTGGACCCCGGAGGCATCATGACCCACGTCAGCGTCATCGGAGCAGGCGCTTTTGGAACGGCCCTTGCGCTACATTGCTCGCGACTCGATTACCGGGTGCGCGTATGGGCCTATGACGACGGCTTACCCGAGCGCGTCGTCGCCGAGGGCGAAAACGCGATTTATCTGCCGGGGTTTGAAATCCCGCCGGAGATCCAGTTCACCAACGACATGGCCGTCGCGCTCGAAGACGCAGAGCTGGTCCTGCTGGTGGTCCCGTCGGGATTCATGCGCTCGGTCACGGCGCAAGCAGCCCCCCATCTCCCTGCTCATGCCTTGATCACCTCGACGGCGAAGGGCATCGAGCAGGACAGCCTCGCGCTGATGAGCGAGGTCTTGGCCGAAACGCTTCCCGGTCACGTCCCGAGCGCAACCTATCTATCCGGCCCGAGCTTCGCCAAAGACATGGCATCGGGTTTGCCAGCGGACGTGAGCCTGGCAGCCGGGGACATCGACACGGCTCGCCGCGTGCAAGCGATTCTGCATTCCCCGCTTCTTCGCGTGTACGCAAGCGACGACGTCATCGGTGTTCAGCTCGGAGGCGCCCTCAAGAACGTGATCGCCGTGGCCTGCGGCGCCGCCGACGGGCTGGGCATGGGAGCGTCGGCGGTGGCTTCCCTGATGACACGCGGCCTTGCTGAAATTGCACGGCTGGGCGTGGCGCTCGGCGCCAACCCGCTCACGTTTCTCGGTCTGGCGGGCGTGGGAGACCTGACCCTGACCTGCACCGGGGATCTTTCGCGCAATCGACAGCTCGGACAGCAGCTCGCCACCGGCAAGACAGCCAAGGAGATCCTCACTTCGCAAAAGGCGATCGCCGAAGGCTACCGCACCTCGGCCGCAGTTCACCGCTTGGCCGAGCGCGAGAAGGTCGAGATGCCGATTTCCGAAGCGGTGTACCGGGTTTGCCACGAAGAGGCTTCGCTCTTGGCCGAGGCGACTCGCCTGATGAGCCGCGAACGCAAAGACGAGCTCGCGGGCATCTTTCTCAATCGGTGATCAATCTTCGAGGTCGAGCTCGGGGTAGTATCGGAAGATCCCGTGCTCGTTGAAATCCATCCGCCGTTCGGACGCGAGGTATGCCGCGATGCGTGGCAAGTTCCGCACGCGCTCCA
>JASFKY010000380.1:0-3608 GCA_050118395.1 Myxococcales bacterium | reverse complement strand
GGCGCCGATGCGGACGATACCCGACTCGTCGAGGTCCTTGAGCGCCTCCTCGCCGACATTCGGAATGTCACGCGTGATCTCTTCCTTGCCGAGCTTGGTGTCGCGGGCGACGCATTCGAACTCCTCTATGTGCACCGAGGTGTACACGTCATCCTTGGCGATGCGCTCCGAGAGAAGAATCGAGTCCTCGAAGTTGTAACCACCCCAGGGCATGAACGCGACGATGACGTTCTGGCCCAGAGCCAGCTCACCGCGATCCGTGCTCGGCCCGTCTGCGATGACGTCCCCCGCTTTCACGCGATCGCCAGGACGTACGATCGGAGTCTGGTTGTAGGCAGTATTCTGGTTGGAGCGCTGGAACTTGTTGAGCCGGTAGATGTCCGGAAATGCGCCAGCTACGCCCTCGGCCTTCACCACGATGCGTGTGGCATCGACCGATTCGACCACTCCGTCCTGCTGGGCCACGACGCAAACACCGGAGTCCCGCGCCACTCGTGCCTCGATACCCGTGCCCGCGATGGGAGCGCGGGTGCGAAGACAAGGAACGGCCTGCCGCTGCATGTTGGAGCCCATCAATGCGCGGTTCGCGTCGTCGTGCTCGAGGAACGGAATCAGCGAAGCAGCAACCGAAACCAGCTGGTTCGGCGACACGTCCATCAACTGGACGCTGCTCGGCGGCACCATCACGAATTCTCCATTGTAGCGCGCGCTGATCAGCTGGCCGGTGAGCTCGCGCGTCATGTGATCGATCTTGGCATTTGCCTGCGCGATGTAATGACCTTCCTCTTCGAGGGCCGAGTACCACCGCACGTGATCGTCCAGCACGATTCCGTCTTCGACCTTTCGGTAGGGCGTTTCGACGAATCCGTATTCGTTGACACGAGCGTAAGTCGAAAGCGACGCGATGAGACCGATGTTCGGACCCTCCGGCGTCTCGATCGGGCAAATTCGACCATAGTGGGTCGTGTGGACGTCGCGCACCTCGAACCCCGCGCGCTCGCGCGTCAGACCGCCCGGACCCAACGCCGAAAGCCTTCGCTTGTGGGTCACTTCGCTGAGCGGGTTCGTTTGATCCATGAACTGCGAGAGCTGGCTGGAACCGAAGTACTCCTTGACCACGGCGCTCACCGGCTTCGCGTTGATCAGGTCGTGAGGCATGAGCGTCTCGATCTCTTGAGACATGTTCATGCGCTCTTTGATTGCGCGCTCCATGCGCACCAAGCCGATTCGGTACTGATTTTCCATCAGCTCGCCGACGGCACGTACGCGGCGGTTACCCAAATGATCGATGTCGTCGACGGAGCCTCGACCATTCTTGAGCTCGATGAGCTGCTTCACCGTCTCCAAAATGTCCGTGTTGGTGAGGACGGTGTGGTCCAGGGCAGGCCTGTCTTCGGGGTCGACCTCTTTGTAGAACTTGTAGTTCAGCTTCAAACGGCCGACCTGACTCAGGTCGTAGCGCTCTGGATTGAAAAACAGGTTGTTGAAGAGATTTCGCGCGGTCTCCAGAGTGGGTGGGTCACCAGGTCGCAACCGCCGGTAAATCTCGAGGATGGCCTCATCCTGAGATTGGACCTTGTCCACCAGCAAGGTGTCGCGAAGGTAAGACCCCACGTTCAGCCCATCGATGAACAGAACCTTGAACTCGTTCACGCCGGCTTCTCGGAGCGCGTCGATGCGTGCCTCCGTGATCTCTTCGTTGACCGCGAGCAGAATCTCCCCAGTCTCTTCGTCGATGACGTCTTCGGCAGCGACCTTGCCGATCACCTCGGTGAAATCGATCGGAAGGTATTCCAGCCCTGCGGACCTGAGCTTTCGAATCGCGGCGCGGGTGAACTTGCGGTTCTTACGCACGATCACGTCATCGCCGACCGAAATGTCGTGGGTGGCGCGCTGCCCCGGCAAGAGCTCGTACTCGATCGACTTCGCGTACTGATCCTTCGACAGGATGTAAATCGTCTCGGTGTCGTAATAGTAGTTGAGCAGCTCCTGGGTGTTGTAACCAAGTGCCTTCAACAAGACCGTAGCCGGCATCTTTCGACGGCGGTCGATTCGGACGTACAGCAAGTCCTTGGGATCGAATTCGAAGTCGAGCCACGAGCCCCGATAGGGGATGATCCGAGCTTGGTATAGAAGCTTACCCGAGGAGTGCGTCTTGCCACGGTCGTGATCGAAGAATACGCCGGGGCTTCGGTGAAGCTGGCTTACCACGACACGCTCGGTTCCGTTGATGATGAACGTGCCGTTCACGGTCATCAGCGGAATCTCGCCGAAGTAGACTTCCTGCTCCTTGATGTCGCGAACCGCGCGCTCGGCGCTGTCGCCGCCGGTGTCGTAGATGATGAGCTGAATCGTCACCTTGATCGGCGCCGCGTAGGTCATCCCCCGCTGCCTGCACTCGTCGACGTCGTACTTCGGCCGCTCGAGCGTGTAACCGGAGAAGACCAGCTCGCTCGTCCCGTTGAAGTCCCGAATGGGAAAGACGCTATTGAAAACGCCTTGGAGACCGATGTTCTCTCGAACATCCCTCGGAACGTCGGTTTGAAGGAACTTGTCGTAGGACCGTTTCTGGATGTCGATCAGGTTCGGGATCTCGAGGATGTGCTCGATCTTCCCGAAGGAGTGCCGTATCCGAAAGTTGGTCTGAATCGTCGCCGCCATTTAAAGAGACTCCTGCCGGACTGCTGTCGAAACCCTTAAAGCCAACAATTGAAGAGAAAAAGACGGGACAAGGAAACCCGAAGGCCTCCCGCCGCCGCGGAAAGTCTGCAATGGTGTGCTCTGCGCGCGTACCGGTGCTGCCCCGGTCGGGAACTTAACCCGACTGGGCCCGTGTGCCAAGTCCCGGCACCGGGATCCGAAACGTAAGCCCATAGGGCTACTTGACGGTGACCTTTGCGCCCGCTTCCTCGAGCTTCTTCTTGATCTCTTCGGCCTCTTCCTTGGAAACGGCCTCTTTGACCACTTTGGGGGCTGCCTCCACCAGGGCCTTGGCATCCGCAAGACCCAGCTGGGTGATCTCGCGGATGGCCTTGATCACGTTGATCTTCTTGCCACCAGCCTCGGTCAGCTCGACGTCGAACTCGGTCTGCTCCTCGGCGGGAGCCGCCTCGCCGCCTGCTGCCGGACCCGCCACGGCCACCGCCGCGGGTGCCGCAGACACGCCCCACTTTTCCTCGAGTTGCTTCACCAGGTTCGCAACTTCCATGACGGTCCAGGAGCTGAGCTCTTCGACCATCTGTTCTACGTTCATATTTGCCATCGTTGACTCTCCGCTAACCGTGTGTGCGACACGGCTGAAGTTGTTTTGGGTTTACTCTCCCGCCTGCTTGCGCCGATATGCATCGAGCACCAGGGCGAGATTTTGGGCCGGCGCATTGATCTGCGCGACCAGGTTCTGCATGGGCGCCATCAACTGCGCGAGCAGCGATGCGCGAACTTCGTCCTTGCCCGGCAGCGTTGCGAGCTCTTTCTCGACCCGCTGGGCATCCAGGACCTGACCCTCGAGCACGCCACACTTGACGAGCAGCTTCTCCGGCCGGTCTTTGGGCAGGAGGTCGTCGGCGAAGTCCTTTCGAAACGACTTGATGACTTTCGCCGCTGCCGAA
>JASFKY010000379.1:0-3610 GCA_050118395.1 Myxococcales bacterium | reverse complement strand
CAAGCCCTACGGGAATTATCCGGTCTCGCGAGCCTGGCGGCCTTCTGGATCACCGCGCAAATCGGCTCGAATACCTGCTCTAGGTACCGGAGAACACCTGAGGTATACGGAGCCACGATGTCTCTCCTCCTGGCCGTCTCGATTCTCCTCGTCTTGACCGCGCTTCTCGGCATGGTGAACGAGCGCTACCTTCGGTTGCAACCGAGCATCGGACTGATGCTCCTCGCGCTCGGCATGACGCTGGGTCTCGCGGCGATTCAAGCGAGCGGGATCGCCGATGACCTCGGCTGGGTACGAGGCCTGGTCATCAAGCTCAACCTCAGCGAGGTCCTCCTCAACGGGGTGCTCTGCTTCATGCTCTATGCGGGAAGCACCGGTGTGGTGTTCGCATCGCTCGAGAGAGAGCGATGGACGATCCTGACGCTGGCCATCGGGTCCACCCTCATCGCTTGTTTTCTGACAGGAACGCTCATTCATGTCGTGCTCGGATGGATGGGCGTCACGCTTGCCCTGTCTCATGCGCTCGTCTTTGGGGCGCTGATCTCACCCACCGATCCCATCGCGGCGCTTGCGATTCTCAAAGCCGCTGGCCTTCCGACACGACTGGAAGCCATCATCAACGGGGAGTCTCTCTTCAACGATGGTGTCGGAGTGGTGTTGTTCGCGGTGTTGTTGGCGTACGCGCAAGGCACCGGCTCCGAAAGCTCGCCGATCGTTCTCTTCCTGCGCCAAGTGTTGGGAGGCGTTGGGCTCGGGCTCGGTGTCGGCTTGCTCATTCACATCGTGCTGCTCCGAACGAACGACTACGCGACGCATCTGTTGACGACGCTGGGCGGCGTAGCACTCGGTTACAGCATAGCGCTGCATATCGATGTCTCTGGCCCCATCGCCATGGTCGTCGCTGGCCTGATCACTGGAAACGCGACGATGCCCCGTCTGTCGAAAGACGTGCGTGTGCCCCTCTCCGATTTCTGGAACGGCATCGACGACCTCCTGAACTCGCTGCTGTTCGTGATGATGGGTTTGCTGGTTGTCTTCATCCGCAACTTGGACTACGCGCCGTTGCTCAAGATCGCGCCCGCCGCAATCTTCGTTTGCCTGATCGCGCGCAGCGTCAGCGTCTATGTGCCCATGGTCGGTTTGACCGCCACGGGCGTCCTCGCGGGTGACCGCAACGGTTTGACCAAGCTCCTCACCTGGGGAGGATTGCGCGGCGGCCTCGCTCTCGCGCTCGTTCTGTCACTGCCGCAAAGCCTCGATCGACTCCTGATTGGCGAAATGACCTTTGCGGTCGTGGCGTTCTCGGTCCTGATCCAAGGGTCGACGATCTCAAAGCTCTTCCAGCCCGCATACTTGAAGGGTCTGTTGAAATAGGCGACTTCTTTAGCCCGAGCTCGGATCCCTCGTGGATTGCCTTTATCTCAACGTGTAGGACAACATCGAAGCGTTTGGGGGAGACCGCGCCAACGTGACGATTTTCGGCGAGTCGGCCGGGACGCGCAACGCCGCCCCATCGGTAATCGACGAATTTCGCAAAGAACGCTGTGATTGGTGGAAGGGCTGCTACGACACCCTGTTCGAGTGAGGTTGCGAAGCTCGTGGTGATGGGATACCGAGGGGCCGAATTCATCGAGCGACACTTGCAACCACCGGCCGGGTGTCGCAGACCCAGCTGCATGGCGGAGCTCGTGTCGGTCAACATAGGTATGCCGCGCCCCATCGAGACACCGACGGGCCCGGTGCGTACGGGGATCTTCAAATCACCTACCGAAAAGCGCCTCCGCGTGCGCCGACACAACCTCGAAGGCGACGGCCAAGCGGACCTCTCGGCGCACGGCGGCGAAAACAAGGCCGTGTATGGCTACCCGTCGGAACACTACCCCATATGGGCCGCCGAGCTCGAAAGAGACGACCTCACGCCGGGCCAGTTCGGCGAGAACCTGACCACGCGCGGCCTCCTCGAGTATGAAGTCGGCATCGGCGACATCTTCAAGGTTGGCTCCGCCGTTCTGCAGGTGACTCAGCCGCGCTCGCCGTGCTTTAAGCTGGGCATCCGCATGGGCGATCCGAAGTTCGTCAAGACGTTCCTGCGGAGCGGCCGTCCGGGCTTCTATTTTCGCGTCGTCGAGGAAGGCGCGCTCCAGGCCGGCGACGAAATCGAGCGCCTCGAACGCGGCGAAACCGGCATCACCGTCTACGAGCTCTGGGACCTGACGTTCGGCACCGCCGACGACCCTGACCGCCTCCGCCTCGCCCACACGATCCCCACCCTCGCCCCCGAGTGGCGCAAGTCATGAACTTCCGCGCCGACTGGGGCCGTGTCAATTGATCTTGATGGCGAGGCTGACGACGATTTGATAGTCGTTCTTCTTAGGCACGGTCCCGTCCGATCGTGGCTGTGGGTCCCGGGTTCGCAGGAATAGGAACGAGTTGACGAAGCTGAATATGTCCGTGAGATCGACGCTCAGGTCCGCCTTTCCAGTGTGGTTCGTCCGTCCGAAGCTCGTGTAGACGAGGTTGCTGCGCCAGTCGATGGTGAGCTCGACGTTGTCGTTCAGGAACTCCAGCTTCCAATGAGTGCGGAACATGATGAAGCCATCGTTCTGCGGATCGCCGACTCCAGGTACGGTCGAGATCAATTTGAGAAACTGATACCCGAGACCGCTCTGCATGTCCCACTCGAACTGGTTCGTATGTTTCCTTCTCTGCCGGCTCTTCTTGAAGACATAGACCCCGGCTCCTGCGCCTGGAGTCGCTCGCAGCTTGATGTTCTGGAACGCATCGTGGAGAAGCTGCCCGTTGGCCGGAACCAGGTAGAAACGATCCCAGAGGAACAGAGCGGTATCGAAGTCGCCGAGGTGTCGATTGACGTTGAGCTCCCCGTCGGTGTACGCCACGGTTCCATTGTAGCTGACCGCTTCGAGCGAGTGGCCATCTTCACGCGCCAGGCTCCATTGCGTGGTGAGCGAACCCTGATTCGTATTTCCCGCATTGGCAGAGAAGCCGAGGCTGAGCATCGTCGACCACCATGTCCGCTCTCGAGGCGGTCCCTCGGAGATGGAGACGAGCTCGCTGCGAGGATGCGTCACGATGCCTTCATTGGTCTCCAAAATGACCAGGTCCTTGGTGATCATGGCCTTGCCCGAGACTGTGGTCCTGTTCTTGAATTTGTAGGTCTTGATCTTCGGAGAATGGACGCCAGCGATGTCCGCCCAACTAAAGATCAGGTCGTCGAGCTCGTTGCTGTAGAAGCTCACGTTCCGACCGGCTTCGAGCCCTTTCGGACGCAACCACTGGAGGCGGCCTCTCAGCCACTCACCCGTCTTGAGCTCGATCCAGTCGTCGGTATCGCCAAACTCGAGCTGGCTGTTGCTGGTGAGACCCTTGGCGACCTGTTGCTCCGCCTGCTTCATGGCGGCCTGAACACTCGTCGCGTCTCCGCCCGCTTGGGCCTCCGCCGCACGCGGAACACAGCAAACGCCGAGAGCCACGGCCGCGACGGCCATGGGTGCGACTCTGCGCTTCGCTGTAGGTCCCGAGTCCTGCATCCGGCCGCGCGGCATATACGCTGTGCGTTCCTCCCCGCAAGAAGGCTGCGATGGTGCGGGGC
>JASFKY010000378.1:0-3618 GCA_050118395.1 Myxococcales bacterium | reverse complement strand
TCGAGGCAGGATGCGTCTCTGCTGCGCGAAAAACGCGAGCGATTGCAAGCGGCATTGAATAGTCTTTGAGAAGAGCACCGTGGACCCGACGCCACCCGAACCCGAAGGCATCTCGAGCGGCAAGCCGCTATGCGTGGATCTGGACGGCACGCTCGTCGCGACCGACACGATCGCTGAAAGCTTCCTGCGCCTCTTCAAGACGGCGCCTTGGAAGCTCGTTGGGCTAGTTGCCGCGCTGCTAACCGGCGGCCGCGCCAAGCTCAAGCGTCAGCTTGCAGGGATCGCACCGGTCGAGCCGGATACGCTGCCCTACCGAGAGGAAGTCCTGGCGCAGCTACGGAGGGCCCGGGAAGAAGGCCGGCAAGTGTTGCTGGTGACGGCATCCGACCAGGCCACCGCAGATCGTGTGGCTGGACACGTAGGTCTGTTCGATGGGGCTTTCGGCAGTGACGGAACCCGCAATCTCAAGGCGAAAAACAAAGCCGACTTTCTGGTGTCGCGCTTCGGTCCGGCTGGATTCCAATACGTCGGTGACTCGGTTGCGGACTTGCCGGTGTGGGAAGCCGCAAACGACGCGATCATGGTCGCCCCCAGCGGCGCCACGCGTCGCAGCGCCGAGCAAGCCGTCTCGAACGTGACGATTTTGTTGGAGCGCCCTAAGAAGTGGAAGGCTGCGCTCAAGGAGCTCCGGCCGCACCAGTGGGCCAAGAACGTCTTGTTGTTCGTGCCGCTTTATTTCGCTCATCAATACACCAACTTGAGCTTGGTCTTTGCCGCGTTCATGGCGTTCCTCTCGTTCAGCTTCTGTGCATCTTCGATTTACGTGCTGAACGACCTGGTGGATTTGGCCTCGGATCGACAGCATCGCACGAAGCGTACGAGGCCTCTGGCTGCGGGTACGCTTTCGATCGTGGAAGGGCTCGGCCTGTCACTGGCTTCCTTCACCTTGGCCATCGTTCTTGCTGCCACATTCGTGAATCCACGCTTCGTGTGGGCGGTCCTCGGGTACGTCGCGCTGACTACTGCCTATAGCCTTTCGCTGAAGCAAAAGATGATCATCGATGTGCTCGCGTTGGCGTCTTTGTTTACCTATCGGGTCGTCGCTGGCGGCGTGGCGGTCGACGTGGAGCTGTCTCCTTGGCTGCTGGCCTTTTCGATCTTCTTCTTCATGAGTCTGGCTTTCGTGAAGAGATACGCCGAGCTCATTCAACTCAGGGGAGACCCGATGGAGTCGCTTCGGGGTCGAAACTACGTACCGGCCGACATTCCGATCATCACATCGGCCGGGCCGGCAGCAGGCCTGCTCGCCGTGCTCGTGTTCGCGCTTTACATCAACAGCCCGGCCACGATGATTTACTACTCCAGTCCCAAGATGCTGTGGGGTATCTGCCTGATCCTGGTGTACTGGTTGATGCGCGTCTGGTTCCTGGCTGCACGCGATCAAATGCACGATGATCCCGTGTTGTTCGCGGTCAAGGATCGGGTGAGCCTCATGGCCGGGGGGCTCGTGGTGATCTGTCTGCTCTTGGCTCGCTACGGATAGCTTCAAAAGAGCTCGAGCTGTCCCGGCTGCACGACCCCTTCGTGCAGGCGGACGCCTTCGAGCTCGAGCAACCTTTGCTTGCGCTCGACGCCCCCACCGTAGCCTCCCAGATGGTGACCCGCTTCGACGACCCGGTGACAGGGCACGATGATCGGGATGGGGTTGACGTGGTTGGCCTGACCGACGGCGCGCATCGCGCGGGGCGCATTGATACGTTGTGCGATGCCGCCATAGGTGCGGACTTGGCCCCAGGGAATCTCCCGAAGCGCCGTCCAGACACGCAGCTGAAAATCAGTGCCCCGTAGGTCCAGCGGCACGCCGCCGAATTCCTCCCGCTTGCCTTCGAAATAGCGCTCGAGCGGGCTCGAAAACTCGGGCGGAACGGGTGTCTCGGAGGGCCCGAGGTCCTCGAAGAGCTCGAAGGAGAGCCGAAGCAGGCCTCGGCGCGTCCAAGCGAGCCACAATGTCCCCAGGTCGTGGGCTTCGAACGTGCCCCAACCCACGACACCCGCTTGGTGTGGATCGATGCCGGTGTTACCTTCCGCCGTCATGGCTCGTTCCTTCTTGGCATGCGGCCTGCTTGCTTCAATTGCATGTGGACCGAGCCTTAAACAAGCCCAAAGAAGCGTCGAGCGCTACGAGGCTTGCTACGGGGCCGACTACGACCCGAAGGTCACCCCCGGGGAGCGACGCTCGTGCTGGAGCACGTGGCTTTCCGATTGCGCAAAAAACCAACCCCCCGAGCGAATCCGTCACGCCCAGATGCGAATCGACCAGCTGGCGATCGATGGATCGACGCTTCCCCTACCCAATGCTGCGCCTCGACCGCCCGCCAAACGAGAGCAGCGCTATCCCCGACGGCCGCCCACGGGCTATCCCACTTCACCCTGCGATCCGCTTTGTGACACCCGCTGGGCCACCTGCAACGGCTATTGCGAGGTCAAGGACACGAGCTGCGCGGTGGCGTGCGAAGGTGAGTATCGCGTTTGCGTGGTGGGGTGCCCGTGAGCGGCTTCGGAGTCGTCGCGCTCACGGTGGTGACACTGATCGCGTTTGCGGCCAATTCCTTGCTATGCCGTATGGCGCTGGGTCCTCGACTCATCGACCCTGTCGCTTTCACCGTCATCCGCCTCGCCAGCGGCGTCGCGATCTTGGTTCCATTGGCCTGGTTCCTGGGGCGAGATCGAAGGCTTCCACCCGCCGGATCTTGGCTGTCGAGCATGGCTCTTTTCGGCTATGCGATGGCCTTTTCGCTCGCTTACGTATCCCTCGAAACGGGGATGGGCGCCCTGATCTTGTTCGGCTCGGTGCAACTCACGATGATCGGAGTCGGCCTCTGGCAAGGAGAGCGGCCCAAGCTTCAGGAATGGCTCGGGCTCGTGGTGGCGATGGCGGGGCTGTCGTATTTGGTATGGCCGGGAATCGCCGCGCCCAACCCCGTTGGCGCCGCGCTGATGGTAGCCTCGGGTGCGGCCTGGGGCGTTTATTCCTTGCGTGGGAAGCAAAACCGAGATCCGGTGGCGGCCACGGCCGGCAACTTCGCTAGAGCTCTACCCTGGGCAGCCGCAGCGCTCCTGTTGTCCTGGCGGAGGCTACACGCCGCACCTCCGGGAGTGCTCTGGGCCGTCGTTTCCGGCGCGATCACGTCTGGGCTCGGCTACGTGATTTGGTATCGGGCCCTGCGAGGTCTGACCGCGACGCGCGCGGCGATTGTCCAGCTCGCGGTGCCCTTGATCGCGGCCGCGGGTGGCGTCTTGGTGCTCGGGGAAGAACCAACCGTTCGCTTGGCGGTCGCATCCATCCTGATTCTCGGAGGCGTGGCAGGCGCAGTGGTCGCCCGACACAGCCCGGGCGATACCAAGCCTTGCGATCAATCGGGTCCTCGTTGAATATGGCCTCGGGATCATGGCTACTAGCAACGAGGGTACCTGGCCTCGAGGCGCGCCCCATGTGGGCCAGCGGGCGGAGCGCAGCAGACGGGTGTCGAAGCGCGACATCGAGCTTTTCACCGAAATCTCGGGCGACCGAAATCCCCTTCATTACGACGAGGAGCTCGCGAAGCAGACTCGGTTCGG
>JASFKY010000377.1:0-3658 GCA_050118395.1 Myxococcales bacterium | reverse complement strand
CTTTCCCGCAAGCTGGACGAGGCCCACGGGATTGCCTTGAGCATCGTCGAAGCGGGGTATCCGGTGGTTCTCACCGGCGGAGGTGACGGGACCTTCGTCCAAATGGTCACCTCCATCACCAAGGAGGCGAAGAGCCGAAACCAGGAGCCTCCCCGGTTTGGCCTTCTCAAGCTCGGCACCGGCAATTCACTCGCCTGGGCACTTGGCGCGGGCACCTCGAGACGGGGCGTGCTCGCGGACCTAGCCCGTCTGCGGGACGACGCGGAATATCGAGAGTTTCGGTTGATCGAAGTGCAAGACCTACTGACGCCCTTCGCAGGGGCCGGCTTCGATGCATTGGGCCTCAAGCACTTCCACGAGGTCCGATCGGTGGTTCGCCGCTTGCCATGGATTGGCAAGCGAGCGACGGGTGCGCTCTCGTACGCAATTTCGATCCCGTTATTGACCATCCCTGACATCGCGTTGAGCCGCTGGATGACGGTGCGCATCATCAATCTCGGTGCGGAAGCATGCCGTCTGAGCCCCGATGGCCAACGAAGCGGCGCTCCCATCGGACCTGGCGGGGTGATGTTCGAAGGGCCATGCATTGCCGCGCTGGTTTCGACCATTCCGTACTGGGGCTTCGGTGCGCGCGTGTTTCCATTTGCCGAGAACCGACCGTCCGACCGGTTCTGCCTCCGTGTGGTCGCCACCCATCCGATTCGCGTCGCTGCACATCTGCGCAGCGCCTGGAAGGGAACGTACCGACACGAAGATCTGATCGATTGGTACGCCGAGGACGTGAAGCTCGAGTTCGAGGAGCCTGCGGCCATCGAGATCGGGGGCGACCCCGCGGGCACCACCCATTCGATGCGCGCCCGTCTCCACCCGGA
The DNA here is from genome assembly GCA_050118395.1 of Myxococcales bacterium. Taxonomy (GTDB): domain Bacteria; phylum Myxococcota_A; class Polyangia; order Polyangiales; family Houyiibacteriaceae; genus SG8-38. The sequence continues at coordinate 2,786 of JASFKY010000377.1, read as the reverse complement.
CCCGGTCAAGCTCATCGAATACCCCACCCCCTGAGCCGAGCTCCGGAAGCCCAGGGCCTCAGCATCCTCAAAAATGACGATGCGGCGGTATTTTTGTTACCTCACTATCAATATAGCTGTAATAATACATGCATAACGATGCAAATGCCGAAAAGCTGGATCATATGGGGAGCCGGATGCATCAGCGCGATCTCGATTGCATTCGGAGGGGTGTCCGCGGACTCGATCGAAGGCTCGGTGCGAGCCAAGGGGGAGCGCGACACGTCGTCCGAGTCGCCGGCTCAAGACTACTACTGGAAGGTGTGGAACGGCGCCCTTCCAGAGCAGCCCCCAGGCGATGATTACGACGACACGCTTGCGGTTCTGACCGGGAAGTTCACCGAGCCTCCCATTGGCTGCGAGTTCGGCTTCGAAGGAGGCGGTCTCGAGCCTTCGACGATGGCCGCACGTTCGGGCACGACCATCCGCGTCGAAAATCGGGATGCGTTCACGCACGAGCTGACCATCGAGGGATTACCTGGCTTCACACCGCTCGAGTCGGGCCCGGGAAAAGTGCGTGCCATCCCGGTCCCAGCGGGCGGTCCTTGGAAGCTGGGGGATCGGGTCTACGGGCACGTCGACGGAACCCTGCATTCATTGCGCGAGCTCGTCGCGTGCGCGGCGGTGACGCAGGACGGCAAGTTTCGTTTCGATGGGGTGCCCCCGGGCCCCTATTCGCTCCGGATTCTACGCGGAGGTGAACAGGTAGCGGTTCGTCGAGTGATGGTGAGCTCCGGCAAAACATTGCAGATCGACACGCTCACTCTGAAAGAGAGCGGGAGGTAGGCAGCATGTTGTCGCGTCTTTGGTACCTGGTTCTCGCAATCGCCGTCGGAGGCGCGCTTGCCGGCGCGTTTCTCAACAAATCCGCGGCCAGCCGAGAAGCCGAATTCCAGCTCGAAGAACAGCTCCGACGAGATCGAATCGAAGCCGAGCTATGGATGCGTTTGGACGCGAGACTGCGACTGGATGCGCTGGCCTCGCTCGCCGTGGAGCCGGAAGTCCGTCAAACGCTTCGCAGCGCGTCGGGTCACCGAGGCACCGCTAGCACCGGAGCGAGAAGGCACCTGAGCCAGACTCTGAACGAGCTCAACGCCAAGCTGGAAGAGGGGAAAGGAGAGTTGCTCTTTGCGGTGGACGCAGAGGGTGAGGTCGTTTCGACCTTGGACAAGAGCGACCTCGGCGCAGAGCGGCTCGACAAGATGCCCTTGGTGCGCGACGCACTCCGAGGCTTCATGCGAGACGACGTCTGGGTCTACAACGGCGAGGTCTACCGCATGGCGGCACGACCCGTCTTCGATGGAGGCCGTTACGTGGGCGCGATCGTGCATGGGATGAAGGTCGGGGACGATCTGGCGAGCCGTCTCGGTGCGAAGTTGCCCAACGCATCGATCATCTTCTTCTTTCGTGACCGTGTGATCGCCACATACGACGGGGGAGCCGCCGCTCCAACCAGCACGGCCCTGAAGAACAGCTTGGGAGCCATCTCCGGTCAGAACGACCCCGACCGCTCGGTGGAGATCGGGGAGCGGATCCGTGCGATCGCGTCTCCCGTTCGCGGGGGGGCTGCCCATGCTCAGGTTGGCTATGTGATCGGTCGCAAGGGAAATCCCGTGGGGCTCGGCGGGCTCTTCGCGAATACCTTCCAGGAAGACGTCGCGTCGCTGCCATGGCTGATCGTGATCGGCGTTCCGCTGGCGCTGCTGTTCCTCGGTTTGCTCCTGCTTTACATGGAGCACGACAAGGCGGTGGTGATTCTCGCCAAGAGCAGCGAAAGCCTGGCCAAAAACGAGCTCAACGCACTGCCCGCGGGGTCTCTACGCCGTCATTACAGAAAGATCGCCGAAAATCTCAACACCGCCTTGCGAGCCGGTGTCGGATTCAAAGAAGACGCGGAGAAACGGGCCGCGGTCGATCTCGACCAGATCCTGAGCTCCACCCGGCAAGAGGCTCAAGCGAGCTATTTTGGGTTGCCGGGAGAGGCTCCAACGGCCAAACGGGCGGCGCTCGATCCGGAGCCCAACCCGCCTGTGCCGCCGAAAGCGGCGCCCGAGCCGCAGCCGATCGTTCCGGCCACTCCACCGGCGAATCAGGATGTCCTTGCCACCGCGCCACCGGAAGGAACAACCCCCAGCCGACCCGACCCCACGCCCACCGTTCGTCCAGAGCGGCCCCCCTCTTCGAGGCCCAAACGCGCCTCGTCTTGGCCGAGCCGCGCGCCCTCTTCGAGGCACCCGGTCGCGGCCACCGTTCGCCACGCCAGCGAGTATCTGACGCCGTTGCCCGACGATCCGCCGACGCGACCCAGAGCGATCGTGGATGAATACGACGGCTTCGACGACGAAGAGGAGTCCACCCAAATCAAGCATGTGCCGCAAGAGCTGATCGAAGCTGCCTCTGCGCCGGCGGTGCAAGGCGAAGAAACACACTACCGCGAGGTTTTCGAGCAATTCGTTGCCACACAAGAGCAGTGCGGCGTTTCGGTGAGCGGGCTCACCTTCGACAAGTTCGTACGCAAGCTTCATGCCGCTCGCGAGCAGGTCATCAAACGACACAGGGCATCCGGTGTGCGCTTTACGGTATACGTGAAAGAGGGCCGCGCCGCTTTGAAGGCCAGCCCGGTCAAGCAATGAGTTGACCGGCGCCCCGGGCCGCCTTAGATTTTGCGATGGTCCCTCTGTCGTTGCAGGTGAGGAATGAGTAGAGAATCCCTGACTAGGTCGAATCGGGAGCTTCAACGTGCGTGG
>JASFKY010000376.1:0-3665 GCA_050118395.1 Myxococcales bacterium | reverse complement strand
GAACAAATGTGGAGCCAAGTCCCCGAGGAAGTCGACGTCGCCGTAGTCGGGGGCGGTATCACCGGTGCAGGGATTGCGCGCGATGCCGCGCGGCGGGGCCTACGAGTGGCGCTTTTCGAGTTGGACGATCTTGCCTACGGCACCAGCTCGCGGTCGGCCAAGCTCATTCATGGTGGTCTTCGGTACTTGGAGAGCTATCAGTTCAGCTTGGTGTTCGAATCGGTGAGTGAGCGCCGCGTGCTGCTCGACCTAGCCCCTCACCTGGTGAATCCGCTGGCCTTCCTGTTTCCCGTCTACGAGGGGTCGCGACGCAACTTGAAGAAAATTGGCGCGGGGCTATGGCTTTATGAGGGGCTTTCGCTGTTCCGCTCCCCGAAGAAGCACCACCGGCTCAAGCCGGACGAGGTCGCCGAGATCGAGCCGATTCTCAACCAGGAGGGCCTGGAAGGTGCGGCCCTCTACTACGACTGCTCGACGGATGACGCGCGTCTGACTTTGGAAAGCGCCTTGGATGCCGCGGAGCATGGAGCCGTGATCGTCACCCATGCCCCGGTACGAGGGTTCCTCAAAGACGAGGGCGGCCGTGTTTCAGGCGTGATCGTCGAAAACGCGCGCGACCACCAGAGACGCGAAGTGCGCGCGCACGTCGTCATCAATGCGACGGGTCCATGGACAGATCTCACGCTCGCCATGAGTGGGCCACAAAGCCGTGAAGTGCTTCGGCCGACCAAAGGAATCCACATCGTGGTCGAGGCCCAAAAACTCCCCGTGAAGCATGCCGTCATTTGTTTTCATCCCACCGATGACCGGGCTTTGTTCGCTGTGCCCTGGGGGGAACGAACCTACATCGGCACGACCGACACGGACTACGATGGAACCCCTGGTGAGGAGCACGCGACGTTGGAGGACGTGGATTACCTACTCCTGGCGCTCAAGGCGAGCTTCCCGGATTATCCAATCGGGCGAGACGACATCATTGCGACCTGGGCTGGGGTCCGTGCGCTCATTGCCCCGAAGCCTTCTGACGCAGAGGTCGCGGAGTCGGCGGTGAGCCGGGAGCACGAGATCATCGTGGGTGAGGATGGGCTCATCACGATTGCGGGCGGCAAGCTCACCACCTACCGGAAGATGGCCGAGGAGGTCATGGCCAGCGCGATTCACATGCTGCGTCTCGCAGATCAGTTGCCCCAAGCTCTCACGCCAACCCATAGCGACGAGGCACCGCTTCCGGGTGCGATCGGTTGGCCGGAAGATGACGACAATAGAAAAGTGGCCAAGAAAGTCGGCGAGGTGGCTCGAGGCCAGTTATCAGACCAGACTTGCCTGTACTTGGCCAACACCTATGGCATGCGTGCGCTACGGCTCGCGGAACGGTGCGCGGCAGACCCGAGCCTGTGTGAGCCCATCATCGAGGGGCGCCCGGAGATCATGGCACAAGTCGATTTCGGCGTAGACGAAGAGCTGGCTGCCACCGTCAGCGACATCATGATCCACCGAACGCAGCTCTTCTTTCGCGACCTCGATCAAGGTCTCGGCGCTGCCGAAAAAGTAGCGGATCGCATGGCTTCGCTCATCGGATGGGACGAGCAAGAACGTCGGCGCTGGCTCGACGCCTACCGCGCCGAGGTGGCCCTCTCTCGTCGCTGGAAGGAAGCTCTGTGATCTGGCTGATCGATTTTAGCGAATGACGACGCCAAGGAGCCCAGAAGGGTTGGCCACCTTTGCCTCGGCGCTCTACGACGTCAAAGTTGGAATCCCAATCGCAATCGCCATCGCGCTGCACAATGTGCCAGAGGGTATCTCGGTGGCGATTCCCATCTACTATGCGACAGGAAGTCGGAAGCAGGCGTTCTGGTACTCGTTCCTGTCCGGCCGAAGAAATACGAGCAAGGTCACTATGCAGTCTATGGCCTGATCTGCGGCGTGGCCCTAATGGCAATTACGTTGGTGATCCTGTAGATAAGCTCATGACCGAGCGGCGCTCGCATGAAGAAGGAGTCGGAAGCTCATCGTGACGATGTCTCTCGAAGAAGCTCTGCACGCAGCACTCGACGATGAATATCATGCCCGAGCGACGTATCGCGCTGTTCTCGATGCATTCGGCGAGGTGCGCCCGTTCATCAACATCGTGGAATCCGAGGAGCGGCACATCGAAGCTCTGAAGCGACAGTGCGAGAAGCACGGAATCGAAATCCCGAGCGATCAGTGGGTCGGGCGGGTGTCGGCCCCCGAATCACTGAAACAGGCATGCGACGACGCAGTCAAAGCAGAGCGAGACAACGCGGCGCTGTACGAGAAGTTGATCGAAGCCGCCCGCGAGCATCCTGACGTGCAAGAGACGTTTCGTCGTCTCCAAGCCGCCTCTCAACAACGTCACCTGCCCGCTTTCGAGCGCGCCGCTGGCCGAGAAGAAGGTGGTAGCCGAGGCGATCGAGGCGGAAGACGACGGCGGCGACGCCATCGAGGCGGCTCCAGCTGACTGGGCCAAACGATCATGGAGTCGACCAAACAGCAAAAGGCGTCGAAGCGAGAAAAAGGTGGCGGCACGTTCGAAGGCATCAAGCTGCTGCTCTGCGAGAACCCCTTGCCGCCTCTCGAGGAGGCGATCGCCGCGGCTGAGGCTGAGCTGCCTCGAAGCAACTACTACACCGAGCCGTATTCGGCGCCGCTGCGTCAGCTGATCAGCGAGCGCATTGGTGTGCCGATCTCATCGATTCACATCAATGCAGGCTCCGAGCTCATCCTGAGGCAGATCTTCGAACGCTTCGGCCAGCGAGCTCACCTGTTGACGCCCACCTACAGCCTTTTCACCGAGATCGCCGGCCGATACACGGAGACCCCATTGCACCCAGGGCAAGACTTCGCGTTCGACCTTGGCGATCTCCAGATTCCTCCCGACACCACCATCGTGGTGATCGTCAATCCAAATAACCCGAACGGCGGCACCTTCGATATGGAGCCGCTGCCAGCGCTTCTGCGGAGCCATCCCAACACCTGGTTCCTCGTCGATGAGGCCTTCATTGGCATGGCGGGCGAGTCGGTGGCTCATCTTGTGCCGCAGTATTCGAACCTGATGATCACCCGCACCCTTTCGAAGGCACACAGCCTGGCCGGTTTCCGCGTCGGATACGCGGTCCTTCCCGAGGCAACCGCGCGTGAGCTCAACACCCACAACGATGCCTACCCGCTCGCGAGGGTCAGCCAAGCCGCCGCGATCGCCACGCTCCAGCATGAGTCGAAAATCGTCGAGCGGGCCACGCAGCTTCGATGCTGGGCCGAAGATCTCGCTCGAGCGCTTCGAGAGCTGGGCGTCCGCACCTATCCAAGCGACACCTACTTCTTCCTCGCCGATTTCGCGCCTCTCGATGCGGCTGATCTGAGCGAGAAAATGGCGCGGCGAGGTGTGCTTCTCAAGCCACTCAACGACTCAAGGCTCGGCAAAGGCTTCATGCGCGTGACGACCGCCCTTCCGGAGGACAACGAGCGCGTCCTGCAGATTCTGCGTGAGCTCCTCTAGATCTCGAGACTCATGACTCGAGCAGAATCCGCTACTGGGTTGCGGGCTTGCCGGGGGATAGCCTTCGGCGCCAGTACTCGATGGAGTTGCCGGTCAGGTTTCCCATCCTGATCGCGTGGGCCACGACCTCTATGCAGTCTGCAGCCCG
>JASFKY010000375.1:0-3720 GCA_050118395.1 Myxococcales bacterium | reverse complement strand
CTCAGTGCTCCCCCGCTTCGCTTTCTTCGAAAGGGCTCGTTTGCAGCTCATCGCCGGCCGCGAGCAGCTCCTCTACCCTTCGCTCTGCTTCGTCCAGTCGTTTTGCTCCGGCCCGCGATAGGCGAACCCCCTCTTCAAACATCGCCAAAGACTCCTCGAGAGGCAAATCTCCCTGCTCCAGCTGCTCGACCACCGTCTGGAGCCGCTCCATGACCTCCTCGAAAGGAGCATCCTCCGTCAAATCTGCCCTCCCCTTCGATTTCCCCATGTTTTCAACCATACCGTACCCCAACGCAGACGTCACCAAGGTGTACATCGTCGCATTCGTGTTGAAGTGTTCCCGAGGGCGCTGTAGGGGGGTGAAGGAGCGGCACGTCCACCGCACTGGCCCCACAATTCGAGTCGATGCGCCAAAACCCCTCCGTCGTCACCCCTGGGAACCATGATGGCGTACATCTAGGCCACAGGGCGCTCATCGACGCCGCCAAACGGACGGCGGACGCCTCTGGGTGGGAAACGCTGGCCATGTGCTTCGACCCCCATCCGACGGCGGTCCTGGCGCCGGACAGGGCTCCTTTGCTCATCACCAGCATGGAGCGCCGCGTCCAAATTTTGAAGGGAGCGGGGTGCGACGACGTCGTCGTTCTGCCGTTCGACAACGAGTTCGCCAGAACCTCCCCAGGTCGCTTCGTCGAGCGCGTGCTGCTCGACGCTTGTCATGCCAAGGCCGTCGTGGTGGGCCCCGACTTCCACTTCGGCCACAAGCGGTCGGGAAACGTCGACACGCTTCGTAGCTGGGGTGAGCGGGAAGGGTTTACCGTGGAGCTCGTCGAACCCGTGATGTTCGAGGGCGAAGCGGTCTCCTCGACGCGGATTCGGCGAATCTTGAGCGAAGACGGCAACGTGGAAGACGCGGCCCTGATGATGACTCGCCTGCACGAGATCAGCGGTCGGGTGGTGCCCGGCGATCGCCGAGGACGGCAGATCGGGTTTCCCACGGCCAACCTCGATGTGGAGGCGCTGCAACTGCCCAAAGACGGCGTATACGCGGTCGTGGCGCGCGTGCTCGGAGAACAGGGCTCCCCGCTTCTCCACGGGGTAGCCAATCTCGGTGAGCGCCCCACCTTCGAAGCGGGGCGCGCGGTCGAAGTGCACCTGCTCGGGTTCGATGGAGACCTCTACGGCAAACGGATGCGGATCGGGTTTGCTTCGAGGCTGCGGGGCGAGATGAAATTCGATGGGCTGCAAGCTTTGCAACGGCAGATCAAACGGGACTGCGACGAAGCCGAGAACGCGCTACAACACTCGAGCCCGGAGCTGGCTCGATGGATCTGACTCGCCTCTACAACCTGACCACCCCGGAGCTCCGAACGGAAGCCGAGCGTTTGGGTGTACGCGACACCTATGCGATGAGCCGCGGCCAGCTCATTCACGCGATTCGGAGCCAGTCCGGCGACACAGAGCCCGAGGGCTTGTTGGGCAAGGTGATCGGCTTTGCAAAGTGGGCGATTCAGACCTCGACGGCCGCCGCGCCGAGGGCCGAGGACGAGGCATCAACGAGGCCCAGGCGCCCTTCGCCAGTGCCGGTCCCTCCGGTCGGCCCCGCCTCCAGCCCCCAATCGGGGACAGTCCCAGAGTCAGAGTCAGAGTCAGAGCCAGAGTCAGAGTCAGAGTCAGAGTCAGAGTCAGCGCCAGAGTCAGAGCCAGCGCCAGTGCCAGCGCCAGAGTCCAGGTGGGCCTCGGCTCCCCCTCCGACCCCACCCTCCGAGGAAGAGCCATCGGGCTCCTCGTCACGACCTCCCGCTGGCGTCTTTTCCCGCAGCATCTCGTCGTTCGAGGAGCCTTTCCCGACCCTCACCATGGCGAGGATTCTAGCCGACCAGGGTCATTTCAAGCGCGCGCTGGCCATCTACGCGAAGCTGCTGCAGGAGCATCCCGAGGACCCGGAGCTCGGCAAAGAAGCGGAAGAAGTGCGGTCACGCGCGCGCGCACGTCGGCCGGAGCTTCAGTAAGCGCCGCAATTTTGCTTCATGCCTCGTCTTGCTCATCATGTAGATGATGAGCGTCGAGACCCCGCGAGCGCATGCCCGTTACCCGGTTCGGATCTCGTGCGAGCTCACCATTTCGGGCGAGACGCTTCATGCCGAGATGAAGAATCTGAGCGCAGGAGGCGCGGCGATCACTTTTGGACGGATGCTCTCTGCGGGGGAGGTCGTCACCGTCAGCTTCTTTTTGACCCAGGATGGAATCGAGGATGCCCACCGCTCCCCGTTCGAGTGCGCGGCCTCCATTCGCTGGGCCAACCCCGTGGGCGAGCGCGGTTACGAGGCCGGCCTTCAGTTCTTGTCGCCGTCGGAGGAACAGCGAGCGTTGCTCCTCGACTTTTTGGAGCAAGCCGCCTGAGTCGGTCCTAGACGGCGACCGGAGCCGAGCTGCGACGCAAGGGCGGGAAGGCGATGCGGGCGCCGAGCGCGCACACGCATCCCACCGCAAGCGGGCTCCACTCGGGAAGCAACCGCTCGAGATCGACCGCAAAGTCGAGGAACGCCAGCATGAGTGCGAGCAGCGTCATTCCCAGGGCCGTCTTGCGCTCGACCTCGAATCCTCGGGCTGCCCACAGGACGATCAGGGCCTTGCACGACAAAGCCAACATGCCTTTGGCAGGCTGATCGAACGGCATGCCTCCGAGGAACAAAGCTGCTCCGAGCACCGCGGCGGCGCCCCCGTACAACGAGGCGGACAGGCGAGGCCGGGCACAAAGCCTGCCGAGTGCGTGCAGATAAGCCCCAAAGGCCAAAAACGAGGCCGGCGACTGGAAGAGATACCAACGGAGCAAAGGAGGCCGTTGGGCCGCCGCGATTGCCTCGAGGCTCGCGGAGCGCGCAAGAAGCATGACGGTCAAGGCCGAGGCGACGGCAAACGCAAAGCTCGAGGCGCCCGCGCGATCCCGGGTCACCAGGGTGGACAGCGCGGCAAACGTGCCGAGCACCAAAATCCACATCGTGGCCCACTGCAACGATGGGACCAAGGCGAGCAGCCCGGCAAACACGAGCACCAGCCCCGCGCGGACCGCCCATGCCGACGAAGGGATCGTCGAAAACCGCGCCCGAACCCCGAGGGCAGCAGGAGAAACCCAGCCCAGCCCGAGCCCGAGCAACACGAAGAGCGCAAGCGACCATGGGCTTGCTTGGGGCTCGGAGACCTCGTGCGGCCAATGCAGCGCATGAATGCCCCTCAACCCGTCACGAGCGACGTACACGGTCGAATCGCGCTTGCTTGGATCCGGTACGAAGTCGCGCCAGCTGTAAATGCGAATGCCGTCCAGGCCGACGACCAGGTCTGCAGGACGGACGCCCTGCTTGGCCGCGAGGCCCTCCGGATCCACGGAAAGCACGCGCACACCGGCGGTGCCGAGCTCTTCTCGAGAGAGCTCGAGCCCGAAAGCCTCGGCAGCGAGGGGCTCGGTGCTGATGCGCTCTTCGCGCAAGCTCTGCGCGCGGAGTTGAGTCGGGGTATCGGGCAAGAAGTCGATGCGCGTGGGCTCGGACGCAAAGACGTCACGGTGCCCGTCGGCCGCGGCAAAGCCGACCCGAAGCTCTCCATCCACGGTGGCTCGACCTCCGAGAGCGACGATCAGCGCCTCGTCGATTGGAACTTCGATCAGAGAGTCGGATTGCACGATGCCCGCGAGCCGCGCCGAGATTTCCGATGGGCTTTTTC
>JASFKY010000374.1:0-3720 GCA_050118395.1 Myxococcales bacterium | reverse complement strand
GGGCGGCGCGGGTTTTTACTCCGAAGACGAGTTTCATCTGGAGGCGCTTCCGCCCTGGATCATGGAAGAAGGCGTCGAGCTCGGCCGAGCCTGCGTCGCCTCGGAACACCGCTCGGGACGCGTGATCTATCTGTTGTGGAAGGGGATCGCGCAGTATCTGGCCCACAATCAGCTTCGTTATTTGTTTGGCTGCTGTTCCGTGCCGGCCGCCGATCCGGGCGTGGGTCTGAAGCTGCAGCTGCAGCTGGCTCAGCGAGGGCACCTGATGGATGGATTTCGGTCCAGGGCGAACCGATCTTGCTCGTGTGACGACGGCACGGTGGTCAGCGACGAGGTGCCCATCCCTCCGCTCTTCAAGATCTATCTCGACATGGGCGCCAAGGTGTGCAGCGAGCCCGCGATCGATCGCGAATTTGGCGTGATCGACTTCTTGATCGTGCTGGATCTCGAAGAGCTGGACGCGCGCACGAAAAAGCGGATGTTCGGTAGCTCGGCACTCCCGAGCGGCGCGATGGGGCAAGTGGCCAAGGCGCCGGCGGCTCGCAGCGAGTATCGCCACTAGGCAAGCATGGGAGGAAGCGTTCGGGTGCTGGCCGTCCCCGCTCGGCCCAGCGTGAGGCTGAAACGAGTCCATTGGCCTGGCTTGCTTTCGGCTTCGATGTGTCCTCCCATCCGGGCCACCAAGTGGCGAACGATGGAAAGGCCGAGTCCGGTGCCGCCCATTTCACGCGATCGCCCCGCGTCCACGCGGTAGAAGCGCTCGAAGATGCGGGCCAGCTGGTCGGAGGGAATGCCCGGGCCCGAATTGTCGATGTGAAGTGTCACCGCCTCGGGATGCAGCTCCGTCCGGATGCTGATGCGTCCGCCCTCCGGTGTGTACTTGATCGCATTGTCGACGAGGTTGATCAGCACCTGATCGAGCGCACGTAGATTGGCGATGACCTCTGGAAGCCCGGCAAGCAACTCGATTTGAACGTCGAGCCGCCGCTGCTCTGCCTGTGCAGCGAGCCCGTGCACCACGTCGTTGACAGCCTCGGCGAGATCCACCGGGGCCAGCTCGTACTCTTGCTCCGGTGATTCGGCGCGGCTCAACGCCACCAAGTCGTTGACCAGCGCCTGCAAGCGCAGGGTATGGCGCAAGATCACATCCACGAAGCGTTCCGCCGACTCGGGGTCTCGCAGCGCGCCGGCTTTGAGCGTTTCGGCAAATCCTCGAATGGCGGTGAGGGGCGTCCTGAGCTCGTGGCTGGCATTGGCCACGAAATCGCGCCGTACGCGATCCGCGAGCTTCTGCTTGGTCACGTCGTGCAACACTCCGACCACGCCGCCGCGGCCCGGCAGCGGCGCCACCACCGCCGTATAGATTCTGGTCTCTGCGCCGGACTCCAGGGTGAGGTCGGCAGACACGGCCTCCCCGTGACGGGCGGCCCGGACCGCGTCGTGCAGCGCTTGGTTGCGAAGGACCTCCGAGGGTGATCGCCCCAATGCTTCGCGGTGGGCGATTTGGTCGAGCGCCGTGTTCGTGAGCACGATTCTACCCAGCGAATCGGTGACGAACACGGCCTCCACCATGGCGTTGAGCATGGTCTTCAGACGGCTCTCTTGAGCGTGAAGGGAAGTGATACGCTCGTTGAGCTGGTCGGCTAGTCGATCCAGGGAGCGCCCGATGTCGCCGAGCTCGTCATCGCGCTGGCTGAAGGTCCGCACGGAGAGATCCCCCCGCGACAGAGCGTCGGCCACCTCCGTGAGCTGACGCGCCGGCACCACGATGGCCCGTGAAAGCGCCCAGGTGAGCACCACCCCGATCAGGAGGGCTAAGGCCCCCGCCACCAGCATGAGCTCGCGAACGCTCGAGCGCATGGCCTCGGCTTGCTGCGTCGAGCGCATCGCTTGAATGATGGTTCCGTCTTCCTGACGCTGCGCCAGGACGAAGAACTCCTCCGGCGGCTCGCCGAGCTCCACGCGCAGGAAGGCCGCCTTACCTGGCTCCGGCGGCGCTACGGCGTACGAAGCGCTCTCTTCGAAGCCGGGCGCGTCGTTTCGGGTCGAGCCAACGATGCGACCGTCGCGAATGACCAGAACCCACGCGCCGAAACGGGCTCCGACCTGCTCCGCCACCGCATCGGGGTCGCTTTGTTGGCGGAGCTCAGCCTCCGCCGCATCCGTCGCCTCCTGAAGTCCGAGTTGCTGCGTTCGGGAAAGCCGGTAGTCCGTGAGGGGGTCTTCGAGGAGCAAAATCGTCAACACGATGGCCGCGGTTGCGGTCATCGTCGCGGCGATCAGATTCCAGCGCAGACCCCAGCGTTCCACCAGGGGATCATATCAAGTTACGAAGGCTTTTGTATGCGATAGCCGACGCCCCGGACGGTCTCGAGGTACCGGGCGCCGGAGCCGAGCTTTTCGCGCAACCGCTTGATGTGGGTGTCGACCGTCCGGGTCTCGACTCCCGGAGCGTAGCCCCAGACGCGTTCGAGCAGCGCATCTCGAGGCTGTACCCGGCCCGCCCGCGAAGCGAGGTCGAGCAACAAGCGAAATTCGAGCGCAGTCAAGTTGATCTCTTCGCCATCCACTTCCACCCGATGAGCGGGAACGTCGATGCGAAGCGTACCGATGGAAAGTGCCTGGGGGCCGTCGGTCTGAGCTTGCGGGCCGACGCGACGAAGGATGGCGTCGACACGCAGGGTGAGCTCTCGCGGGCTGAACGGTTTCACCACGTAATCGTCTGCGCCCACTTCGAAGCCGACGATGCGGTCGATCTCTTCGGCCTTGGCGGTCAGCATGATGACGGGCAGCCTCGTGGTCTCTCCACTCCGACGAAGGCGGCGACACACCTCGAAGCCACTGATGTCCGGAAGCATCACGTCGAGAAGCACGAGGTCGGGCCGTTGCCGCGATACCTCTGCCAGCGCGTTGGCGCCGGTGTGCGCAACGGTGACTTCGTGGCCTTGCTCGCGCAGGTTGAAGGCTACGAGGTCCGCCAGATCGGCTTCATCTTCGACGACCAGGATTTGAGCGCCCATCTCTCTCGGTCGCGAGCCTGGCAGGGTCGTGTGACAGTTTGGTGACCCGCAGGTTGCTTACCGGCAACGTATAGCATGACTCCCGTCCGATTCGCAGCCTCTGGTGATCCTCTAGTACGGGTAGTACGGGGCCTGGAAATGGCGGCGATCGTCGTCTTTTGGCGTTTCTTCGTCGCCGCCTGGTAGCCGGCAATCGGCATGCTGTGCTACGCAGCCCTTGGCGTCTGACGGACAAATGCGAATCCCTCTTGCCAACCTGCTCGTTCGAAGCCCCCTGCCACGGGTGGAGACCCTCATGGAAAGGGTGGAGCAGTGCGTGGGATGTGTGCCGCAACTCGTCGAGCTCTTGATCGCAGACGACGCGGCCGGCGTGGAGCGGATGGCGCGCGAGGTCAGCGTGCTGGAGGGACAGGCGGATGCAGCGAAGAACGCGTTTCGCGCCAAGATGCCAGTCCGGCTGTTCCTTCCCGTCGATCGTCGAGACGTGCTGCGCCTCATCAGCGAGATCGATGCCATGGCCGACTGCGCCGAAGACGTGGGTGTCTTGCTGACGCTGCGCCCCTACGAGGTGCCTGAGCCGCTCGTGGCGCCCTTGCGCGATTTCGTCGAGCGCGTGATGGCGACGGTGAAGGCCGCCACGGAGCTCGTAGCGATGATGGACGATTTGCTGAGCGCTGGGTTCGCGGGAAGCACTGCGGAA
>JASFKY010000373.1:0-3723 GCA_050118395.1 Myxococcales bacterium | reverse complement strand
GATCGACAAATGCTTCGTCCGAACCGTGGAGTCGAACGACCGGGGCGGCCCGATTTCCGACATGATCATCGGACTCGGAAAGAATCTCGGCCTCGACGTCATCGCAGAGGGAGTGGAGACCGAGGCACAGCTCGAGTATCTCCGGGCCCAAGGATGCGACATCGCGCAGGGATATTTGTACGCGCGACCCGAATCGCCGGAGAAGCTGACCCCGTGGCTGGCCGCCAATCAACGCGTCTCGGAGACGTACGTACGATCGATTCCGGTGCGCAAAGCCGGCAAGGGAACTGGCACCTGAACGCAAAACTGGGTGTGCTAGCGTTGCCCGATGGCCGCCGCGACCGTGCTCGTCGTCGATGACGAGCCAAGCATTCTGTCCTCCGTTTCGCATGCTCTTGCTCTGGAGGGCTATGACGTGGAGGTCGCCGGCTCTGCCGAGATCGCGCTGGAAAAGCTGGCAGAGCAGCCATTCGATGCGATCTTGTTGGACGTCCAGCTTCCGACGATGGGTGGCCTGCAGATGCTCGATGAGCTTCGTCAACGTGAGATCGGGACTCCGGTCATCATGATGAGCGGCCACGCCACCATCGAGGTGGCGGTGGAGGCAACGCGGCGTGGAGCCGATGATTTTCTAGAGAAACCGATTGGCAGCGATCGTCTCGTGCTCTCGCTCGAGCGCAGCCTCCAGGTTCATGCACTTCAACGGGAAAATCGCGAGCTCCGGCGACGATTCGGAACCGGCGAGTCGCTCCTCGGACGCAGCGCCTCCATCGACGCGCTGCGGGGCCAAATCGGACTGGCGGCCCGATCGAATGCAGCGGTGCTGGTCTTGGGGGAACGAGGCACGGGCAAGGAGCTCGTCGCCGCGGCCATCCATGCCGGTTCGGCCCGAGCAGGTCAGCCGTTCGAGAAGTTGAACTGCGCCGCCATCCCCGAAGGTTTGATCGAGAGCGAGTTGTTCGGGCACGAGGCCGGCGCATTCACCGGGGCCACTCGGCGCCGGCGGGGAAAGTTCGAGCGCGCCCACGCGGGCACCCTCTTTCTCGACGAGGTCGGCGACATGCCACCACAAATGCAAGCCAAGCTCCTGCGCGTGCTGCAGGACGGCGAGGTCGAGCGAATCGGAGGAGGGCCGCCGGTCAAGGTCGACGTCCGGGTGGTTGCCGCGACCAACAAGTCCTTGGAGGCGGAGATCGAGGCAGGACGTTTCCGGGCGGATCTGTTCGATCGACTCAATGTGGTGCCTCTCCGAGTTCCCGCCTTGAGAGAGCGCAGGAGTGACATCCCTCTCTTGGCCGAGCACTTTCTCGCACTGGCATGCGAGGTCCACGACCGGCCTCACAAAGAAATCTCCGAGGGCGCCATGGAGCTTTTGCAGAGCTACTCCTACCCCGGCAACGTGAGAGAGCTTCGAAACCTGGTGGAGCGGCTGGTGATCTTGACCCCGGGCGCTCGCATCACCGAAGCACAGGCGAGGACTTTGCTGCCGGTCGAGGGAGCGGGGGCCACCCGAAGCCACTTTCGGCCCGAAACCCCGCTTCGCGAAATGCTCGAAGGAGTCGAGCGCGAGTTGATCGAACAGGCTCTGGAGCACCGCGGTGGGCATGTGACCAAGACCGCTGCCGACCTGGGCCTCGAGCGAAGTCACCTCTACAAAAAGATGCGCGCTCTGGGCATTCGTAAACCCGGCGCGCAGTGACATTGCACCCGGACCCCAGGCAACATAGAAACCAACGAATCTTCCGAGGCACTGGTGCTGGACAATCTTCTCCCCGTCGACCCAGAAATCGCTGCGCGCATCGAGGCGCTGGACCTCGATTTCAACAAATTCGGGGTGGATCCGTACGGCATCGACAAGAACGACTTGGCTCGTTTCGTCTCCGCCTTTGCTCTGATTTATCGCTACTACTTCAAAGTGGACGTGTACGGGCTCGACAACGTGCCCCCGCGTGGAAGAGCCATTCTCGTCGGCAATCATTCGGGCGGCGTGGCCATCGACGGCGCGATGGTCATGGGATCGATGTTGCTCGATGCCGAGCCACCGCGTCTTCCGCACGCAATGCTCGACAAGTTCATCCACCAGTTTCCGGGCGCTTCGCAGTTCATGAGTCGAACTGGCCAGTTCACCGGAAACCCGGACCAAGCCAAGCGCTTGCTTGCTGCGGGACGGCTGATCTTGGCTTTCCCGGAGGGTGCCCGAGGCACTGCCAAGCTGGCCAAAGACGCAGACTCCCTGGTGGAGTTCGGAACGGGGTTCATGCGTCTCGCTCTCGAAACCAAGAGCCCCATCGTACCTTTTGGCTTCGTTGGCGGGGGCGAGGCGTTGCCCACCATCGCGAACCTGAAGCGTCTCGGACGGCTCTTGGGCGTCCCCTACGTTCCGGTGACCAAATGGCTCTTGCTCGTCCCCAAGCCGACACGCTTTCAGCTTCTTTACGGCAAGCCCATGCGGTTCGAAGGCACCGGTCACGAGCATGACGAAACCGTCAACGCCATGGTCGACCAGGTGAAAAAGCGGATTCGGAATCTCATCGGTCAGGGACGCGCTCTTCGCGAGCACACCATTTCCGAGGAAGACCTCGTGCTGTGATGAAAGTCGTATTGACAGGAGCGGCAGGCAAGCTTGGACGCCTCACGGCCCTGAAGCTTCTGGAGGCAGGCCACCGGGTGATCGGCATCGATCAACGAGCATGGGCAGGCGCCCCTGCCGGGATCGAGCTTCATCAGGCCGACATCCGCAAACGTCCCGCCGAGGATGTCTTTCGAACACATCGGCCCGACGCGGCCATTCACATGGCCACGGTGACGCACCTAGTCCACCGAAGCCCCGATCGAATGCGGGTGAACCTGTACGGGACCCGCGCTTTCATCCACCACTGTCACGCGTACGGCGTGAAACAGGCCATATTCGTCGGGCGGCACACGTATTACGGCGCTGCTGCCGACTCTCCGCTTTATCACACCGAGGACGAGCCTCCGATGTCGGCGCATAGCTTTCCGGAGCTCGCCGACTTGGTTGCGGCCGATCTCTATGCTGCGTCGGCCCTGTGGCGCCACCCCGAGTTCGCCACTTGCGTGTTGCGCATCGTCTACACGCTCGGCCCGAGCAAGCACGGAACCTTGGCCGCGTTTCTCCGAGGGCCCACCGTGCCGCTCATCGCAGGTTTCGATCCGCTCTTCCACTTCATGCACGAAGACGATGCCGCCAAGGCCATCGTGACCGCCCTGACGCACAAGCTGCACGGCATTTACAACGTCTCGGGGCCCACGCCCGTCCCGCTTAGCAAGATCGTACGCGCCGCGGGACGACGGCCCTTGCCCATCCCCGCCGCGCTATTCCGGTTGGGGCTGGGACGCCTGGGGCTCCCCAATCTCCCGGCGGGAGCGCTCGATCACCTTCGCTATCCCATCGTGGTGGACAGCGATGTCTTTCGGCGAGCCACGGGCTTCACCCACGACTTCGACGAGCGCGAAACGATCAGCGCCTTCCGCACGGCGAATTGAGCGCCAAGGTCGGGGCTTGCGGATCGCGGCCCGAGACTGTGACCGCGACTGGCGCTGACTCGAATCCCGTATGAGGGGGCTCGGAACACGCGTGACATGGGCTGGAGGGGGCGTGCGAAGTGCCAATCGGCATGGCTGCAACCACCTCCGATTGGCGCGCCGCCCGAGGAGCGGCTTGCGTGGCTCAAGCTCTCAAGTGAACCGAGCCACCCATGCAAG
>JASFKY010000372.1:0-3731 GCA_050118395.1 Myxococcales bacterium | reverse complement strand
AGAGGGCCGCGCCGCTTTGAAGGCCAGCCCAGTCAAGCAATGAGTTGACCGGCGCCCCGGGCCGCCTTAGATTTTGCGATGGTCCCTCTGTCGTTGCAGGTGAGGAATGAGTAGAGAATCCCTGACTAGGTCGAATCGGGAGCTTCAACGTGCGTGGTGTGCGGACCCGGCTAGCGTCATCGGGGGGCCTGAAGCGTACGACATCGGCTCCCACCTACTAGGAAGTAGGGATTCGACTCGACAATAATCCCACGGCAATGACGGTCAGGACTATTGGGGGGGCCGACTCGCAAGAGTCGGCTCTTCTCTTTTTCGTTACTGAATTGGCGCAGTGAGCCGCGCCAAGCGGATGCCGAGACGAAACCACCAAGGCTTCCCGTCGTACTCCCCTGACCGCATCTGACGAGAGCGCTCGAAGTCCCGCTCGAACATCTGCTCGACCTCGGCCGCAAAGGCGCGATCCGCCACGGCGGCGGTCACCTCGAAGTTGAGGCGAAACGACCGATTGTCGAAGTTGGCCGTGCCCACGGTGGCGACGGTATCGTCGATCAGCATGGCCTTTTCATGAAGGAAGCCGTCCAAATACCTGTAAAATTTGGCTCCCGTCTCTCCCGCGTCATCGAAATACGAATAAGCCGCCAGAAACACCAAGAGATGGTCAGGCTCGTCTGGAATCAGGATGCGCACATCCACGCCACGTAGCCCCGCAAGCTGCAACGAGACGAGAACCGATTCGTCCGGCACGAAGTAGGGGCTCGAAATCCAGATTCGGTCGTGTGCGGAGTTGATGGCGTGCACGAACATCAGGTTGGCGCTTTCCAAATCATCGGCAGGCCCCGTGGGAATGATCAGCACGGGCAGATCGCCGCCGCCCTCTGCCGGCTTCGGCACCCAGGAAACCTGTGGAACGCGATCGGTCGCCCAATACCAGTCTTCGATGAATGCGAGCTGAGCCTTGAGCGCCGCGGGCCCTTCGATGCGAACGTGGGTATCGCGCCAGTGACCGAACCTGGCGCTCTTTCCGATGTACTCATCGCCCACGTTGTGACCACCAATCCAAGTCACGCGCCCGTCGACGACCACGATCTTGCGATGGTTGCGGAAGTTGATCTGAAAACGGTTTCGACGGCCCTTGCGCGTGTTGAATTCGTACATCTCCACGCCTGCATCACGAAGCTCCTGGATGTAGCTCTTGGGAAGGTCGTGGCATCCAACCTCGTCGTAAAGGAAGTAAACGCGAACGCCTTCGCGAGCCTTTGCGAGGAGTCGCTCTTTGAGCATCCGCCCTAGCCCGTCGTCGTGGACGATGAAGAACTGCACGAGCACGTAGTCTTGTGCTGCATCGATTCCCTCGAAAATGCTGGAGAAGGTCGCGTCGCCATCGATCAGCAAGTCGACCTGGTTTCCGCGAAGAGCCGGCATGCCGGCCAGAGCCTCGCCTACGCGCATTGCTTCGGTCTCAGCGGAGCCAGGAACACGATAAGGCGCGATCCCCGAGCGGATCTGCTCTGCGATGTGGCTGTTTCGGAGGTCCGTGGCACGGCGTGCGGTGACGTAACCCTGAAACCGGCTTCGGCCCAGCACCCAATAGGCCGGCACCGCAAGATAAGGAAACGTATTGAGGCTCACCGCCCACGCGATGGCTCCTTGTGAGGTGCGCGTGCTCATCACGGCGTGGATCGAAGACATCAACCCCATGAGGTGAAACAGAGCGATTACGACTACCATCGTGCTTCTCCTAGACCTCGTCGCGACTCTCGCACGCCCGAACGAGTCACGGCTCTTCTCCGAGATTTTCGAGCAAGCGAGCGTAGCGCGCTGCAGCGGAACTTCGACCCATCTGGCCATTGTACGCGACGAGCAAGCGCAACACGTCTCGATTCGCGGGGTAGCGCCTTTGCATCCGCTCCAGCGTCTTCAGCGCTGCTCGGCGATGCCCCTGATCATACTGGGCGACGGCGTAGACGTAGCCGAATCGAATCACTTCAGGCCTCATGACGTGAGCACGGCGAAGATGAGTCAGCGCATCGGAGTATCGGCCCAACCGAACCAGTGTCAGACCGAGCGCGAGCTCGACGCTGGCTGGGTCGCCGGCCCGCTCGAGCCCGCGCTTCAAGAGGCGCTCGGCTTCGGTGTCGCGCTGCTGGGCGCGGTAGAGGTCGGCGAGGTTCACGTAGGCGGCGGTGAAGGTCGGGTCGATTTCCAAGGCCTCACGCAGGTTTTCCTCCGCATGGGGGAAGTCGCCGGCGAGCGCTGCAACGTACGCCAGATCGACCAGCCCCTCGCCACGATCGGCGTTGAAGGCGCGCGCTTGGAGATATTCCTCCGTCGCTTTTTCGAGCGCCGCACGATCCGCTTGTGCCCAGCCGCGTGCATCGATGCCCAGGAGCGTGGCCACGGCTTCGATCCGCACACTGCGCACGTCATCTCGCAATAGAGGCCGCACGATTTCCGTACGCTCCGATGGGGAAAGGTCCCGAGCTGCCACGGCCACGCTGCGTCGGACTAGGGCGCTCGAATCGTGGGAAGCGCGCATCAGCATGGCAGGTAGCGCAGGTGAGCGAAGATTACGAAGCTCCATCAGAGCCGTAGCACGCACGATCGCCGGTGCGGTCCCCGCGGCGATGAGGTCGATGAGAGCCGGCTCCGCCTGGGGCTCTTGGCGGCGCGCTGCAAAAAAAGCTTCAGCAAAAGGGTGAGGAGCGCGTCTTTCGAAGTGCTTGGCAATTTCATTTTCCGCCCAGCGCGCGCTCTTGGCGGCGTGACAACCCGTGCAGGGGTCGGGTGCGCCGATCTCGCGTGCCAGCTCAGGGCGAGGAAGGCCAAAGCGATGGTCCGCACGATCGTCGATGACCATATACGTGCGCTGCGGCATGTGGCAGTCGGTGCAGAGGCTTCCCGGCCCGCCCTCTTCGTGGAAATGATGCCGAGGTGCGTCGTACACCGCTGCGCGATGACAACGCGTGCACAAGGCATTGCCCTGGGCCCGAAGATCAGCGGCATGCACGTCGTGACAGTCGCTGCAAACCACGCCGGCCGCGTACATCTTGCTCTGCAGAAACGAGCCGTAGACGTACACCTCGTCCTCGATCTGCCCGTCATCGAAGTAGAGCCGCTCCTCGAGAAGAGAGAGGTGATAACGATCGTCGTAACGGGACCCATCACCACCCAGGTCCGCCCGCCTAGAGTGGCACGGCGCGCAGGTCTCGAGCTCGTCGGTCGGCGATCCGCGAGTGAGCGTGGCGATGTTCTTTCCCTCGTTGAAGGTCCAGATCCGTTGGGCCGGCGTGGTGAGCCTCCGGTCGAAGCCTCCGCCCGGCGGCAGCGAGGGAGCTTCGGTCTTCGCAAGGTCTACGTGGCGCGAACCGGGACCATGGCAAGCTTCACACCCGACGTTGATTTCGGCGTATTGCGTTCGGTAGC
Source organism: Myxococcales bacterium (assembly GCA_050118395.1). GTDB lineage: Bacteria > Myxococcota_A > Polyangia > Polyangiales > Houyiibacteriaceae > SG8-38. The sequence continues at coordinate 308 of JASFKY010000372.1, read as the reverse complement.
GTCGGTGCGAGCGGTCGTAGTTCTTTTCGACGGCCGTGGAATGGCAGTCGGCGCAAGCGTAATTCCAGTTGTAGCTAGGGCCGGTCCAGTGCAGAGCATCGCCGGGTGGAATGTGCTCGTCTGGTTGGAGATGGAACCAACGGCCTCCGCCATCCTCTTTGAGGCGCGTGTCCCAGGCGAAGGGAAATGCCTGCAGTCGGCCGGGCTCGACTTCGACCAAGTATTGCTGAAGGGGCTCGACGCCGAACGCATAGAGGACTGGAAAGCGTCGACGCTTTCCGTCGGCATCGAGCGCCTCGACCGCAAAG
>JASFKY010000371.1:0-3733 GCA_050118395.1 Myxococcales bacterium | reverse complement strand
CACGAACCCGATTCCGGTGCGCCTGGCCTTGTTCCATGCCCGATGCTGACGTCGGCGCACGCCCTCGGCGATCCGCTCACGGGCGAGCTTCGGGCCATAGTCGAGCTCGAGGTCCGGGGGCATCTCGAGGCGAAGCTCGATGACTTCCGGCCACTCGGGATTGTTCGCGTCGAAGTAGTGAGCTGGTCGCTTGACCCTGATCACGCGGGAGCCAATGTCCCTAGGCAGCGTCTGCGCCCCTGGCCAATCCTGTGCGTAACGCACCGCGAGGGCTTCGACAGGATTGGCGATGAGATAAGCGATTGACTCGATGATGGCGTCTGAGGTTAACAGGACATGGACGGCACTGCTTTTCTTGTTGAAAACCTCTTCAGGCCATCCGCGGTAGGCTTTCGTGCACAATGCAAGATTGCGATGAAAGGTCTGCAAGAATCGTGGAAACTCGCCCCGCACATCCGTGATGACCTCGTGTGAATGAGTGGACATGAGGCAGGCAGCATGCACGAGCACTCCGTGAAGCTTCGCGGCATGGGCCAGGCAATACCAGTAGCACTGTTCCATTTGCCGCGCCTCGTCGGGATTGAACAGAAAGTGACGTCGAGTAGTGCGCCGAGAAAGCGCAAGCGTTGCGCCCGGATCGACGATGCGCGGTCGAGTCATGATGCAACGCCCCAGCGAAAACCGTGCCCGAACAGCACTTGCCTGGTTTCGCAGATTTGCTTGGCTTACTACCGCCGAAAGAGCGCGACCCGCCGACAGACGCCAGTGCCCGAAATCACAAGATTCTCCAGCACTCAGCTGCGCATTTCGCGCAACGTCGGTCATCGCTCTTGGTTCGTCGCTCTCGCCTAGCTTTCTACGAAGAGCTTTAGGGCGTCGTGGGTCGTGAATATACCCACGATCTTGGTTCCCTCGACCACGATCACCGAGCCATACTTGTGCTCGAGCATCTCTTCAAGAACCCGAGAAAGCGGCGTGTCCTTGGATACCGTGTACGCATCTTGCGTCATCGCCTCCTCGACCGTCGTCTGATCGGGGTCGACCTCGTTCAGCCCGGCGATCATCCCGAGGTCACGGTCGCTCACCACTCCATAGAGCTCACCGCCGTGCAACACCGGCAGGTGACGAATGCCGTGCTTCTGCATCAACGACTGCGCAAACGTTATCGTTTGCTCGCTTCCCACCGTATGGGGCATCGGCGTCATAAACTCAGCGATGGGCGGGGTCTTGTCCATGCCGCTCCTCTACCACAGTCAGTCGAGTCCCGCAGACTTGAGTAGCTTGCCTTTGTCGGAAGGCACCCATCCGCCGGCGGATGCCATCACACGAAATCACAGGTGTTTCTGCCGCGCTGCTCAGCGTTTCGCGCAACGTCGGTCCGATCTGGCCACTAGTCTCCACGCCGCCCCACCTGACGCCCGTGCCTCTGCAGAACCTGCCCAATCGACCGAACGCTCTGCCCCACCAGCAACGGGGCCAAGCTCAGCCCGACGACCAACGTCCACCCCTCCCGCCCGGGCTCCACCGTGCCCAACACCCGCGCCAAAATCGGCACGTAGACCGCAGCAACCAGCAACCCGATGCACAGCACCACCGCGCCCCAAACCCAGGGGTTGCGGGTCACCTCGTTGAGCGCAAAGCCGGAGCGCGGCGAGACCATGTTGAACACGTGGCCGACCTGCGCTCCAGCCAAAATCAAAAACGACACGGTGACGGCTCGTTTCACGTCCATGTCGAACTCGTAGATGCAGAGCGCAAACCCGATGAGCACCGCCGCGCTCATCACGATCCCGTATCCCACCAGTCGCATCCAATGCCGCCGAGTGAGCAACGCCTCGGTCTTGGGCCGGGGTGGATGCTCCATGATGTAAGGACCGCTGTCACCCACGCCCAACGCAAGCGCCGGAAAGACATCGGTGACCAGATTCAGATACAAGATCTGCATCGGCAAAATGGGAAGCGGCGCATTGATCGCCGCGGCCAATCCCACCGTCATGATCTCGCTCAAGTTGCACGACAACAAAAAGAAAATGAAGCTCCGGATGTTCCGAAAGATGATCCGCCCCTGACGAACCGCGCTCACGATGGTGGCGAAATGATCATCCTGCAGGATCATGTCCGCTGCCTCGCGCGCAACCTGCGTGCCCCGCTGGCCCATCGCCACGCCGATGTCCGATTGTCGCAGCGCGGGCGCATCGTTGACCCCATCGCCAATCATCGCCACCGTTTCGTTTTGCCCCTGGAAAAACGACAGAAGCTGTAGCTTTTGCTCGGGGTCGGTGCGTGCGAACACGTGCGTTCGACGCAGCTTGGCCGCGCCCTGCTCGCCCCCTTGCAGCAGCTCGGCAAGCTCCGCTCCCGTCACCGCCTCTCCCTTTTCGTCCTCGGGAATCAAGCCGACTGCCGCGGCGATGTGCTCGGCCGTCGGCGCCTGATCCCCGGTCACCATCACCACTTCGACCCCCGCGCTGTGGCACTGCTCGATGGCCCGAACGACGTCTTCGCGCGGCGGATCGGACAGCGCCACCAACCCGAGCAACGTGAGCTCCGTGTAGGGGTCCCGAGGCTCCGCGTCCTCGACTCGCTCGGCGATGGCGAGCATGCGTAAGCCGTCGGACGCCACCCGGCGATTTTCCCGTCGCCAAACGCCCAGCGTCGATTCGTCGAAAGGACGCAGCCCTTCCGTCGTCCGCACGGAGGTGCAAGCCGGAAACACAGCCTCGGGCGCACCCTTTACGATCACGCGGACGCCCTCGTCCCGCTCGTGATAGGTCGCCATCATCTTGATGTCGGGATCGAACGCCTCCTCGGAAAGGCGAGGCTCGCGGCCGAGCACTTCCTCGAGGTCGAGCCCGAGAGCACGCGCCGCCAAGAGCAGCGCCACCTCCATGGGGTCGCCGACCTGCACCTCCCTCCCCTGCTCGTCGGTCCCAATGGACGCATCGCTGCAAAGCGACGACGCGACGAGCAATCGGGCGACGTCATCGTCGGTTTCGCTCGGCTGCCCCGTGAATGGGACGGACACACTCGTCGGGTCCGCGGCGCTTTGCCCCGGCACCACCACCTCGGTCACCTTCATTCGATTTTCCGTGAGCGTCCCCGTCTTGTCGGTGAGAATGACGCTGGTGGAACCGAGGGTTTCGACTGCGGAAAGCTGCTCGATCAAGGCGTTCCGGCGCGCCATGCGCAAGACCCCGCGAGCAAGCGCAAGCGTGGCCACGATCGGCAGGCCCTCGGGCACGGTGGCCACGGCCAGGGCAATCGCGGTCTCGATGACGTCGGTGATCTCTTTACCGCTGATGGCGCCAAGGACCCCGATGACGGTGACGAGCCCGATGCAGATCCACCCCATGACCTTACCGAGCGCGTCGATGCGCTCCTCGAGGGGCGTCCTCTTCTCGTCCGCCTCTTGAACGAGCGCCGTGATCTTCCCGAGCTCGGTTTGCATCCCGGTGGCCACCACCACGCCCTCCGCAGACCCCTTGGTGATGGCGGTGCCCTTGAACAGCATGTTGGTGCGCTCGGCGAGCACCGTTTCTTCTGCCAGAGGGTCGATCGTCTTTGCGACCGGCACCGACTCTCCGGTCAAGAGCGACTCGTTCGCCTCGACTCTGGAGGCCGTCAGCGTCCGGACATCGGCTGTGACGACGTCGCCCCCTTCCAGCAACACGACGTCACCCGGCACCAGCTCTTCGGCGGGCACGCGCTGCGCCATGCCACCCCGTCGCACGGT
>JASFKY010000370.1:0-3755 GCA_050118395.1 Myxococcales bacterium | reverse complement strand
AAACTACGGGGTGCTTCCCTTTTGGTTGCTCCTAATTGCCGCACCGCGTTGGCGCTGGACGCAGCGATTGGTGCACGCCCCGGTCGTGCTGCTTCTGCTCGCGCCGATCTACGGGTACATGCTGCTCGGATACGCGCCTGCTCCCGAAGGCACGGACCTGCGAACCCTTTACGGCGTGATGATCGGCTTCAGCGCGCCCAACTTGGTGTTGGCGGGTTGGATCCACTATTTGATTTTCGACCTGTTCATCGGAGCCTGGGAAGCACGTGATGCGCACAGGCGCGGCATCTCCCATTTTTGGGTGATTCCGTGCCTGCTGGTCACGTTGATGGCAGGCCCTCTCGGATTGCTGCTCTACGTGCTGGTCCGCTTCTTCAAGGTGCAGGTCCTCGAGTACGACGAAGCCGGCAACCGGTGAAAAAGAAAGAGCCGGCACCCATGAGGCGCCGGCTCTCGTCGATCAGGACTCCCACCAAGGGAGGGAGCTCGCGCTAGGGGCTAACTCGCCCACACCTCCGGTGAGAGTCCGATACTACAACTGGTGTCCATACGCACATTCCTCCCCCGGCGATGCCGGCGCTCTCGGGTCTCTGAGCACCATGCCCAGACCGCGTGGAGCGTTCCTTGGTGATTAGACCCGCGGATAATCGAGGGCCGAGTCACGGCAGCAAGTCTCCTTTCGGAGTTCGCACCATTGCGAGGCAATTCGCCCAACTGCCGCCCGCGGCAAGCCGCATTGCAAAAAGGGGAACCCTTTTTTGGGCAACGCCACTCACCCCCTGAACATACTCCCAACACCGTGCACCGCCAAGTCTGGAGCTGGCGCTACAGGATGAATTCGTCGTCGAGCGCGAGAATCTGAAGATTTCGACCCCGAAGCTTCGCAAGGTCTTTGAGCACGTCGGCCTCGAACGCAGGCTTGATGTGGTAGAGCATGATCGGAAGCTCCCGCCGATGCTCGAGCTTGTCGAGCTCGTCGGACAACATTCGAGGTGTGAGGTGCCCTGACTGGCGGGCCAGCTCGGCTCGCCCGTTGGGAAACGAAACCTCCATCATCAAGGCTTGCAAATCATCCAGCGCATTCACGTGCTCCCATAGCTCTTCGGTCGGACCGGTGTCTCCCCCGTAGACGAGGCTGGTGGAGTTGTTACGAATGATGAACGCGGACGTGTCGACCGTGTGATTGACCAGGACGGGAACGACCTCGTAGCCCTGCACCTGGGACGACTCGTTTGGTCGGACCTCCACCAAGCGCACGGTCGGGCCCTCTTTGGATTGGATGCGGGTGAAGTCGGGCCAAATCACGTCGTTGAAGAAGTGTTTCTTCAACGCGTCGATCGTCGCGGGAATGCCGACGATGTCCAGGGTGGCTCCCCCCTGCTGGCACCGGTTGTCGGCAAGCGTCGCCAGATCCCGCACGTGGTCCATGTGTGGATGGCTGATCAGCACGGAGCGGATTCGCTCTTGCTCGCCGAGCGACAATGCGCTCGTGATGGCGCCCGCGTCGATGGCCACGGAGTCACCGATCAAGAAGCTCGAGGTCCGGTGCTTGGGTGTCTCTCCCCCATGGCAGCCGAGCACGCGCAATTGCATCACGACTTCCCCGAAGTGCGTATGAAATTCAGGAAATCCCCCAGCCTATCAGGAGCTTTGACCCACACGCGGCCGTCGGAAACCTCGACGATTCCCACCCGCGAAAGCCGGCGCAACGCGGGCCAGACTTCGTTCTTGTCGGTGCCGAGCTTGAGCGCGATCTCCGCGGCGGCGATGTGGGTTGCAGGGGGACCGTCGGCTTCTTGCAAAGCATCTTGGAGCTCCAAAATGACGCGCGCGGTCACGTCGCCCTCCAACAGGACGTCGATGAAACGGTTTGCGCCCTCCAGTCGCTCGGCGAGATGACGAATGAGACGAATCGCGACCTCGGCGTTCCCTGTGACCATCTCCTGAAGCTTCGTAGCCGGAACCTTGAGCAACTCGGCATCCTCGACGACTTCCACCGTCGCGGAACGTGGCCGTCCCGTGACGGCGGCCATCTCTCCGAAGAAATCGCCTGGGCCCAGCTTGGCTACGATCCGACGACGACCGTGCGCTTCTTTGATGACCCGAACCCGGCCGCTCCGGATCACGTAGATGGAACCGCCGGGATCGCCCTGCCGAAACACGGTCGTACCCGCGGATAGCCGTACCCCGAATCTCTCGGCCAAAGACTGAACCGCCATGCCCCGCCTCGGTCAATGTAGCCCGCTGCGAAGTCGACCGCCAGGGTGATGCACCGTAATCTGCCGAGCGGGGCTCGGGATGCCTTTGGACTGGCAGCAACTGGAGCACATTGCACCTGCGCTCGGCGTGGCGCTGGACCTGCTCGTAGCGATCATGGCGTCGTGGCACGCGGTGTTGAACAAGACCGACACGCGTGCCGCGACGGCGTGGGTCGGCTTGATCTGGCTGGTTCCATTCGTGGGAGCCGCCCTTTATCTGTTCTTGGGGATCAACCGAATCGAGCGGCGCGCCAAGGTGCTCCGCTCCGGTGCGTCGAGCTACAGCGTGCCCTTGGACGAAGCGCCCCGCTCTCCTGCAGATCTCGATCGAGAGCTCGGGAGCGACCGCGCGCGACTCATCGAGCTCGCGCGGGTCGTCGGCAACGTCACCCAGCGGCCCTTGCTCGTAGGCAACTCGGTCGAGCCGCTCGTCAATGGAGACGAGGCCTATCCGGCCATGCTCGGTGCAATTCGCGGCGCAAGGCAGTCGGTCTCCCTAGTCAGCTACATCTTCGAGCCGTCGGGGATTGGCTCCGAGTTCGTCGACGCGCTGGCCGATGCATGTCGACGCGGTGTCGAGGTTCGGGTCCTGATCGACGACGTCGGGACGCGGTATGCGCGGCCGCGAATCCACCGCGTGCTGAGGAAGCGCGGCGTCCGGGTCTCAAACTTCCTGCCGGCGCTGCTTCCTCGATCCATGACGCATTTCAATCTTCGCAACCACTGCAAGATCATGGTGGTCGATGGTCGGATCGGCTTCACCGGCGGCATGAACATCCGGCAGGGCTCGTTCTTGTCCGCCAAGCCGAGGTTCCCCACCATGGACTTGCACTTCCGGGTTCTCGGTCCGGTGGTGTCCCAGCTGCAAGAGGCCTTTGCCTCCGATTGGGCCTTTACCAGTGGCGAGAAGCTGGCGGGCGACCTCTGGTTCCCCGAGCTGGAGCCCGAGGGAATGGTCTTGGCGCGTGGCATCACCGATGGGCCAGACCGCAACATCGACAAGATGCACTGGGTGTTCCTCGCGGCCATCGGCGCCGCGCGTCGCTCGATCCACATCATGACGCCGTATTTCCTGCCGGACCGTGTCCTGCTCAAAGCGCTCCATCTTGCCGCGCATCGCGGCGTCGAAGTGGACATCGTCGTTCCCGAGCACGTCAATCTGCCCGTGGTGGGGTGGGCCATGTGGGGACACTACCGGCAAGCTCTCCAAGAAGGCGTTCGCTTGTGGCTGACACCGCCGCCGTTCGACCATTCGAAGCTCTTCGTGGTGGACGGCTACTGGTCCTCGATCGGTTCTTCCAACTGGGATCCTCGCAGCTTGCGATTGAACTTCGAGTTCAACCTCGAGTGCTACGACGAGACCCTCGGCCGTGAGCTCCAAGCCCATGCGCGAAAACGCCTCGAGGTCGCGCGGCGTTTGACCACCGAGGAGCTCGATGCGCGAACGCCATTTCAGCAGCTTCGCGACGGCACGGCGCGGCTGTGGCAACCTTACCT
>JASFKY010000369.1:0-3764 GCA_050118395.1 Myxococcales bacterium | reverse complement strand
TCGATCTTGGGGTTGCTCAGGCGCCCGGAAGCGGTGACGGTGACGGTATCGTTGCTGCCGCGAAGCACGTGTCGCGCGACCAGCTCGACCTTCGCATCCATGTCGGGATCGCCTTGGAACACCATGCTCCCGGAACGGATTTCGAAGCGCTTGCCAAATACCTGGAAGTTGCCACCGTGCAGCGTCACCGTTCCTTTGACCAAGAAGTCTTTCGCGAGCGTAGTCTGCAAATTGGCGCTCGCTTGGACATAGAACCCCTGATCGCGACTGCGAATCACGATCTGGTTCTCCGATTTGACGGCGAGCTCCACGCGATAGGGATTTGGGGGCGGCGGCGGCTCGGCAGCCTCCCCAACGAAGTGCACGTCTGGATGGGGCGCCAGCTCGATGGGAGTCGCGCTCTGTTCGGGAATGTCGAGCCGGAGATCGCGAAGCCGGACCTCGCCGTCGAGCTCGTGCTCTTTGAAGTCGGCCATGAGACGAGCTTCGCCCGTCATGCGCGCCATGATCGAGCCCTCCTCTCGCAAGGGGAAGCTGTCGCCATCGATGGTGATGTCCGTTTTTCGCAGATCGAGGCCTTTGAAATCCAGCCTGCCATTGACCGTGGCCGAGCCTCCTTGGTCGGAGGCTTTCAAATTCGAAATCGCCAGCCCGTCTTCGTCGAAGATTGCGCGTCCGCTCACGCCCTCCAAGGTCTGGCCGACGGCGCGTAGATCCACGCGTCCGTCGGATATGTCGACGCTCCCCACGAACCGGGGCCTTTGCACCGAGCCCTGAGCGGAAACGCTTCCTTCCAAGATCCCCTCGACGTTCACTGCGCCGGGCACCCACGCCAGCAGCGCTTGCAGCGGCATGCGGTCGAAGTCCGCCCGGCCGCTCAATTCTCCCTTCTTGGCCAAAGTCGGGACCGGGTGCTCGGCATTCCACAATAACGGCGCCTTCGCCGTCAGGGCAGTGAAACCGCCGTTCCACCATTCCAAGCGAGCGTCCACGTCGCCCACTCCGTTTTCGTAGTCTGCGGAGATGCGGCTCCGCGCCGGTGGGGTCTCGACGATGGTGGTGATCAGGCCGGCTCGTCGCGCTGGCTCCAGCCGGCGAGCCCTCAGATCGTCCGACTGCAGCGACAAAGAGAGCTTGGGTTCGTCTCCAAACAGGCCCGTAGCCCGCAGTTTTGCCGTGAGCACCCCAGCAGCGTATCGGCACAAGTAAGGCAGGTTCTCCGTCGGCGCCTGATAGAAGTCTGCGCTTACGTTGGTGACGGGCCATTTTGGAATCTCGGCCGCGCCCAACCATTCGTCGATCGGCGTTTGCGCGGACGCTTGGATGTCGAGCACCTCCGATTCTCCGACCACTCCTTCCATGGTCAGCTTGGTGACATTGTCTTCCAAGCTCGCTCGGATGGTTGCCCGTGGGTTGGCATCGCTTCCACATAGGCCTTCGGTGCCGCCCGAAAGCCAATCGACACTTGCAAACAAATCACCTCGGGTCCGAAAGGCGCCTCCTGCCACGGTGAGGCTTGCAGCGAGTTTGAGCCGGCCTGCGTCCTCGAAGAAACGCTCGCCGAGCCTGCGTGGAAACGCGCTCAGCCTTCGCGGAGGTATGCGCATCGAGAGCCGCCAGGGCGAGGTTTCCAACGCTTCGACCGTTTCGCTCGGCTCTTTCACCAAGTGAACCAAATCGATGAGGACGCTTCCTTCCGTTTCGAAGAGCTCTCCCCGGTCGTCCTCCAGCCGGAGCTGCGCAAGCAGTGCGCCGTACTCGTACCGAAAATTCGATTTGAGCTGGATGGGGCCCCAGTCTTCCAGGCTGAGGGCCGGAATTCCGATTTGGCCCTTGAAAGAGGGGGCGTCGATCGGACCCGAGAATCGAATCTCGGCATCGGCGTAACCGCGGACCTCCGGCCAATCGTCACCCAAAATCGGTTGAAACAAGGTCAGGTCCATTGCATGGGTGCTCAAGGTCGTCTCGTAGATTCCTTCGCGCAAGGACGCTGCCACGCCCCCGGGCATGGGCTCGACGAATCCGGTGCTACTCAGCGTGAAATTTCCCCGTCCACCGAGGTCCACCTGTGCATCGGCGTCGAGAGCTCCGTCGTCCAAGTGGATCAAATAGGCTGCGTTGATCGGAGAGATGTCCCACATCGTGGCATCGGTGAGAGTGCCTTCGGCCACGATCGTGGGATTCTTATCGAGGTCCCCCCGAAACTCGAAATGCAAGTCTACGTTGCCTCTGAAGTCCGGCGCGCGCTCCGGATAGAGGATCCGCAGCACTGCTAGATCGAAATTTTGGAGATCGGCGACGATGTCGTCCGGCCCGTCAAACCGCCATTGTCCGCTTGCGTCCAGACGCTGCAAGCCTCGGCCCATCAAAATGCGATCGAACGAAATGCCCCTTTCGACGTCCAACGTCGCATTGCTCACGAAGCCCTTCCACGAGAGGTTGCCGACGGCGAGCTCGACCGTGTCGACATCGAGTCGATACACTTCACCATTGGCGTGAACGCGTGCCTGGAATTCCGCACGGCGGTCTCCCTGCGCCTCGAACTGGCCCGTCGCCTCGTACTCGTCAGGCCCCCCCGTCAGGATCGCTTCTCCATTGCCAATGGGATAGCCGGCGACGCGAATTGCAGCGCCGTCCAGGCGAAGGTCGAGCAGGGGTCTGGACGGATCTCCCCAAACACGTCCCTCGAGGATCAAGGAACGGGCGCTCAGAGCACCGTAGTCGAAGTCGTCGAACCGCACCGAGCCTTTGGTTTCGAAATCGCCACGAATGGTGGTGCGAATCGTGAGGTCGAACCGTGCTCTGCCCTCGATGCCTTCGGCGTACCTTTGAAAATTCGGATCGGCGCTCACCTCTGGAATCTCACCGGTGGCGTGGATCTCCGTGACTCCTTGGTATTCGACGTGCCCTTCCAGGGAGAGGTCGCCCCCCGCGTACTTCGTCTTGAGGGAAAGGATGTCGATTCCGTCGCTGCGAACTCGGGTCTTGGCCACGAACGCGGGAACACGAATGTTTTGGTAGTCGAATGCCTCGGTATCGAGCTCCACTCCGAGCACGTCGCCTTGCTTGGGATCACTGGTGACCTCGACGCGACCCGTTACCTGGATGTCTGGGGCGCCGCCGATGACCTTGCCGATCTCGGCATTTTTCGTTGCAATCTCGATTCGCGTCACTCCCTCGCTTGGGAGCTCGCCTTTGATTTGGGCCCGTCCGCCCGCCGTGTTGACGTCTGCTCGGAGTTGGTAGTCGCCCTCGGGGCCCCACAGCCGGACCCAACCCGTCACGTCTCCCTTGAGTGACTCCGCCCAGTCGAAACCGACCTCTCGTAGCGTTCGCGCGCTGACCGGCTCCACCCGCACGAACAGATCCAGGTCGTACGGCTCTTCGGGTGTGCTGCCTTCGCGCGGGCGGTAGACGAGCTCGGCGGTCAGGTGCTCGTCTTCTCGACTGGCCTCGGCGGTGACCTGTGTGCCGCGCTCGTCGGTGTGAACGCTGCCCACGATGTTGTCGATGCTCGCCTCGAAGGGAAACGGACGCACGAGCCGGCCGGTTGCTGACCAGATCTCGATGTCCGTGATCTCGTAAAACTCCATCCTGCCTTTCGCGTGCAGGTCGGCGACGCGTAGATCCTGGAGGCCCAAGAGCTCTCCGCTGACGTCGATGTTGCGAAGATCGACGTTGTCTACGATGGCGTGAAACGGCTCGCCCTCCGAAGGGGTCTGGTCCGCTGCTTCGAACGCCGCGAGAAAAGTCGGAGCGCCCTC
>JASFKY010000368.1:0-3792 GCA_050118395.1 Myxococcales bacterium | reverse complement strand
CGATCCCGATCCGCCGTCGGCGTCCGTATTCAAAATCGTGACCGCGTCCGCGTTGCTCGACGCGGGTGTAAAAAGCTCGACGTCGGTTTGTTACGGCGGCGGAATGCGCAACTTGGTGCAGGCGGACCTCGTCGACGATCCCAAGCGCGACCGTTGGTGCGCCACGCTCGCCGAGGCATTGGGCTATTCGATCAACGCCATCTTCGCGAAGCTCGCCGACCGCCACGTCAGCGCGGACCGAATGGCGAGATACGTATCGGCTTTCGGATTCGGTCAGCGTCTGCCATTCGATCTCCCGACGGAACCGAGCCCGGTCGACGTTCCCGATAGCCGGCTGGAACGAGCCCGTATGGCCGCCGGTTTCTGGCACAGTCAGCTCTCGCCCCTTCATGCAGCCTTGCTGGCTTCCACGATCGCCAACGACGGACGGATGCCGTACGCGGCGATCGTGGAGCGAATCGAGACGCGCACCGGCGAGACGCTGTACGAGCACACCCCCCGGACCTTTCGGCAGGTGCTGCCCCGACATACTGCGCGCGCTGCCGGCGAGATGATGACGCGAACGATCACCCATGGAACCGCCAAGAAGGCGTTTTGGGATTCCAGGGGCCGGCCGTTCCTGCCCGGCATCGAGGTAGCCGGCAAGACCGGCACGCTCAGCCGCTACAACCCCCAACGCACCTACAACTGGTGGGTCGGGTATGCGCCCGTCGACGACCCCAAGATCGCCGTGGCCGCATTGGTGGTCAACGAGCCCAAGTGGCGCATCAAAGCGAGCTACGTCGCTCGCGAGACGCTGCGCAACTATCTGATCCGCCGCAAATGATGGCCTGACGGGCGTTCATTTGCCCGTTGCCCGGAGGGCCTCGTGTTGTAGGCTCCGCGCTGTCCATAGCCAAGAAAGGGGAGCTTTCATGCTTCAACGCATTCGACTCGGGGCCATTGCCGCCCTCACCGCCATGTCCGTCGCCTGCGCCTCCGGTGCCACCGCGCAAACGTCCGTGCTCAACCGTGTGAACAAGACGAACACGCTTCGAGTCGGGATGTCTGGCGACCAAGCGCCGTTGAACGTCAAGAGTAAGACCGGCGAAATGATCGGGCTCGAGGTCGATCTGGCGAAAGGCCTCGCTTACGCGCTCGGCTTGGACCTCGAGATCGTCCAAAAGCCGTTTGGCGAGCTGCTCGGCGCACTCGAAAAAGGCAAAGTGGACATGGTGATGTCCGGGGTCGGCATCACCGCGAAGCGAACCGAGGACTTTCTGTTCGTCGGTCCTTATTTGCTATCCGGAAAATCCCTGGTGACCGCGTCGGTTGCGGTTTCGGAAGCGGAGACGGTTCAAGATCTCGATACGCCGGAGAGGACGTTCGTGACGTTGAAGAACTCGACGAGCGAGACTTTCGTGAAAAAGAACATGCCCAAAGCAAAGCTCACGACCGTCGATGGGTACAACGAAGCGGTCACGATGGTGATCGACGGCAAGGCCGACGCGATGATCGCCGACATGCCGGCCTGTGCCCTCGCAGTTTTGCGCAATCCGGATGCGGGTCTCGTGATGCTTTCCGAGCCGCTCTCGGTCGAACCGATGGGAATCGCAGTTTCGGCCAAGGACGCGCAATTCTACAATCTCATCGACAACTATATCGACGCCTTCGAAGCGACGGGCATCCTGTCTGCGTTGCGTGCGAAGTGGTTCGAAGACCCGAGCTGGCTCAAGCAGCTGCCGTAGCGGAACGCTGAGGTCGCGGGCCTGAGCCGACCTCGAACCTCGCCTCACTTATTCCGCACGATGAACGTGTTCATTCCTTCTTCGCGTTCGAAGGTCGTTCGGTAGCTCTGTGCCTGCTGGCGTGTGGCGAACGGTCCGATTCGGACGCGCCAGTGGGTGCCCCGACCCTCGACCGTTCCTGCCGTCACGTAGGCGGCGTGGCCACGCTTGCGGAGCGCGCTTGCGAAGACGTGCGCTTCTTGAGGGTCGGAGTAGCTGATGACCTGAAGCGTGTAGAGTCCCTCGCGGCCCGCCGGAGCCGCGGGCGACTTCTCCCGCACCGTGTCTGCCACGAGCGGATCGATTGCGGCAGAGAGCTCCACGACCTCGCCGTCGGGGCCCGCCGTCACGGATGCGGGGAGGCCAGCCGCGATGTCGGATCGGGGAGGAGGGCTCGGAATCGGATCGAGATGCTCCAACTCGGCGGTCGCGGCTGCCAAAGCGGCTGCGACCTCGGGTCTGGTTTCGGTCACCAAAGTGGTGGGAAAGCTCAGCGTTTCGGGATTGATGTCTGGATCCTCGACCGGGGCGGCTTCTTTGCTCGGCGCGGCTTGGCTCGCAGCGAGCATTTGCAGAGGATCCTGCTCCTGTGATTCGGTCTCGTCGGGCAAGGCCGCCACCGCCGCGATCACGACGGCTAACGCGGACACGAGCCCTACACCGGAAAGCAGCAGCGCGCGCCTTCCTTCATCGGAAGAACGTTCTTCGATCCGGTCCAGATCGCGCATGGCGGTATCCATATTCCTGCTTTGCCTCGGTTGTGCTCTGGGGTTTACGAAACTTCCTCGTAAGCAGCCAAAAAACGGCATGAAGCATCGATTCGGGCGCGTGCGGTGCAGGTGGGCGCGTGGTAGCTTCGCGCCCGGCGTCCGCACACAGGGGAGCGACGCCGCGGGAGCACTGATCCATGGTGGAATCTACACAAAAGCAGCCGGTCACGCTGGAAGACGAAATGAGGCGCTCGTACCTGGATTACGCCATGAGCGTGATCATCGGTCGGGCGATTCCGGACGTACGAGACGGCCTCAAGCCCGTTCATCGGCGCATCCTGTACTCGATGCACGAGCAGAAGGTCCAGTGGAACGGCCCTTACAAGAAGAGCGCCCGCATCGTCGGCGATGTCCTCGGCAAATATCATCCCCACGGCGACACTGCGGTTTACGACGCGTTGGTTCGCATGGCCCAAGAATTCTCCATGCGCTACCCGCTGGTCGACGGACAGGGCAACTTCGGCTCCATCGACGGCGATCCACCCGCGGCGATGCGGTACACCGAGGTTCGAATGCACCGGTTGGCGACCGAGCTGCTCGCCGACATCGAAAAAGAAACCGTCAACTTCGGTCCAAACTTCGACGAGTCCGAAAGAGAGCCGCTGGTCCTGCCCAGCCGCGTCCCAAACCTTCTGATCAACGGCTCGGGCGGCATCGCCGTCGGGATGGCCACCAACATCCCCCCACACAATCTACGCGAGGTGGTGGACGCCACCGTGCGCTTGATGACCAACCCGGAGCTCACCGTCGACCAGCTCATCGAGGATGATCCGGAAACGGGGCGTTTGGGCGTGAAGGGTCCCGATTTCCCGACCGCGGGCTACGTGTATGGTCGCGCTGGAATCCACCTCGGCTATCGCACGGGACGGGGCCGGATCGTGATGCGCGCTCGGGCGAGCATCGAGCCCCTGCCCGGCAAGACCGATCGTGACATGATCGTCATCACCGAGATTCCCTACCAGGTGAACAAGGCCGAGCTTCTCAAGAAAATCGCGGAGTTGGTGCGCGAAAAGAGAATCGAGGGAATCAGTGACATCCGCGACGAGTCGGACCGGCAAGGCCTGCGCGTGGTCATCGAGCTCAAACGTGATGCCCATGGGGAAATCGTCCTCAACAAGCTGTACCAAATGACCGCGCTCCAAAGCACGTTCGGCTACAACTGCCTGGCCATCGTGGGCCAGCGTCCCGAGGTGTTGGACCTTCGCACCGCTCTGCTGAGGTTCGTCGATCATCGGCGAGAGGTCGTTCTACGGCGC
>JASFKY010000367.1:0-3830 GCA_050118395.1 Myxococcales bacterium | reverse complement strand
TGCGCGATCCCCTTCCACAACAGATAGATCACGCGTCCCGAGCGGTGTTCCGAGGCGACGCAGGCTCGGCCGAGCTCGACGCCTTCTTCCATGATCCAGGGCGGAAGCGCCTCCAGATGAAACTCGCCTTCGGAGTAAAAACCCGCGCCGCCCGCCATCCGCCGAGTCATCAGACGGTAGGTTCCGACGACTTGGCCGCTTCCCTCGTGCTCGACGAGCAGATGGTGACACCGTGCATCGTATTGGTCTTCGTCCCGGCCCGTACTGTAGGAGGCCTGCAGCCCTTCACCGAGCTCCAGATTGAAGACCTGGAATCGAAGCCGTTGGGCCGCTTCCACGTCCTTGCGGTGACGAGCGAAGCGGGCGCGATAGGGCCCGCTTCGAAGATCGAGCTCTGGGATGGCCCAGGGATCGATCGGGTAGCGATCTGCCAAGCGAAGCATGGGCTCGGTATCTGTGTTTTGGAAAGTCACATCTCACCCCCGATGTAGGATCGTTCGGGCAGATCACGTTGGCGCGAACGCCATGTGACGATTTGGAGAGATTGGTGACCGCTAGGTGAACCAGAGGTTAAGGGCCAACGACAAACACCGATGCCGATGCGATTCGTCGAGCGTAGCCCACGCCGGGTGCCCCACCGCAGCGCGGTGCAAAAAGTCGATCAGCAAGAGATGCCGACGAAGGGTACGCCGTAGGCGATGTCGCTTGATCGGATTGAAGGTGCCCGGCAGTGTGAAGACCTGACGTGGATTCTTCCGAACCCACGTCCACGAGCCCATCTCCAGCGTCATCGGCAGAAACACGCCGCCACCGAGCTTCCGAGACTCGTCGTAGAGGTAGTCCCAAAGGTCGCCGTCGATGGTGTAGGCCCGCGACTGGGGCTCCGTGTGGTACACGTGATGAGGAAGCGTCTGGTTGAGCAGCTCGTAGAGCGCGTACATCTCCGCGGTGTGGGGAAAGGGTTGGCGTGTTCGCGCGTACGGGAACCACAACCGATCCTGAAAGCCGAAGCCCGAGTGCACGTCCAAGGCGATCGCGGCTTCCGAGCCCAACACCTGACTCGTCACGAACTCGATGAGGGCTTCGGACTCCGGCTCCAGCCGCCCTTGGCGCCCCATGTACCAGGGAAACAGCGGTGAGAGCCGCTGACCTCCCACCAGAAACGATCCCGCGCTCGGATGCTCGGAGCCCGGGCCGTTCCGCATGAGATCGACTCCGTTGCCGTTGGAACGCGTACCTGCGCGCATCCCCACGGGATTGAGCAGGGGGATGGCTGCGATGCGGCTGCGTTCGAGCGCGTTTCGGGTGAGCTCGTCCCACTGCAGCCGTTCCGCCAGCGTTCCCAGATAGGCGAGCACCACCTGGGTGCCGATCCGTTCGAGCCCATGAACCCCACCCACCAGCAACAAACAGGGCGCCGTCGGCTGCTCGCTTCCCATCACGATGCCGTAGACGGGATATCCTCCGACGCGCCGGAGCGTTTGGACGCGAGCGCGCCTGCCCAGCCGGGCGATCAAAGTCTCGAGTTGATCGAGCTCGGGTAGATTCACCGCAAGATCAGGCTTCGAATGCACTGGCGCGTCGCCGCGGCCAGCGAGGAGGCGTCGGGAAAAGCGAGCGGCTCGAGCGGTGGACCGAAGGTCAGCTCGGCCCGCACCTGTTCGTGCCGGTGAATCTTCAACAAATGGGGCAACAAGGATGCGCTTCCAACCCAACAGGCTTCGCTCGATTCGTAGCGCAGCGTAGCGGGAACGACCGGTACGCGCATCAGCCTGGCAAGGCCGAAGGCACCCCTCGAAAAGGGCAACACGTCCTCTCCACGAGTCGTGGTGCCTTCCGGAAACACCAACAGCGGGACACCCGCTCGAACGATCCGGATCGCGCGGCGAAGCGCGACGGCGCCGCTATACGCATTGCCCCGCTCGACGAATAGGATGCCGAGCTCGGCGAGCACCTCGCCGATGGCAGGCCACCCGGTGATTTCGGATTTTGCCACGGCGCTCAACGGAAGAATCTGCCCGATCGACAATGGATCGAGATAGCTCAGGTGATTGGCCGCCACGATGCAGGCGCCCGTCGGTACCGGACCGCGTACGCGGACCGATAGACGCATCCGGTGGGCCACCCGTGCGCTCGCGTCGCGAAGCCACGCCGCCCTCAGAGCGGGGTTCGGCAGTTCCCGTGTGCGCTCCTCCAGGATCTCACGGCGGCATTGGAGCGCTTCGCGCGCGGTGGTAAGCGTTCTCGCGACACCGACGAGCCATGATGCTTTGCCGTCGGGTATTCCTTCACCGAGGCTCGTCAGCGCCGAGATGTCCTGCACAGCCGAACGCTTGTGCCTTTGGGTGTCTTCGGTGCGTGGCGAGTGCAACGAAAGCGAAACAATCGGCGGAAGAGCGGCAATTCTCACCTCCGTGGCACTTTGCAGACACAAAGCTGTCACCTAAGGCGACAGAATCCAGGTTTCATGATCTCCGAAATTTGCGTCCTGTCGCCTTCACCGACCTTGGCCATCGAGCTGGACGCAGCGCTCGGAGACGATCGGGTTTGCTTCGAGCGTGTTGCGACCGCGGAAGAAGCGATTCAACGCGCTTCGTGCGGATGCTCGACCGCGCTCGTGCTCGACGAAGATCCGCCCGACATGACCGCCGCCGATTTGCTTCGACACCTCTCCAAGCGGGAGCAAGGCCGCGAAACGCTCGTCGTGTTGCTCTCCTCCCGCGCCACCGAGATCGATCGCGTGATCGCATTCGAGATCGGCGCGGACGACTTCATCGCCAAGCCGGTTGGACCTCGTGAGCTCGCGCTCCGACTCAAGGCCGTGCTGCGCCGGCACCGTGATCAGCACACCCGGGTCGCAGAGCTTCGAGCGGGGCCTTTCGTGATCGACACGAACCATGAAACCGTGACGTGCAATGGTCGGCCCGTGCAGCTCACCTCGGTCGAGTTCCGATTGCTCGAGCACCTCGCGCGCAACGGGGGCCGGGTCCAGGATCGGCGCGAGCTCCTGGCCCGCGTGTGGCGGTGGTGCGAGGCCACCGACGACCGGGCGTCCGCCTCCCGGACCGTCGACACCCATGTGAAGCGCCTGAGGGAGAAGCTCGGGCCGGCCTCGGAGTTTATCGAAACAATTCGAGGGGTTGGGTACCGGCTGCGTCTGGCTTCCTAATCACCCGAAAGGGTTGGCCCAACCCTTCGCCCAGTCGCCACCCCACTGTCACATGGCTGTCACACCGGGGGCTTACCCATCGGCGGATCCCCGGGATTCGCCGCTCCGATCGGCCACTCCAACATGTTCAAGGATTTCGAAAAGGGAAAAAGCCAGGAAGACGAAGGCCGCGGTCGCATGGGCGTGTCGCTCGCGGTGTCCGCCGTCATTTACGTGCTGGCCGGCTTGGGGATCGTAGCCGCGGTGGCCACGGCCAAGGTGTACGTCGACAAACGCGAGCGCGACATCGCCGTCGAGTTCGCAGCTGCGCCGACGCCGGTCGAAAGGGAAAAGCCAAAGGAGAAGCCCAAGCCAAAACCCAAGGAAGCCAAGCAAGAGGTCAAGGCGAGCCCGGGGCAGCAGCGAGGATTGCAGGCGCCCACCGAAATCCCCGACGAAGAGCTCCAAGAAGCGAGCGGCGGCCGCTTGGCGGACGTCGAGGAGATCAACATCGACGAGATGATCGGGGGCGGCGGTATCGAGGGTAAGAAGCAAGGGCCGCGCCAGAAGCGCGAAACCGTATCGCGCCCGAAGTACCTGGGCGGATGTCAAGCACCGGACATCCCGCTGGCGGTGCGATCCAGCGCCAAGACCATTCGCGTTCGTGTCCGCATCCTGGTGA
>JASFKY010000366.1:0-3834 GCA_050118395.1 Myxococcales bacterium | reverse complement strand
CACTGTCGCAGACTCTGTCGCTGACACGGGCACTGAGGCTGCCGCCGACACTGCCACCGACACTGGCTCTGACTCTGCCGCTGATGCCAAAGCGCCGCCAAAGCCACGAAAGAAGGCCCTCCCCCCCAAGCCCGCGCGTCTCGACGTCATCGTGATTCCCTGGGGCGACGTGTGGATCAACGGCGAGCGCTGGGGGCCGGCTCCCATGATGAATGAGCGGTTGAAGCCAGGACGCTATCGCATCTCGGCCGGTCAGGGGGGTCCGACCAAGACACGCACGGTCCGGTTGAAGCCGGGTGAGCACAAAACTCTCGATTTTGACCTGACGCGATGAGCAGCGGAGGCCAAACGGGCAAGATCGGAACGCTTTGTGCGGTAGCCGCGTTCATCTCCGCGCTGACACTCGGACGGGCCGCACGCGCCCAGGAATGGCTCATCGTCCCGGCCACGACCGGGGACGGCATGGAATGGAGCGATGCTGCGGTCGGAAAGCTTGCCGACCCGCTCCAAAAGCGGGGCATCGCGCTGCGGTCTCCAGAGGATGCCGCGAAGGACTTCGAGAAGAACGAGTCGCGTCCTCCGTCCGTCCCCACCGAGCAAGAGATCGAAACATGGGCGGGGCAATCCCGTGAAGCACTCCGAGCTCTGGCGCGCAAGGATCATGCGGGCGCGCTGGCCCTGTTGGAAAAGGCACAGGCCTTTTCGCGACGCGCCGTCGACGAGCTGAACCGAGACCCCGGCCGGGCTGAACGCCTCCTCGACACCTGCCTCTATACCGTACGCGCGCTTCTTGGATCGGGCCAAAGAGCCGAGGCCCACCTTCGCGCCGAGGAATGCGCGCGCCTGAGCCTTCAGGCCAAACCCAACAGTCTGATGCATCCCCCGGACGTGAGAGCGTTCTATGAGGCCGTATGGAGGGGCAACGCAGATGACACCGGCTCGCTGGTGGTGGAAGCCGATCGCGCGGAGTGCGATGTGCGGGTCAATGGCTTTTCCCAGGGACCCACACCGCGCCGGATCGACGGCCTCGTGCGTGGATTCTACGACTTGCAAGTGGAGTGTGATGAACGGCGGGGCCGGGTGCATCACGTCGAGGTGGTGAACGAAACGACGGAGATATTCGTCGACACGCGCTTTGACCAAAGCATCCGCACGGACCGCGGACTCGCGTTGTCATATGCGGTGTGGCCGGATCCCGAGCAACGCCTTTCGGATGCGACCCGCATCGGCGAGGCCACCCATGTCGAGGTGGTGGCCTTGGCGCTGGAGCACCAGGACGGGTCGGTCGAGATCTGGGCCACGGACATGCAGGGGCAGCCCAAGGGATTTGCACGCACAGCCGCCAATCCAAAGGGACCGTCCGAGCCCGCACTCGCGGCGGCCGCTGCGACCGTCGCTGCGGGCCAGTGCGTCGACCTGAGCGGAGAGCCGTCCATTGCGGTGAGCTGCGAAACAGGTCTCGCCAAGCTGCCTGTAGAGACCACGGAAGAGGCACACCGCGCCAAAGGTCCACCGCGAGGACAATTCATCGCAGGCGTCACACTCGCCTCGCTGGGAACGGCATCTTTGCTCGCGAGCTATGCGCTTACGGCGACCGCGGACACGAGCGCGGCTGACGACATGGTGGCCTTTCCGAGCAACGACAATCAGGCGCGGTGGCTCAACTTGCGCTCGGGCATGTATTACACAGGCGCGGTGGGTGCTGGACTGCTCGTGACCGCGATGCCCCTGGCGCTCCCCTATCATCGAAAGCCACCCTGGTGGGCGTGGCTCTGCGGCGGAGCCGGCGTGGCGCTTGCTGCCACTTCGATCACGTTGGCCGTGACGGCTCCGTCTAAACCCGATACGAGCCGAGTCGCGGACCCGCAAGGCTATGTCGACCGCACCAAGCGCACCGATCCAGCGTTCGCCACCGGCGTCACCAGCGCCCCACTGCTCACCGTGCCCTTGGTCTATCTGCTGAGACGCGACGAAAAGCGAACCCGCGCGAGCCTGGCTCCGCAGATGACCGTCGGCCGAACGGGCGGATTTTTCGCGATCGAGGGCCGCTACTGACCGAGTGTGAGCGATCTCACCGACTTGGCACTCGAACGCAAACAATTACGTATTGACATTTCGAACGAAAAACCGGCTCGATCGACGGTGCACGTGCACGATCCTGTTCTGCCGCCGTCGCGTCGCCGGCGAGGCGTGCATTCGCGCTCGTGCTCTACCGAAAAGGATGGTTGCGATGCGCAGGACCCCAAGGGTCTCCCCGAGGTATGTATTCGTGAGCTTTGTCGTTGGTTGCGCGACCTCGGTGCCGGTGGAGTGCCCCGAGGGCTTCGAGCTCACCGACAACAACATGGACTGCGTGCCCGTCGCCCCGGGGGATCCGGACGCCGGGCCGTTCGGTGATCCGCCGACGTGCCAAGAGCTCGACTGCAACGATGGCAATGAATGCACCGTGGACGGGTGCGCCGATGCTTCGTGCACAAATGAAGCGATCGAGGATGGGACTGCGTGCACGGCGAATGGCGGCGAAGGCCTATGCCTGGGCGGACAATGCGTTGCCGATTGCTCGAAACAAGACTGCCGGCCCGTCTACCCCTGCACGGAGCAAGGTATACGTGACGCGATCCGAGATGGCGGGGACGTCATCATCGGCTGTGAGGTCCCCACTACGGTGACGCTGAGCGAGGGCATACTCGAGATCGACAACGAGCTCTCTCTCGATGGGCTCGGAAACCTCACCATCGATGCCGATCAAAAGAGTCGGGTATTTCTCATCCATGCACCTGCCGTGGTGGAGCTCATCGCAATCGGCATTACGGGCGGTTTGTCGCCAGCGGACCCGGATGTGAATTGGCGAAACGGCGGAGCGATCTGGACGCAACGGGGCGCGCAACTCACCATCCGCCGATGCCGCCTCTTCGGCAACATCAGCATTCGGCACGGCGGCAGCCTACAAAACAGCGGAACCACCACCATCATCGATAGCGAATTGACGGAAAACGCCGCCGAGAACCGAGGCGGCGCCATCAGCGGAAACAGAGACCTGACCATCCTCGACAGCCTGATTTCAGGGAATCATGCACTAGAAGATGGTGGCGCCCTCTACCACAGCCAAACTGGTGTGGTGAGCATCGAGCGAAGCACCATCACGGACAACGTGGCTGAAGACACGGGCGGCGGTATTTGGACCAGCGGGACGTTGCTCACGGTCAAAGACAGCGTCGTCAGCGAAAACGTTGCGGGCAACGGCGGCGGCGGAATTCGGCTTTGGACCTCGGCTGAGGTACGCGTCATCGACAGCACCATCGCGCGAAATCTGGCGATCAGGGGGTACGGAGGAGGCGTCGTCAATCACATCGGGCTGCTATCGCTCGAGCGGGCGCTCGTAACGCGAAACGCTGCGCCGAATGGCCGCGGCGCCGGCGTCTACAATGAGGAAGACTCCATTTTCGAGGCTGCCGACAGCATCTTGTCAGAAAACGTCGCAGAGCACGGCGGCGCCGTCTACTCCCTGCGCTCCACCGTGCGGTTGGTGCGAAGCGCGGTGATCGACAACGTGGCCGCAGGCTACGGCGGAGCCATTCGAATCTACGGACGGGGACCGGGGGACTACGATTTGAGCCTCGAGAACTGCACCATCGCGGGCAACGAGGCGGGCGAAATAGGGGGCGGAGTGACGACCCGCAATGCGGTGCTCTGGCGCTTGGTCCATAGCACCCTGGTTGGGAACGAGGCCCCGATTGGCGCCGCCATCCAACAGGATCGAGAGACCATCGTCGAGCTCGCTTCCTCGGCAATTCACGGAAGCTGCGACAACAGCGAAGACTCGCCGTTGAGCTC
>JASFKY010000365.1:0-3840 GCA_050118395.1 Myxococcales bacterium | reverse complement strand
CGTTCGGCTCGAGATGCGGGTCCATGTCAAGAGCCCGGTACGAATCACGATGATTCGTCGGAGTGACCAGCCCCTCGAAGCCTTTCCTGCGGGGGTGCACGACACTCTCCCGGTGGCTCCGGATCTACGCGAGTGCACGGAGTTGATTTCTTGGAAACGCTCCAAGATCGAGCCTCGCGCCGCGCGAGCCAAACGGGAATGGGACCAAGCTGACGACGGCTACCGCGAGCTTCTCACCCTCGAACGAAAAGACGGGTGGACGGTTGCCGAGGTGAAAGACCGCTAGCCGGACACCGCTTCGTCGCTTCCGTCGTCGACGCCCGGCAGGTTCCAGCGTTTGAGCGCTCTGCGAAAGCTGCGGACGTTGGTGTAGCCCGCATAGCGCATGATCTCGGCGGGCTCCTGATTTCGTTCGACGGCACCGACCAAAATCGACCTGCGAGTGGCGTCCGTCAACGCGCGGAAGGTCGTGCCATCGTCCTGAAGGCGCCTCTGCAGGGTGCGAGGCGTCATGTGGAGCGCGCCCGCCACCGCTTCGATGCTGAATTGACCCCGCGGCAGCATGGCCTTGATGCGGTCTCGGACCGTGTCGATGAAAGGGTAGGACACGAGCGATGCATGCTGCTCGGCGGCCATCGCGCGCAGCTGCTCGTGCAAGGCCGGGTTCCCGTGCGCGAGCGGTAGCTTCCAGGCCTCCTGGTCGGCGAGGATCGCCGTGTGCTCCTGACCAAAGGTCACCGAGCAACCAAAGGTTCGTGTGTACTCTTGAATCTGCCCGCGATAGGGATGCTGAAACTGGATCTCACGGGGCACGAAGCGGCCGTCGGTGGCAAAGCGGAGCATCTTCACCACCACCGCCGTGATGAATTCCACTTCATGCGCCGTGATCGGGAGCTCGTGCTCGATCTTGTGGATGTGGATGGCGTGATACTGGGGATGCCAACCCGAGGTCACGACCCGCCCGTGCGAAAGCAGCTCCTGGTACCGCATCCCGGTCTCGAGCCCTTCACCCAACGTTTCGGCGCTGGTCAGGAGCAAGACCACCAAATGGTCGGCACGCGCGCGCCAAGCCTCCGCCGCGCGAAGACCGAGAAAGCGATCCCCGCTCGCCATCAGCGCGGCGCGCCAGAGCCGTCCGGACGCGTCCCGCGGCGGCCTGCTGTCGGTGTCCATGAATACCTCGAGAGGAATACCCACCTCCTCACACAGCGCCCCTACATCCAGACCGAGCCGGCGAAACGCGTTGACCACGCCACGCGTCCAGGCCCCCGAGACACGAAGACCCGAATGCGTTCGATTTACCTCGGAATTCGGGGATGAAACGCCCACCGGCCCGGATCGATCCACAGGGTGCCCCGAAGATCAAGCCCCCCGGGCTGAAATCGCGGTCACGTTGGCGTAATGAGTGCCTCCTTTTGTCGCCGCGGGTGTCGGCGCCCCGGTTAGGTTCCCGATCGTCATTCGGTACGAGGCGGGCACCAGCAGCCAGGAACGAAGGGCGACGGATGTGCCCACCATCCCATCCAGAGTCAGGCGAAACGACGTTTCTCGAAGATGGTGCCCGCCTTGGCCTCCCCCACTCTCGGGAGCCCGTTACCCGAAGCCGGTCAGCGAAAGCTTGACCGGCTTCCTTTTTTAACGGCCTTCGCCCCACAAAGCTTGATGAAGGCGGAGCGCGGTGCGAAGTTGACGCGCTGCTCCATGAGCCTCCTCGATCGATATCTCGACGACCTCGATGAGCGCGTCGACAGTGACACCCTGCTCGACCGGTTCCTCGAATACGTGAGCGACCAGGGGTTCGAGCTCTACCCAGCTCAAGAAGAAGCCATCATGGAGCTCTTCTTGGGTCACAATGTAATCCTGAACACACCTACGGGGTCCGGGAAGTCGCTGGTGGCGCTGGCCGCCCACTTTCGGTCGGTCGCGCTCGGGGAACGGTCCTTTTACACAGCTCCCATCAAGGCGCTGGTGAGCGAGAAGTTCTTCGACCTTTGCCGGGTCCTCGGCCCGCAGCGCGTCGGCATGATGACCGGCGATGCCACGGTCAATCGAGATGCCCCGGTGATCTGCTGCACCGCCGAGATCTTGTCGAACATGGCGCTTCGAGAGGGGGAGCAGGCCGAGGTGGACGGGATCGTGATGGACGAGTTCCATTACTACGCGGACCGAGACCGCGGCGTCGCCTGGCAGATCCCACTGCTCACCCTCCCCCAAGCCCGCTTCTTGCTGATGAGCGCCACGCTCGGCGACACGCGACGCTTCGAAGATGCCCTCACGGAGCTCACCGGCGTGCCAACCAGCTTGGTGCAGAGCTCCGAGCGGCCGGTGCCTCTCGATTTTGCCTACAGCGAAGAGACGCTGCACAACACCGTGGTCGATCTCATCGAAGCTGGAAAGGCGCCGATTTACGTGGTGCATTTCGCGCAACGGGCGGCCACCGAGCAAGCGCAGAGCTTCACGAGCATCGACGTCCTGTCGAAAGACGAAAAGAGGGCGCTCAAAGACGAGCTCGCCGGCACGCGTTTCGACACGCCGTTCGGCAAAGAGCTCAAGAAGTTCCTTCACCACGGCATTGGCGTGCACCACGCGGGCATGCTTCCGCGCTATCGACGGCTGGTGGAACGGCTCGCGCAGGAGGGAAAGCTGCGCATCATCTGCGGCACGGATACCTTGGGCGTCGGGGTCAATGTGCCCATCCGAACGGTGCTCTTCACCAAGCTCTGCAAGTACGACGGCGAAAGAACCAAGGTGCTGAGCGTTCGCGACTTCAAGCAGATCGCGGGCCGCGCCGGTCGACGTGGTTTCGACACCTCGGGAAGTGTCGTGGCACAGGCACCCGAGCACGTCATCGAAAACAAAAAGCTCCGTGCCAAGGCGGGCGACGACTCCAAAAAGCTTCGCAAGCTCAAGACGCGCCAGCCCCCCGAAAGAGGCTATGCGCATTGGGATGCCGAGACCTTCGTCAGGCTGCAGCAGTCGCCGCCCGAGCCTCTCAGCTCGCAGTTTCAGGTGAGCAACGCCATGATCCTGAACCTCTTCGAGCGACCGGATGACGGTTGCTTGGCGCTTCGAAAGCTCATTCGGAGCTGTCATGACGGGCCGACTGCGAAGCGGCAGCACGCCCGCCAAGCCATTTCCATGATCCGATCCCTTCGCGACGCGGGCGTCATCGAGCTCGTGCCGGGCGGGCCGCGCGTGCACGAAGATTTTCAGCTCGACTTTTCGCTCAACCAAGCCCTGTCGCTCTACGTCGTGGAGGCGGTGGACGTGCTGGACGGAGAAGACCCGCTCTACCCTCTGGATGTCTTGACGCTGGTCGAGGCCACGCTGGAAGACCCTTTTGCGCTCCTTCGTCGCCAAACCGATACGCTCAAGTCGCGCGCGCTGGCTTCGATGAAAGCCGAAGGCCTGGAATACGACGAACGCATGGCCGAGCTCGACAAGATCGAATACCCCAAGCCTCAGGCCGAATTTCTCTACGCGACGTACGAGATCTTTTCCAAGCGGCACCCCTGGGTGGGAGGCGACGTGCTCCGCCCCAAGTCCATCGCTCGAGACATGTACGAGCTCGGGATGAGCTTCGTCGAGTATGTGAAGGAATACGGTCTACAGCGCTCCGAGGGCGTGCTCCTTCGTTACCTCACCGACGCCTACAAGGCCTTCGTGCAAACCGTTCCTGAATCGGCGAAGACGACGGAGCTCTACGACGTCTCGGATTGGTTGGGGCTGACGGTCCGCTCGATCGATGCCAGCTTGCTCGCCGAATGGGAAGAGCTCACCGCGCTCTCGGACCCATCGGTGGTGCCGGTCGAGCGAGAAGAAGAGGACGAGCTCTTCGAC
>JASFKY010000364.1:0-3840 GCA_050118395.1 Myxococcales bacterium | reverse complement strand
GTGCGGCGCTTGAAGTCGCTCGTACCTTTCCGGGTGGGTACCCGCTTCGTGTAGGCGACCTTTCGAGCCCGGTGGGTGGCCTGCACTCCCGACACCGGAGCCATCGTTCGGGGCGTGATGCGGATCTGCTCTTCTATGCCCGAGATCCAGGGGGCATGGCAGCCTCAATTCCTGGCTGGGTGAAGTTCGATCAACTCGGCCTCGGGGTTTGGGCCGATCGGGCCTACCAGTTCGACGATGCACGAAACTGGCATCTGGTACGCACGCTGGTCTTGGATGAGGAAGCCCGGGTCAAATGGCTCTTCTGCTCGGATGCGCTCAAAGCTCGGCTACTTCGCTACGCTGCGGTGCACGAGCCCTCTGCTCGTGCGGTGCTTCGGGCAACCTGGGTCTTGCACCAGCCCACTCGCGGTGAGCCTCACGACGATCACTTCCATCTGCGGGTCGGATGCAACGAAACCGAACGCGAGCTCGGATGCCATGAAGAGGCGCCGCACTGGCCCTGGTTGAGCGATACGGCCCGCAAGGAGGACGTAAGCGCCGGGGTTGCCGCCACCGACGAACGTCTCGTTCGCTGGTTATTCGCCGAGCAGCATGTGGACCAGGGAGGCGACGTCGCTCGGCGTCGCTTCCACTCCGCAACGGAGCCATCCGTTGTCGCCGGTCGCTAGGTCGGTGAGGTCGCGGTGCTGCTCGGTAGCGCCCCAGACCAGCACTGGCAATGGTCGAGGGTTGCACGGAGGCTTCCACGCAATCGATCACCACCAACGGGCTCAGTGATGCGGTGGCTTTGAGGTTGTCGAGGAACGCGACGACGTCTTCGATCTGCTGGACCGCAGCGCTCGCCCCGACGTGTTTGGCGATCTCGGCGCATCGCTCTCGATTGCGTGTGGCGACGAATACCATTGGAAGCGCCGAGCCCAAGGGTTGCACCGTGGGATACTTCGATGTGTCCGTCTCCGTAGGGGTGACAGGCTCTCGTCGGGCCACGCCCGAGTGTGGGCGATCGCGTCCCATCCTTCGCGTGTCATCGGAGCGACGAGCGCCGCCAGGCGGCGTCGAGCTCGTCTTTTCGGCAAGGGCCACCATGGGCTCGAGGTTCCGCATGACCTCCTCGGTGGCGTCGTCGCCGAGATAGAACGCCATCGCAGTGCGAAGATACTTGTGGACGAACGTCCGAAGCCCCGGTCCCGACTGCGGCAGCTCGGGCTCCCGTGCCATGTGGAGAGCGCGGTGGAGGATTTGCATGCGCACTTCCGGTGTGGCGACCGTCTCGATCGCCTCTCGCACCATTCGGGCGATCGGCGCTTCCCTGTCCATATGATCTCCACCCCCACCAGAGGCAGCAAGCTTACGAGCTACCACGACACCGTAATATTACCGTGAATTCAAGACCAAGCCAAGCCCACCATGGTGTGCGTCCCAAGCCCTTCATGGTACATCGACCACGATGCTGGTGTTGGGGGTGGATGAAAACGGCCTGGGGCCCGTGCTGGGACCCTTGGTCGCCACCTCCGTAGCAATGGAAATGCCCCGCTACCAGCGTTCTGCGCTGCGCAGGCGGGGCCTTGCCTTGGGTTTGACGGACAGCAAGCAATCGGGCGGATTCGGCAAGATGCAATTCGTCGAATCGGTGGCCTTGGCGCTCCTGGCCGGGGAGCGGGGCCAGGGCGTCCCCGAGTCGGCGGACGGGGTCCTAGACCGGGTATTTCGAGACGGCCGGGCCCGCCTCCAGGCGTGTTGCCCCGACGACCCCACCGCCGATCAGTGCTGGGCGGTCGAGTTACCCCTGCCGATCTTCGGTGGGGATCCTGCCGCCGGTCGAGAGGTGCTCGACAAGTTGGTGGGACGTTCGCGCCTTCGTATCGTGGACGTCAGGAGTCGTGTCGCGTGTGCGGGCATGCTCAATGCGGAGCGAGCCGCCGGCAAGCACAAGTTCCACGTCGACTTCGATCTCTTCGAGGACTTGATCGCTTCAACCCATCGGACCCACGGTGTGCCGGTCCTGGCCATCTGCGGCATGATCGGAGGCATTCGCGATTACGCGTCGCGTTTCCACCTCTTCGACCGAGATCGGATCGAGCCGATTGCCGGGCGGCGCAGCGAGCGTCGCTACGCGGTCGAGGGCGTCGGCGAGATCCGCTTCGAGATCGATGCGGACGCACGTCATCTACCAGTTGCGCTCGCTTCGATGGTGGGAAAGTACGTGCGCGAGTTGTGCATGCTGCGCATCGGTGAATTCTATCGCCGAGGGGACCCCGACCTCAAGCTCGCGAGCGGGTATCGGGACCCGGTGACGAAACGCTTCATCCAGGCGACGTCGCTGCTTCGCAAGCAGTTTGGTATTGCCAACGAATGCTTTCGGCGAGAGTCCTGATGGGGGAAGACTTTCCTGACCAGCGTGATCGGCTCCCGCGTTGGATTCTGTGGGGCGGCCTCTTGTTGGCTACGGGATGGCTGTTTTACGCGCTCCGAGGGGTGCTGGCGCCCGTCTTTTTCGCCTTCCTGATCGCGTATCTTTTCGATCCGCTGGTCGATCGGATCGAGACCAGTCCCCTGCTTCGAAATCGCCGCATCGCGCGTGGCGTCGCGATCAGCATCTTGCTCTTCGTGCTGTTCGTGGTCACGGCGCTCGTGCTCCTCGTCCTCGTACCCATGGTTTACGAGCAGGTTTTGCGATTCGTGCGACAGCTTCCGGGGTTGGTCCAGAAGACCCGTTCCCAGTGGGAACCATGGCTCTCTCAGCTCGGGCTCGAGATCCCCACTTCGGTCGGGCAAGCATTGGAGGAGCTTCATCTCGATCTCCAGTCCGTCGTGGCCAAAGGTTATGCACCTGCCAGCTCCGCGGTGAGGTGGTTGTTGGGAGGGACGGCCTCCGCCCTCGGGGCGCTGGTCGCGGGGTTGGTCATCCCGGTATTCGCGTTTTACCTGTTGTACGATTTCGATCGGATGACCGCAAAAGTCGCGGAGCTCATTCCGCCACGATACCGCGACGATGCCTACGACTTTTTCGGCGAGGCGGACCGCGTGCTGGGCCAGTTCCTCCGTGGCCAGTTCACCGTGATGGCCATCCTCGGTGTGCTCTACGCCGTAGGTTACGGTCTGATTGGGGTGCCTTTGGCACTGCCTATCGGAATCATCGCAGGCCTGCTGTCCTTCATCCCGTATGTTGGGAGCACGACAGCCGTGGCAATGGCCCTCATGATGACGGTCCTACAAGGGCAGGGCTGGATGCAGGTACTGTGGGTCATCGGCGTTCACACCGTGATTCAGGGGCTGGAGGGCTTCGTGATCACACCCAAAGTGATGGGCGATACCGTCGGCATTTCTGCAATCGCCGTCTTGTTTGCACTCCTGGTCGGCGCAGAATTGCTTGGCTTCACCGGAGTGCTGCTGGCAGTGCCGACGGCGGCCGTCGCCAAGATTCTTTTCGACCGTCTCAGCGCGCGCTACCTGCAATCGACCTTCTACGCCGGGTCCGAGGCAGACGAAGTATCTAGCGAAGCTTCGCCAGAGCCGACAGATCGAAGCTGATCCGAATCGTCGGGCCCGTCGCCCGCACGCGGGCGCTGCGCAGGACCTCGGACCATGGAGCGCCTATCGACTCGGGCGGATCGTGCAGCCAACGCTCGACAAAGGACACGTCTTCACGCGCCGCCTCGGAGCTCACGAAGTCGATTTGCGTCTCGATGGTGTTTTGGCTTCCCGTCGGGATGGAACACCCGAGCGCGCGCATGCCCTCGAGTGCAGACTGGCTCCCGACCTGACCGAGCTCTTGCAATGCCTCCCTCCAATGCGCCGGAGGCTCGAGCACGGCGGCGGCGGCCGCATCTCGCCCCA
>JASFKY010000363.1:0-3843 GCA_050118395.1 Myxococcales bacterium | reverse complement strand
AAGGTCGGCTTGAGCCGTTCCTCGATGAGATGCGGCACGCGAGCCAGCCCTTCCACCAGGGCGGCCGATTCGGCTTGGCCCAACGTCCCGCGCCGTCGCCCGAGCCAAATCGCAAACATCAAGAGGTTGGCGAGTTGGGTGGTGAAGCACTTGGTGGACGCCACGCCGATTTCCGGCCCCGCATGGGTGTAGAAGCTCGCGTCTGCCATGCGAGGAATCGCGCTTCCATTGACGTTGACGATGGCGAGAACCTTGGCGCCGCGTTCTTTGGCGGCCTTGGCTGCCATGAGCGTGTCGATCGTCTCGCCCGATTGGCTCACGGCGATGACTAGGTCGCCTTCTCCGACGACCGCGTCCCGGCCCCGAAATTCGCTTGCAAGCTCGGTGATCGCCGGGACCTGGGCCAGCTCTTCGATCCAATAGCGGCCGGCCAGCGTTGCGTGATGGCTCGTGCCGCACGCCAGCAGAACGACGCGTCGAATGTTTCGCGCATCGTCGTCGCTCAATCCGATTTCCGACGTCAACACATCGCCGTTTTCACGGTCGAGCCGTCCACGCAAGGTGTCTTCGAGCGCGCGCGGCTGCTCGAAGATCTCCTTGAGCATGAAATGTTTGAAGCCCGCTTTCTCGGCCATCACGGGTGACCAGGAAATGCGCCGCGGTCGTCGGCTCAGGGCGGCTCCCCCCAACGTAGCCAGCGAAAACCCGTCGGCTTCCAAGACGGCGATTTCCTCGTCTTCGAGGAACACCATCTCGTTGGTGTAGGGCAGCAGCGCTGGAATGTCGCTCGCACAATAAGTCGCCTGACGAGTCACTCCGACGACCAAGGGGGAGGCCTTCTTTGCGACGACGACTCGATTCGGCTCCGCTGCGGAAAGGACCGCGATGGCGTATGCACCCTTGACCTGGGCGAGTGCCCTTCGAACGGCATCGACCATCGGGAGACCTCCCACGGTTTCCCGATGAATCAAATGGGATATGATCTCGGTGTCGGTGTCGCTGCTCATCGTCACGCCAGCGGCTTCGAGCTCGCTCCGAAGTTGCACGTGGTTTTCGATGATGCCGTTGTGCACGACGGCGATGGGACCTGCGACGTGCGGATGGGCATTGATTTCCGAAGGGCGGCCGTGCGTCGCCCAACGCGTATGCCCGATTCCGACCTGGCCCGGGAGCCCTTGGTCGGCCAGCGCCTTTTCGAGATTGCGAAGCTTCCCTACGGCTCGGACGATCTGAATCCGACCCTGGCTGTGCACCGCGAGGCCCGCCGAGTCGTAGCCGCGATACTCCAGTCGCCGCAGGCCATCGAGCAAGATAGGCGCCGCCGCCTCGCGACCCACGTAACCGACGATTCCACACATGACTCGAATTTAGTCGATGGCACCGGGCTTTGCACCTGACGTGCCCGTCTCCTGCCGCGCGTCGTCGAATTGCGCCTTCACCTCGCCTTCCGGAGAAATCACCGTGACGGGTCCAAAGCGGGACAGCGACGGAGCAAAGTCCGCCGCCTGGCCAACCACCACCACGAGCGCATCGTCGGGTCGGATGTAGTCGCGGGCAGCGTAGAACGCCTCGGAGCTGCTCGTGTTGCGTATCCAATTGCGATAGTTGTCCCAATAGTCGTCGGCCAGTCCGTAGGTCCGGAGCTGTACGACCAGCTCGGCCAGCTTGCCCGGGGTGTCGACCTGCAGCGGGAAAGAATCGCTCAGGTAGCGTTTCGCATTGGTCAGCTCCTCGTTGCTTGCAGGCTCGCTATGGATCTGCTCGAGGTGCTCGAAAAAGGCGCCGACTGCCTCGGTCGTGACCTCGGTGCGCACCGAGGCATAGGCGATGAAGGGCCCGACATCCACTCGCTCCACGACCGTGCTGTAGGCGCCGTAGGTGAGGCTGCGTTTTTCGCGCAGGTCCATGAAAAGCCTGGACGCAGCGGAGCCCCCCAACACCTGGTTGGCCACGACCAGCGGTATCCATTCCCGGTTGGCGCGTCGGATGGCGAGGTTCCCCATGTAGATGACCGACTGAACCGAGCCGGGTCGGTCCACCACCAGGATCTTGCGATTCGTTCGCTCGGGTGGCTCTGCGTAGCTCGGCACGGGGCGTTGGCCGGACCGCCACGAGCCCAACGCGCTTTGGGCAACTTCATTCACCTGGGCCGGATCGACGTCGCCGGCAACGACCAGGAAGGCGTTCTTGCCCACGAAGTGAGCGCGATGCCATCGAATCATGTCTTGGCGCTGGACCCGCTTGACCGCTTGCGGCGTGGTGTCGACGGTCCCGTAGGGGTGCTCGCCGTAAAGCACGCGGTAAAACGCACGCCGCGCGATGTACCCCGGCTCGCGCTCCGACAAGGCCAGACGGTCGAGCTCACGCCGTTTGAGCTTGCCGAGCTCGGCGGGCGCGAAGGCGGGTTGGCTGGCGACCTCGGCCAGGATCGCCATCACCGGCTCGAGCTGCTCGGAAAGCGCGCGAACCCCTACATAGGTGTTTTCCTCGTCGGCGTGGGTCCAGAGATCAGCGCCGAGGAACTCGATCTCTTCGGCGATCTGCGCGCTGGACCGCTTGGTCGTGCCCTCCTTGAGCATCTGCGCAACCAGCCCCGACAAGCCCGGGATCCGATCCGGGTCGGACTCGGCGCCGCTGCGGATCACCAGCGTGGCGTACACCACGGGGAGCTGATCGGTGACGATGGTATTGACCTGCAGGCCGTTGTCGAGCTGGGAGACTGACACGGCGGGCAAAGTGAGATCTTTGGGCTCCGAAGGCGCGGGCGGCTTCTGCGGAGCGGCCCCTTCGGCTTGGGAGGTGGCGTCGGCCGCCGTTTCTACCGGAGCGCCTGACTTCGAGCAGGCCGACACGGTGGCGACCAGACAGAGGCCCACCAAGGAGAAAGAACGAGGGCGTAGCGACATGTCTATTTCTCCTTCGAGGCCGTTGGGCCGGGGCCCGGTAGAACGTCCAGCACGGTCCGGTTGGCCGGGGCAAAGTAAGTTCCCGCGACGCGCTCGATATCTTCTGCCGTCACTCGCAGATAGTGGTCGAGCTCGAGCTTGAGCAGATTGGCGTCACCCCAAAAGAGCTCGAACTCCGCGAGACGCTGCGAGCGGGACATGTTCGACTGGAGGCTGAACACGAAGCTCGAGCGAACCCGGTTCTTGGCCTTTTCGAGCTCGCGGGCTGTCACGCCGTGGGCTGCGATCGAATCGAGCTCCTCGAAGATCAGCTTCTGTGCTTCTCGGGGCTCGTGACCGCTGGCCATCACTGCCCACATGCTGATCAGGTCGGGGCCGCGCCGATCATCGGTCCCGATCGCGATGTCCTGGCAGATCTCCTCTTGCTTGATCAGCTTTTGATAGAGCCGACTCGACTCACCATCTCCCAAAATGATCGCCAACAGCTCGAGGGCGTAGTGGTCGGGCGTTCGGTCTGGCGGAATGTGATAGGCCAGGTGAAAAGCCGGCAAGGTCGCATTCGCATCGTACATGACTTCGGTTCGCTCTTCGGTTTGCTTCGGGAAGGCGGGCGGCACGTATGCAGGCGTCTGTCGAGACGGAATCGGCCCGAAGTACTTCTTCACCAGTTTCATTGCTTGGTCGGGATCGAAGTCGCCGCTGATGCTCACCACCGCATTGTTCGGCGCGTAATACGTGTCGAAGAACTCCTGAACGGCTTGTAGGGGCGCATCGACCAGGTCTTGCATGTCGCCGATGGTCGAATGCGCATAAGGCCAGTAATCACCGTAGGCGAGCTCGTTGATACGAAGCATGCTCGGGATGTAAGGCTGGTTGTCGATTCGCTGGCGTCGTTCCTCCATGACCGTCAAACGTTGGTTTTCGAAGTTCTCCTGAG
>JASFKY010000362.1:0-3863 GCA_050118395.1 Myxococcales bacterium | reverse complement strand
CTTGGTGGCATCACACGTTCCGAATGTCGTGGCTTACGACCCTGCTTACGCGTACGAGATCGCGATCATCGTGCGCGACGGCTTTCGCCGGATGTTCCAGGAGCAGGAAGCGGTTCTCTACTACATTACGCTTTACAACGAAAAGTATCCCATGCCGCCGATGCCGAAGGGAGCCGAAGAAGGAATCGTCCACGGCATGTATAAGCTCTCCAGCAAAGACATCGAAGACCGCCCGCGCGTCCAGCTTCTGGGCAGCGGACCTCTGGTCCGAGAAGCACTACGTGCCCAAGACATCCTGGCAGAGCAGTTCGACATCGCCTCCGATGTCTGGAGTGTCACGTCGTTCTCGGAGCTTCGCCGTGATGCGCTGAGCGTGGAGCGGCACAACCGATTGCACCCGCAGGCCGAGCGAAAGCAAAGCTTCCTCGAAAAAGCCCTTACCCAGAGCGCTGGCCCTTTCATAGCGGCGACTGACTACGTAAGGCTGGTGAGCGAACAAATCGCCCGATTTTTGCCCGGGAAGCTGATCACATTGGGGACGGACGGCTTCGGGCGGAGTGACACGCGCGAAGCGTTGCGGCGACATTTCGAAATCGACGGGGAACACATCGTCATCGCGGCCCTCGACGCACTTTGTGAGGATGGTCTCTTCGATCGAGAAAGTCTGCGCGAAGCAATCGATGGGTTTCAGATCGAGACAGACCGGCCCGATCCTGCCACTGCGGGCGGGAGCGACGTCGGGAAAGTGAATGGTGAACATGGAGATTAAGGTTCCAGAGCTCGGAGAGCACGTGGATGAAGCCGAAGTGCTGAGCGTTCTCGTGTCCGAAGGCGATCGCGTTCAGGAAGACCAACCGATCCTCGAGTTGCAGACGGACAAGGCGAGCACGGAGATGCCGTCGCCCGCATCGGGAAAGGTACGGACCATTCGAGTGTCCGAGGGCGATACCGTGACCCCAGGGCAGGTGATTCTCGATCTCGACACCGAGTCCGCGGAAAAAGGCAGCGAGGAAGAGTCCTCGCCAGAAGCAAGCGAAGGCAGGGAACAAGTCACGGCTGACCAAGGGGCTCGAGAGGAGCCAACCGAGGAACCGCAGAAAGCCAAATCCGAAGAAAGCAAACCCGAACAGGTCGAGCCGGATGAACGAAGGCCTGGTGTGGAAACGCGACAGGGCGTCCAAGAGCCCAAAACGGGTCGCGAGCCGCCCGTGCCTGCAGGTCCGGCCACGAGGCGGTTTGCTCGCGAAGCAGGCGTCGATTTACGCCGCGTGGCCGAGGAAACCCAGGGGAAGCGGGTCACCCGCAAGGACGTGAAAGCCTTTCTCGAAAGAAGCGGCCGAGGCGAAGGCGGTGAGCGCCGGGAGCCGCTCAGTCGCATTCGACTCCAAACGGCGCGTCGGCTCGCGGAGTCCTGGCCCGAGATTCCTCTGGTGACCCAGCACGACGAAGCCGACATCACGGAGCTCGAGCAAGCTAGGCGCAAGGTCCGCGAGCGCGAACCCGATCTGCCGCTGACCGTCACTGCGCTGGTGGCCAAAGCGGTCTCCGTCGCTCTGCGTGAATTCCCGCGATTCAATGCCACTCTCGAGTATGAGCAGGGCGAGCTCGTCATTCACGGCAACGTTGATCTGGGCATCGCCGTCGACACCGAGCACGGTCTCCTCGTACCCGTCGCTCGGAACGCCGGCCGCAAGACCACCCGGGAGATCGCGCGCGAAATTTCACAGTTGGCCGAACGCGCTCGCAACCGCCAGTTGGGTGCCGACGAGTTATCCGGCAGCACCTTCTCGATTACGAATCTCGGGGGTATTGGGGGCACCTCGTTCACGCCCCTGGTCAATCCGCCCGAGGTGGCGATTCTCGGCCTATCGAAGATGCAATCTCGGCCCGTCTGGCGTTCTCAGGGACCCCCGACCGAGCGTCTCTTTCTGCCGCTGTCACTTTCGTACGACCACCGGGCAATCGATGGCGCAGCCGCTGCTCGTTTCACTCGAAGGCTCGCGTCTATGCTCGAATCTCCGCTGTCTTTGGTGCTAGACGTCTGAGTCAGTGCACTCCGTGAGAGATCCTCTCGTTTCTGGTACCCTCACAGACCGTCGATCAAGAGCAGGGCTTCGGAAAGCGCCGCCTGACTGGCCTCGGACTCGTTGGATAGGACTGCCCGCAGCGACGAGGCAAATCGATTCCACGTGGCCTCGTCCGCATGAGGCCGCCGCTCTAGGAAACGCTCTGCCAAAGCGGTTCGGAAAAGTTCTGCAACGGATTCAGGGCTTTCGCCCTCGGGTGTACGTAGACGGCAGCCCGCGATGTCGACATAGGGTGGGTCAACCACGATCAGTTGACCCATCAAGTGCTCTACATCGAGTCGCTCGGGCGGTGCGCCGGCTCGCGGTGAAAGCTCGTCTTGCTCGACTTCATACGGTTGCGGCAGCGTCATGTGATTTCATCCTCCTGTTCTCTCCGGGCCCCAGTAGAGGCTCATCGCCGTTCGAGGCCGAAGCCAACTTCGATGGTGACCTGGTAGGTCTCTATTGCGGCTTCGGGTGACAGGTTACCGCGAACGTCGACGACCTCGAACCAAGAGTGGCCCTTGATCGTGCGTGCCGATTCCTCCAACGCCGCGCGGATTGCCCCTTCGATGCTTTCCGACGACTGCCCGGTGACTTTGATGTGCTTATATACCTGAGATCCCATGCGTACGGTTGCTTGCAAAGCCCATGCCGCAAACCGGAGGCCGGCATTCCCGGGCCGCGCGTATGCGATCGTTTGTCACGCCTGAGGCAGAATGCCCCGGCTGCATCCTGACATACGGGCAGCCGATTCATTCGATTCCGATTGGCATGGACGGTGCGTAGATCCAACGGCACGGGAGGAATCACATGCAGACAATCCAAAGAGCAGCCCTGCAAGACAAGATGGAAAACAACCTCAATCTCAAGCTCGTCGAAGTCCTCGATCCAAAGCAATACGACGAGTTTCATCTTCCTGGTGCGATGAACGTGCCTTTGGCCAGCGGGTTCGAAGAAAGCATCCAACAGGCCATCCCGGACAAGAATGCCGAGGTCGTCGTGTACTGCTCGGACGCCAAGTGCGAGTCATCCGCGAAGGCAGCGCGCAAGATGGAACAACTCGGGTACGAGCACGTGTACCGCTATCAGGCCGGCAAGAAGGACTGGAAGGAGGCCGGGCTTCCCGTTCGATAGGCTTGGGGGCTGACGGCCCCCTCGAATCCGGCGACGACCGAATGAGTGCTCAGTCGCCTTCGCTCACGGGGTGTGTGCTTCGTGCCGTGCCGGAGCTCAATGGCTCCGCGTTGACATCTTGCGTCGATGAGACCTTGCGATCCTCATGCGGGTTCAGCTCGGCGACCGACCCGCTTTGCGGCTCGGGAGCGGCTTCACTCAACGGAGTGACGCTACCTGGTCGGCCCTCTGACAGGGTGGAAGCGTGTCCGCGCTGGGCCGCGTGAGCTCGGTGCTCCCTTGGACCGGTGGAGGCCGATGCCGTGCGCTCCTCGAAGAGACCTTGCCAGGATTCGCCCATATGCTTTACGAGCCATTGGCGAGTATCTGGGCGCAGCTCGCGCGTCAGAGCCGAGACTGCCACTTGTGCTCGTTCCATCGCAATGCCCGCGCTGACCCCGAGGTGCTGCCGAACGAGATCGTAGAGCTGCTCCGGCCGATCGAATTTGCGCTCGTGATCGACGTCCCGAATCCAGTGGGATGCTGGAGGGGGCACTTCGAGCGCTAGACGTTGCGCCTCGGCGGGAGTCAGACACTTTGCGAAAGCCGTGAGTGTCTCTTCCAGCCAGTGGATAGCCTCTGCCCGCTCGTCGATTGCGGTGTGCTCGATCACGTAGTCAG
>JASFKY010000361.1:0-3872 GCA_050118395.1 Myxococcales bacterium | reverse complement strand
AAGGGGAGCTCGACGCCGATACGATTTTGATCGGCGTCAACGCAGACACCCGCCCTGAGCTCGCGCGCGACATCTTTGCCAAGTGCAACGCCCGCCAGGTCGAGATCACCGATCACGATGCATCGCCAGGGAGCTAGACGCTCTGTGCGTCGCTCGTCATGAGGAACAGAGGAAGATCACTGAAGGACTTGAACCTCGGCCGAAGGCGGTCCTGGTCGTAGTATTTCGCGACGTCGACGACCTTCTTGGCACCTGAAATCGTCTCGATGGGCACGCTGCAGTAGCGACCATTTTGGACCGAGACGAGCCGTCCCGACACGCCCGAGTCGATCAGGTCGAGGGCCAAGTTTCCGTAGACCATGGGCGCGATCGAATCCAAGCCATCCGGCTCTCCACACCGCACCATGTAGCCGAGGCGCTGGTTCACCACATCGATGCGGCGCCCTTCGTTGTAGCGAGAGGAGAGCTTCTTCAGCGCGTTGGCCACGCGATCACCGACGCCGCCCAGCTTGCGGTGTCCGAACTGATCGGCTTCCTCCGATTCGAAAGACATCGTGTCATCACCGGCTATCTGCGCTCCTTCGGAAACCAGAACCACCGAATAGCGACTCGGGTTGCGATTGCGATCTTCCGTGAGCAACTCGGCTAGCCGTTCCATGTCGAAGTGGTGCTCGGGAATGACGCAACGATTGGCGGCGCCAGCCATGGTCGGAAGCAATGCGGTGTACCCCGCATAGCGACCGAAGACTTCGATCACCAAGAATCGCTCGTGAGAGCCTGCGGTGGTGCGAAGCCTGTTCGTGAGCTCGATGGTGCGAGTCACGCAAGTGCTGAAACCTATGCAATAGTCGGTGCCCGGGACGTCGTTATCCATGGTTTTGGGGATCGCAACGACGGGGACCCCCCGCTGGTGCAATTCGGCTGCATAGCTGAGAGTATCGTCGCCCCCGATGGGAATGAGGTGGTCGATGCCCAGAAATTCGAGGTTCT
Organism: Myxococcales bacterium; assembly: GCA_050118395.1. Classification (GTDB taxonomy): domain Bacteria; phylum Myxococcota_A; class Polyangia; order Polyangiales; family Houyiibacteriaceae; genus SG8-38. The sequence continues at coordinate 2,882 of JASFKY010000361.1, read as the reverse complement.
TCAGCACGTCATCGGTGATGTCATTGATGTCCGCCGTGTATTTGTCTTGCAGATGCGAGGGCACCAAACTTTTGGGTAAATGACTGGGCCTCGTTCGCGAGGTGTGTAGAAAGGTCCCTCCGGTGCGGCCGGCTCGATTGACCACTTCCTCCGTCAAGACTCGGACGTGCTCGGTGTTGTCCGCATCCTTGTCGGGAACGATGTCCACCAAGCCGCCCCAACCGCGCCGAACCCCGATCACGCGGTGCCCTTCACGTAATGCGCGCAGCGTCACCGCGCGAATTGCGGGATTGAGGCCCGGCACGTCGCCCCCACCTGTCAAAATACCGATCGTCCTTTTCATGCCGCAACTCTAGCGCATGTGGAAAAGCGAGCTAGCGACCAAATCAAGCGGCAGGCAGCGGCTCGCTCACACGCTCGGTGACGTGGCGGCGCGTATCATCGAGCTCGTGCTCGCGGATCCAGTAAGGCAGCCCTTTTCGTTTGGCCGTGTACCTCGCCGCGTCCGCCTCTCCAACAATTGACATACGGACTCGTCATCGGTCCCCCCCACGCCCCACCGACATCGGCTCCTACCAGGTGTCGTAGGGATGCGCGACGAGATTGGAATTGAAGTAGCGGGGATCTCCGGTCACTTCATCGCCGATCCACGAAGGCTTTTCGAACCCTTCGTCTTCCGTTCGTAGCTCGATCTCCGCGACGACGAGCCCCGCATTGACTCCCTCAAAGACATCGATGTCCCAGACATGATCGCCTACCGTGAGTGAGTACCGGGTCTTCTCGATCAATGGCTTCCGACAAAGCGTATCGAGCATCTGCCTCGCATCGTGGACTGGAATTGCGTACTCGAACTCCGCCCGACGGGCGCCCGAAGTCTTTCCCTTGACCGTGATCGAGCCCCTGTCTCCCGCGACGCGGACTCGAACGGTCCGCTCCGGTTCAGTCGACAGAAAACCCTGTCGATAAGGAGTGCCGGTCGCCTCGCGGCGCCAATCCTCTCCCACGACCAGGAACTTACGCTCGATCTCCTCTCCCATTGCGGCTCCGGCGTTGCCGATTCGCGCTCCTGAGACTTTGTATCACACGTGCCGCCTTGAACGAACCGACCCGCCAGGCTACGCCCGCCTCCCTTGCGACTGAACGCTCAACAGCGTGCGGCAGTGCACCACGGAAACGGGCCACTGCTGGTTCTGGCGGGCGCGGGCTCCGGGAAGACGCGCGTCATCACGGCTCGAATCGCGCGACTGCTGGAAGAGGGCGTCAACCCATCCTCCGTGTTGGCCGTGACCTTCACCAACAAGGCGGCCAGCGAGATGCGCGATCGCATTGCCTCCATGGTCGATCCGCAATCCGCTAGCGCCATTTGGCTCTCTACGTTTCATAGCTTCGGGGTTCGCTTCGTGAGGGAGGAAGCGGCGACCTTGAGCCTCGGTTCGAGGTTCACGATTTTCGATCAAGGCGACAGCCTAGGGGTGGTGCGCGAGCTCTTGCGCACGAGCTCTCGATCCGAACGCAGGTTGGACGCCCAGGCGATTTTGTCTCGCATCTCTCTTTGGAAAAATGCACTGCGAAACCACGAACAGGTACGCCCGAGAGAAGACGAATACGATCAGGAAGCAGCCGCTTTGTACCCGGCCTACGAAGCCACACTGGCCGAGATGCACGCCTTGGACTTCGATGACCTGGTGGTCAAACCGGTCAGGCTGTTGATGGAACATCCCCGTTTGCGAGCGAAGTGGCGCGCCCGGTTCGCACATATTTTGGTCGACGAGTTTCAAGACACCAACACGGCGCAACTCGATTTGATTCGACTCTTGGTGAACGAGCGCGCCAACCTGTGCGTCGTCGGAGACGACGACCAGTCGATTTATGGATGGCGCGGCGCGTGCATCGAAAACATCCTCGATTTCGAAGACCATTTTCCGGGCGCGGCGGTGATCAAATTGGAGCACAATTACCGGTCCAGCCCCGCCATTCTCAACGTGGCCAATGCTGCGATCGAGCAATCGAAAAGGCGACCCTATGCCAAGGTGCTCAAGCCCACGCGGCAACGGAGCGCCCCGGTGCGGTCGTGCGTGCTCCCTGAGCCTCAGGATGAAGCCAAGCTCGTTGCCTCGGAGATCCGTGCGTTGCAGAAACGAGGAGTCGCGCCGAACGAAATCGCGATCCTCTATCGTTCGAACACACAAGCCAAGCTCCTCGAGGAAGAGCTTCGAATTGCGGGAATCGACTATCGGGTGTTCGGAGGAACCAAGTTCTTCGACCGCAAGGAGATCAAGGACGGCATCGCCTATTTGCGTGTGGCGCTCAATCCACGTGACGAGCTTTCACTTCGGCGAATCGTCAACGTGCCCCCACGCGGTCTCGGTGCTCAGTCTGTGCGACAGATCGCCGAGTACGCGCGGGCGCATCGACTGAGTCTCGCCCGTGCGCTCCGGGGCGCGGACGGCATCGATGCACTGAGCGTGCGCGCCAAGACGTCTGCGATGCGACTGGGGCAAGCTCTGTCGGCTGCCCGCAATGGATTTGGGCAAGGTGCGCTCGGTACCACCGCCGAAGCGCTGTTTCGGTCCGTCGGGATGCTGGATGAGGCGGATGGGAAAAGCCCGGAAGCCAAGCGACGCCATGCCAACGTTCGCTTCCTTTTGCGAAGCATCGAGCGGCTCGAGGCACGAGCGGGCCCCGACCGCGAAGCGCTGCAGCAACTTCTTCATCATTTGGCCCTCGACCCGGCCGACGCAGATGTCGACGAGCCCGGGCGCCGTGTCACGCTGTCGTCCCTTCATTCGGCCAAAGGGTTGGAGTTTTCTGTCGTGTTCCTGATCGGATGCGTGGAAGGAACGCTTCCTCACGCCCGAACGACCGATCCCCGGATTACCGAT
>JASFKY010000360.1:0-3884 GCA_050118395.1 Myxococcales bacterium | reverse complement strand
CTCGCGGACCCGTTTGATCTTCACCCAGTCCGCAGTTCGGCCAGGCCCCACGTGGTATCGGGAATCTGCGCGTTTTGCCACGATGCCTTCGAGCCCGTGCTGCTCGCAAAACGCCAGGATGGGTCGCCCGTCGTCCTCGGCGTAGTCCAATGGGCGGATCACGCCCGCATCGCCTGGCACGACGAGCTTCAGCAATTCCTTGCGATCGTGCAGGGGGAGCTCGCGCAAATCGTACCGTCCGAGCGTCAAGATATCGAAAACCACGAAGACCACTGGGACCGCGTCGCGCAAGAAGCGCACGTCGCCGGGTCGGTGCGCGTGAATGCGACTGCCCAGTCTTTGAAACGAGGGAAGCCCGGCTTCGTCCAGCGCGATGATTTCACCGTCCACGATGGCGTCTTTGGCGAGGAGGCTCTTCAGGGCTTCGACCACCTCGGGGAAGCTTGCCGTGGCCGATCGGTGCGTCCGGTAAAACAGCCTGGCCTCGTCGCCCTTGCGCTCGGCCAAAATGCGCACGCCATCGAGCTTGAGCTCGTAGATCCAGCCCGCTCGATCTGCGGTCACGTCCTGTAGCGAACACAGCATCGGCGTGAGCTGGCTGGCGAGCAAAGAGCCGAGCCGGGCGCCCGATGAGCGAGCGCGATCCACTGCTCGTTCGTAGATCGCGTCCGCTTCGGCGAGCTCTTCGACCGTCATGCCGGAAAGCACGCTTCGGGGCTTGGTTTCCGTGATGTCTTGGTCCCTTGCGAATGCATCGTCGCGTTTGATGAGCAGCCACTCCTCCTGTCGCCGCGGGCCTTGCGGTTTGGACGGACGAACCAGGCTGTACCGGCCCTTGAGCTTGAAGCCGTCGAGCTCGAGGGACAGGGCGCCCTTTTGCAGGCCGACTTCAGCTGAATCTTTTGGATACGAAACACGCCCCCGGTCCCACACGATCATGGATCCCGCGCCGTAGTTTCCTTCGGGGATGACCCCCTCGAAGTCCAGGTAGCGAAGGGGATGGGCTTCGGTGCGCACGGCCAGTCGTTTGTCGTCGACGCGCAAGCTCGGGCCCTTGGGCACCGCAAAGCTTTCCAGCACGCCCCCGACTTGAATGCGTAGATCGTAGTGGAGTCGCTGAGCATCGTGGCAATGAACCACGAACCGTCCGCGCCTCGTGACACCGCTCCTGCGCGCAGGTTCAGCTTCAAACGGTTCCGTGGTTCTGCTGGGGTCGCGCTTTTTACGGTACCGCGAGAGCCCATTGTCAGGCTTCTTACTCAAGGCTTCGCCAATCTCAGGATGCGATCTATCATGATCCGATGCCCGCGCGCGCCATCAGCTCCGGAACGCTTTCGTTCGGCCTCGTTTCGATTCCGTTCAAGCTCTACACGGCGGCCAGCTCCGAGGGCGTGAGCTTTCATCAGCTCCACGACGAGTGCGGCAATCGAATCAAGTACCAGGTGTATTGCCCGGTGGACGACGAAGTCGTGGACCGGTCTCATATCGTCAAGGGATACGAGTACGCCAAAGGGCAGTACGTGCAGTTCGATCCGCAGGAGCTCAAGGCGCTCGAAGAAGAAAAGACCCACAATCTGGAGATTCTCGAGTTCGTGCCGCTCAGCACGGTCGACTTCGTGTACTTGGACAAGTCCTACTATCTCGGACCCGACAAGGGCGGGCACAAGGCCTACAGGCTCTTGTCCCAGGCGATGGGTGAGACGGAGCGCGTCGCGTTGGGCCGCTACGTGGCTCGCGGCAAGGGCCACCTCGTCCTGATTCGTCCGTACCAGCAGGGCTTGATCATGCATCAGCTCTACTACGCCAACGAGGTGCGGGATTTCGGCGAGATCGATCTCGGAGACGAAGTTGCTTTCAAGGCAGGGGAGGTCGAAATGGCCCGCCAGCTCATCGAGCAGCTGAGCGTCGAGCGCTTCGAGCCGGAGAAATTCGAGGACGAATTCCGTGCTCGGGTGCTGCAGGCCGTGGAGCAGAAGATTGCCGGCCACGAAATCACCACCACCCCGGAGGCTCCCAAGGCCAAGGTCATCGATCTCTTCGAGGCTCTCAAAGCCAGCGTGGAACAATCGGAGACGGCTCGAAAACGCGAGCTCAAGCCTCCGAAGAAGGCGGCGGCCAAAAAGCGCGCGAGCAAGAAGCCGCGCAAAAAGAAGTCCGCTTCGGGCAAGGGCGAATAAGACGCCGTGGAGCAGGTGGATCGAGAGCTCGTCGAGCACGCGTTTGGGCTTTGCCAGCGGCTGCTGCGCATCGACACCACCAACCCGCCCGGCAACGAGCTTCCCGCGGCCGAGCTTTTGGCCGAGGAGCTGCGTTCAGCCGGCTTGGATCCGGTGGTTTTGCAGAGCGCCGCCGGGCGCGGAAACGTGGTCGCGCGGCTCGCTGGAACGGGCCAGCTGCCGCCGCTTTTGCTGACGGCGCATCTGGACGTCGTCGAGGCCGAGCCCTCGGCTTGGCAGCACCCTCCATTTTGCGGCGAGGTTCACGACGGATGCCTCTGGGGCCGCGGCGCCATCGACATGAAAAACATGGCTGCGATGTCCGTTGCCATACTCACTCGATTGGCCCGCGAGGGAGTGAAGCCCGCGCGAGATCTGATCTTCGCAGGCGTGGCCGACGAGGAAGCGGGGTGCCGGTACGGCTCGCTGTGGCTGTGCGACAATCATCCTGAGCTCGTACGTAGCGAATTCGCAATTGGCGAAGGTGGGGGATTCAATCTCCGGGTCGCAGGCAAGACATTCTTCACGGTTCAGGTGGCCGAAAAGGGGGTCTGCTGGGTTCGCGCCACGGCGAGGGGCGAGCCCGGCCATGGGTCCATGCCGCGTGAGGACTCCGCCGTGGTTCGGCTCAGCGAAGCCGTGGCACGGCTCGGGGCGCAGGGGCTTCCGCGTCATTCCTCGGCGCCGGTTCAAGCCTTCGTCGACGCGCTCGCATCGCACTTGCCCGGACCCATGCGGCCGTTCGTCAAAATGTTGGGCAACCCGACCCTCGGCCCGGCGGTGCTCAACTTGCTTCCCGACCCATCGGTCAAACGCGCATTTCGAGCCCTGCTCGGCAACACGGCCGCTCCCACCGTGCTTCGCGCAGGCAACAAGACCAACGTCATTCCCAGCGTCGCCACCGCCGAGATCGACGGGCGCATTCTCCCGGGCCAAAGCCCAGACGATTTCCTCCGGGAGCTTCGGGAAGTGCTCGGCCAGGACATCGAAATCGAGACCATTCACTCGCTGCCACCCGTCATCACGGAACCGAAGGAATCGTCGCTCTATACCGTCATTCACGAGGTGATGGCGGAACGGGCGCCGGAAGCGCCGGTCGTTCCGTTCATCTTGCAAGGGTTCACGGATGCCAAGGCATTCACGTCGCTGGGCGCGAAATGGTACGGCTTTGCGCCCGTACGTTTGCCACCCAACCTTCGATTCGCCGACATGTTTCACGGTCACGACGAGCGAATTCCCGTCGATGGACTGGCCTGGGGCACCGAAACCCTGATGCAGGTGGTCCGCCGTTGCATCGGCGCCTAGCGACGCGAAATGGATTCGAACCGGTCCCGTGCCGTATCGTCCTGCAGATGCGAGCCTCCGTTTCCCTGCGTCTTCTGGCCGACCGCGAGCACTACGAAGAGGTCATGCAAGCCGTGCTGGGGGCGAAGCACAGCGTCTGGATCGCCACTGCAAACCTCAAAGACGTGATGGTAGAAGGGCCGCGGTCCGTGGGCCGAAGGAGGTCTCGGTATCGCTCGGTTCTGGAGGTGCTCGCGGAGCTCTCCAGGCAAGGCTTGGACTTGCGAATCTTACACGCGTCGATGCCCTCGCGAGCCTTTCGGCGGAGCTTCGACGCGCAAGCCGAGTTGGTCGAGGGCGGGATCCAGATGCGAATGTGCCCGC
>JASFKY010000359.1:0-3909 GCA_050118395.1 Myxococcales bacterium | reverse complement strand
CTCGGCGTAGGGGATGGATTGGGCGTCCTCCAAGGTCCGGGCGTAGTCTCCGAGCCCCGAGCCGAGCACCATGGCCACATCGGGACTGCCGCCGTAGCGGCCGACAACGTCGACGGCTCGGTCGAGAGTATCCATCATGAGCCGCATTGTACGCCACGTCGGCTATAGTGCCCGCGGCGATGAGAGGCCGAGCCGTGATTGTAGGGGGACTGATGCTCATGGCCGCGTGCTCGGGCGCCACCGCCACGGCTCCGGAGCCCCAGACGGCGCGTGAAACGGAGGAAGCCGAAAGCCTACCCGAGATCGTGGAGCCTCCCGTGCTGGTTTCGATCGTGCCGATCTCCACGGCTCAAGAGATTCCAAGAGACTGCGCTCATCCCGTCGAGGAGAAGTGCAACGCCCTGGACGACGACTGTGACGGCGTCATCGACGATGGCTGTGGCTACGGGACCGGTCTCATGCAGGTGACCGCCTCGTGGAACACCGGCTCGGACATCGATTTGTACGTCACGGGTCCTTTGGGTGACACACTGAGCTTTCAGAGGCCATCGACTCCGTCCGGCGGACGCGAGGACCACGCTGGTCGAGGCGACTGCGAGCCCAACATGCCCAACCCACGGGTCGAGAACATTCGCTGGGTCGGCGAGCGTCCGATCCCGGGAATCTATGAAGTCGAGATCCAATACTGGGGGGAGTGCATCACCGGGGGAGGTCCGACCGAAGTCACGGTGTCCGTGGCGGTCGGGCGTCAGATCGCCGGGCAATACCGATACAGCCTGCTGCCCGGTGAGCGAGTGCGGGTGCTTCGTTTCGTGATCCAATGAAGGCCCGCCGGGAGCGCTTGCGGTTCTTCTCTTGCCTCGCAGCGCAGGGCGTCCTGTTCGTCGCGCTTTCGTTTGCCGCGCGGTCCGGGGCTGCGCCCTCCCGCATCGTGCTCGGATTGGCGTTGTCTTTCGTGCCGTATGCGGGCTTGCTCGCATGGGCGGCCGGCGCCGGCGAGGGGCGCGACAGGCAGCGAACCGCGCTCATTGCCTCATCGATCCTCGGCATCGCGCTCGTCTTCGCACCGCCGGTGATGTCGGACGACCTGTATCGGTACCTTTGGGAGGGACGCCTTTGGCTGCACGGGCTCAATCCGTACCGCCTCGCTCCAGACGATCCAGCGCTGACTTCGCTGCGAAACGAGCTCTGGGCACCGATCAACAACAAGTCTCTCGCCAGCATCTATCCGCCACTCTCGCAGCTCTTGTTCGTCGTCGCGGCGCTGCTCGGCGGCAAGGTCTGGACCGTCAAGCTCTTGGCCCTCGCGGCACACGTCCTATCGGCCTGGACCGTGTCGCGTCTCGCCGATCGGCCGAATGCGGCGCTCGCCCTCGGGCTCAACCCGCTCCTGCTGAGCGAGGCTGCGCTCAACGGCCATTTCGACGTCTTGACCGGGCTGGCGCTCCTGATCGGGGTGTGGGCGCTCGCTCGGCTTCGCATCGCACCGGCGGCTACGGCGGTTTGCGCAGCGGTTGGCCTCAAGGTGGTCGGATTGGTGTTCCTTCCATTTTTCACACGTCGACCCAAGGCTCTCGCTGCGGTGTCGACGGTTTCTGCGCTGTTCGTGTTGCCTCTGGTTTGGTGGCGCACCCCCTCGGATGCCGCATCCGGGCCGGGTCAGTTCGCAAGCCGGTGGCGCGGCAACGAAAGCGTTTTCGCAGGCGTCCGCTGGCTCGCCGATCAGCTCGTGCCCGAAGATTGGGCCGCTCTGGTGGCGCGCGCCGCGGTTCTCGCCGCGCTCGCGACGCTTTGGTGGGTGCTTCTCCGTCGCCGGTCGCCACCCGTGAAGAGCGGACGTGTGCTCATCTGGGCCGTGCTCCTGCTCTCCCCTCAGGTCCATCCTTGGTACCTCGGTTGGTTGATCCCGCTCGAGCTCTTCGCGGGAGGTCGAGCGGGCTTGGTCTGGAGCGCTTCGGTTCTTTGTGCGTATGCGCCGCTCGATCGCTGGGTGCGCGAGGGCGTGTGGGACATGCCCTTGTGGTTGCAGCTCTCGAGCTATGGGGCGGTTCTTCTCGCGCTGGTGTTCGACCCGCGGCGTCCTTGGGTCGGGGACAGCGACTCCGAGAGGCCAATTCACTCGTCATTTTAGAGACTTGGCGTATCCTATGCTCGAGCGAGGCCAACGGGCCCGTTTTGGCTTGCAGGTACACCGCGAGCCCTTAGACTACGCGCCCCCAAACCTCAGGGACTCACGGATTCACCATGTACGCGGTCATTCAAACAGGCGGAAAACAATATCGAGTCGCCGAAGGCGACACGATTCGCGTCGAAAAGCTCGACGGAGACGTCGGCTCCAAAGTCGAGTTCACCGACGTTCTGATGGTCGGCGGCGATACGGTCGCGGTGGGGAAGCCGCACGTGGGCGGGGCGAAGGTAACCGCCGAAATCACCGGCCAAGATCTCGCGAAGAAAATCATCGTCTTCAAGATGAAGCGCCGGAAAGGCTACCGGAACCGCCGCGGTCACCGTCAGCCGTACACCGAGCTGCGCATCGAGAGCGTGAAAGGCTAAGGAAGCGCCATGGCACATAAAAAAGGTCAAGGCTCATCCCGCAACGGCCGTGATTCCAACGCGCAATATCGCGGGGTCAAGGTCACTGGCGGGCAAGCCGTCCCCGCAGGCAGCATTTTGGTCCGGCAGGTGGGCCAGACGTTCCAGCCCGGCGCAAACGTGGGCGTGGGCAAGGATTACACGCTCTGGGCGAAGGTCGATGGCGTCGTGAAGTTCGAGCGTCGTGGTCGATCCGGCAAGCGGGTCAGCGTTTATCCCGGCGACAACTGAGCGACTCCTTGCAGGAGCGGTTCCCGGCGCCGGAATTCGACTCTCCTTCGGGAAGCGTCTTCCCGCCACCGATCGGCCGTAGGGTCTACTGCAATCGCAACTTGAGGTTGGACCAGGTCAAGGCCGTGGGCTTCGACATGGATTACACCCTCGCGATTTATCGCCAGGCCGAGATGGATCGGTTGAGCATCGAGGCGACCGTCAGCAAGCTCGTGGAGCGGGGCTATCCCGAAGAGCTCCGCTCGATGAAGTACCGAACCGACTTCCCCATCCGGGGGCTTCTCATCGATCGGAAGCTCGGCAACGTGCTCAAGATGGATCGCTTTCGGTACGTGAAGACGGCCTATCACGGATTTCGTAAGCTCACACGGGACGAGCGCCGGCAAGCCTATCATACGCGCCGCCTTCGTCCGGGGACCCGCCGATACCACTGGGTCGACACTCTCTATTCACTGTCCGAGGTGGCGGTGTACGCCGCGGCCGTTCAGCACCTCGAAAACCTCGGGCGGGACATCGACTACAGTCAGCTCTTCACCGACATCCGGGAGTGCGCGGATCTGTCACATCAAGATGGCTCCATCTTGGACGTCGTGCTCGGAGATCTGCCACGATACGTAGATCGCGACGCCGAGCTCGGAGTCTTGTTTCACAAGCTCAGGAGCGCGGGCAAGCGGCTCTTCCTGCTCACCAACTCGGGGCCGCAATACACCGACGCCATGATGTCGTATCTGCTCGACGAGGCGTTGGAGGAATACCCGAGTTGGAGAAACTATTTCGATTACATCTGCACGGCTGCGAAGAAGCCTGGATTTTTCGTGGGGAAAACCCCTTTCATCGACCTTCAAACCCGCAGCGAGACGCACGACCTGGAGCGAGGCCACACGTACATGGGAGGCAACATCGCCGACCTCCAGCGGACGCTGGGCGTGGCAGGCGATGAAGTTCTCTACGTGGGAGACCACATCTATGGGGACGTCCTTCGAGCCAAGAAAGAATCGAGCTGGCGGACAGCCATGATCATTCAGGAGATGGACGCGGAGCTTCGGGTTTTGCGCGAGCATGCCGCGGGCTTCGAGCGTGCTCACA
>JASFKY010000358.1:0-3937 GCA_050118395.1 Myxococcales bacterium | reverse complement strand
GGGGCAAGCCCACGATGCGGGTGTCGATGTCTGCCAGAGCGCTCACGGTCTGGTGGAGTGCATGCGTCTTCATGAGAAACTCGGTCGAAGCCACAGAACCAAGGACGCCAGGGTTGTACTATGCCAGATGGCTCGGTGCAGATGACGTTTGTACGCTCCTTGGGCTCGAAACGCATTGGTGACTGCCGAGGGGCTGACTCGCCGCATCTGGAGGAAATTCCAGGCGATGATCGCCACGGCCGGAAGGCTTGCGACGAGAGGAACCCATGCTGGCCTCCACAACGAAGAGCCGACCCAGACTCCCGCGCCGAGCAAGACGCAGGCCTCGGCCATCCGTCGGGCCGGAGCATTTCCAAACGTGGAGGCCCAAGTCCGCTTGCCGCCCGCGCGATCGCTTTGCTCGTCCGAAAGCCCGCTGGCCACGCCGCTCGCTAGGCTCAAGAGCGCAAACCCCGCCACCCAGGGCCAGGTGCGTGGCGGGATGTTCCCCGCTTGAAGGTAGGCATTGTAGAGCGGAAGCGCGATCCCGACTCCGAGCATCTCCAGCAGCTCGCCTCCCCCGCGATAGTTGAGCCGCAGGGGTGGCAAGGTATATGCCACGAAGATCAGCGTGCAACCGAGGCCCCCCAAGAACGCGAAACGCCGTTCCAAGGCGAGCTCGGCCCCCGCTGCCGTCAGCAGGGTCGCCACCCAGCACAGCACCCCAGCCATACCGACGCTTTGGGGAGCCAGAATGTGGTCCGGGATGGTCTTGGGAGAGCCGCCTTCGGGAAACATCTTTCGCTTGAGCGAATCGACGCGGCGGTCGCCCCAATCATTGAGCAAAACGATGAAAGCCAGGCCGAGCGCGGTGAAAGCGAGGCCCAAGCCCAGAGCTCTCCAGTCGACACCTCGAACCGAGCCCAGCGCCTGCCCGAGCAAGGCCGGCACGAAAAGCTTCGGCCAGCTCGCCGGCTTCAGCGCGTAAAGCCAACGTTCGAATGCCGATCTCGGAAGGCGATGGTCGGCGAATGAAACGGTCATGAGCCCCGATCACGATTGGCAGCCCGCGGCTCCTCGGGAGGATTGCTCTCGATGTGTTTTGCGCGGGCCTCCCATTTGGCCCGGGCCATGGCTCGCATGTCCTGAACCGAATCCATTTCGTCGACGATCTCGAGCCCGATGAGGGTTTCGAGCACATCCTCCATGGTGACGACTCCGTCGACTCCGCCGTACTCGTCGACGACCACGGCAATGTGCTCGCGGTTGTCGAGCAGTCTCTCGAACAAAGAGGGCAATGGTATCGTATCGGGGACCATCAGCGCCTCGCGTGCAAACGACCGCACTGGCGCATCGAGCTCGTTTCGCGCCGCGCGTAACAACAGCTGATCTTTCAAGATGTAACCCGTCACGTGGTCTGGATCGTCCTTCCAAATGGGAATCCGAGAGAAGATCATGGAGCCTCGCTCCGAAATCGCATCTCTCACGCTCGTGTTCTCCTCGAGCGAAAACATGACCGTTCGGGGGGTCATGATGTCCCGGGTCCGAAGCGAGCCAAAATGAAAGAGATTGCGCAGAATTCTCATTTCGGACTCGTCGAACACCCCCTGTTCCTCACCGATCCGCGCAAGGGCGGCAAACTCTTCACGGGACAGCTTTTCGGCAACGCGCCGGCGTTTCAGTGAACGCGTCACCGCCTCGGACATCCAGACCAGGGGAAGCATGAGCAACATCAGCGGTGGCAAAGCAAAGGCGATGAAACCGGTCAGGCGGCGCCAGTACAGCGCCCCCAAGGTCTTGGGAAGGATTTCGGAGATGAAGAGAATGGACAGGGTGAGGACGACCGAGGCGACGGCGAGGGCTTGCGAGCCAAAGATGCGTTGGGCCTCGGCACCCACGCCCGCAGCGCCTGCCGTGTTGGCGATCGTGTTCAGGCTCAAGATCGCAGCGAGGGGTCGATCGATGTGAGATTTGAGCGCTCGGAGCCTCGTGCCGACCTTCGGTCGATCTTGCTCCAACTTGGCCAGATGCGACGGAGTCACGCTGAGCAGAGCCGCCTCCAAGATGGAGCAAAGAAACGAAGCGACGAGAGCGAACGCAAAATAGGCGAACAGAGCGGTCATCGCTAGGCCCGCGGGCTCTGTTCGGGTCCACCCTCGTCCCGGCGGAACGGCCCATGGTGGCTGAGCTCTCGGATCTGCTCTCGCACCGAGGCCGCCTCGCGAGGAAGGAAATCCGCGACGGCATCTCGGAGAACCGGATGGCGAATCCAGTGGGCGCTGAAGATGGGAGCGGGCATCAAACCTCGTCTGAGCTTGTGAGCACCTTGGGCGCCGGCTTCGAAACGCCGCATCCGATGCTCGATGGCATGCTCGATGAGCCGATAGTAGCAGAGCTCGAAGTGGAGCATCTCGTGTCTTTGCGAAGCGCCCCAATATCGCCCGTAGAGGTGCTTACCTTTTTGGAAATTCAGCGATGCCGCGACGATTCGACCCGCATCCCTCGCTGCGAAAATCAGGGGTGACCCATCGAGCGCCGACGGCGCCAACTCGAAGAACTCGGGGGTGAGATAAGGGTAGGATCCCTTGCGACGACAGGTGGCGCGATAAAGGCGCCCGAGCGTGCGCCAATCGGAGAGGCTCAGCTCGTGACCGGGGATCTTCGAAATCTCGAGGCTGGCTTCCGCTGCGATGCGACGCTCCTTTCGAAGCTTTTTTCGCATGGACGATCGAAAGGCTCCGAGAAACTGATCGAAGGTCTCGTACCCTTCGTTGTGCCAGTGAAACTGAAAGGAAAGCCTTTCCATCAGGCGTGCGTCGTGGGCCACCCAATTTCGCTCTTGGGCGTTCAAGAAGAGCAGATGGATGGAAGACGCCTTCACGGAGTCGGCGAGGTCCAGGCAGCCGTCGATTAAACGGGAAGCCAAGGCTTCGGGATCTTCCTCGGGTGCAAAGAGAAATCGCCGGCCGGTGACCGGTGTGACCGGCACCATCGACACCAGCTTGGGGTAGTAGCTCGTACCCAAGCGCATCGCCGCATCCGCCCAGCCCCAATCGAAGATGTACTCCCCATAGCTGTGCGTCTTCAGGTAGAGCGGCAAGGCGCCCACCAAACGCTTTCGGCGCCATGCGGTGACGTGAAGCGGCTCCCAACCGGAGCCACGGCCCACCGAGCCGCTTTCCTCCAACAGCGACAGGAACGCGTGCTCCACGAATGGGTCGTCGTCGCCCGCCATTCGGTTCCAGGCACCCGCGTCCACCGAGGCCAGAGACGACACGATCCGTATGTCCAGCGACTCAGCCAAGCGAGTCGTGCAGTTTGCACGACCGCGGCCTCTAGAGCCAGCCGAGGTAGCGAGTCGGTCCGGTCTTGCCTCGAAAGCGGTTGATCAGGCGCTTTGCGGCCGCGTAAAAACGAAAGAAGATCTCCACCTGAAGGCGCTGACGCGCGCTCATCGGGGCGCCGGCGCAGATCCACTTCGGGTCGGGCCGTCCCGAATCGATGAAGTCGACGCGGCCTCGAACGGCCACCGTCGACTTGCTTCCCCTGGGAAGCCGACGCCCCAGGATCAAGGCGTCGAAGGCCTCCCCATCGTCCGCCAGGGTCCCGGGGACGTGCCCGTAGTTGAAGGGGCAAGGCAGGGGCGAGACGAAATCGATGGCGCCGTGGTCATCGCGCTTGAGGAAGCTTCCGCGCGGAACGTCCACGACGACGGTGAGCTCGTCTTGCCTCACGGAAGGAGCTCGCAAGCGGTGGCCACCAGTCCCTCCTCGACGAGGTAGCGCCCCAAGATCACATGGCCCGATTGGAATCCGTCGACTTCCTGCCGAAAGACCGCTTTGAAAGCGCCGTCGTGAATTTCGACCATCTCGACGGCTTGAAACCCGAGAAACGTACGGGTGATCGGATACTGGCACTTGTATACGGCCTCTTTGGCGCTGAAGAGAATCTTGCCGCT
>JASFKY010000357.1:0-3962 GCA_050118395.1 Myxococcales bacterium | reverse complement strand
GCCAGCGACGTAGCGAAGCGTCATGGGCTTGCGCTCGAGCTGCAAGACACCGAAGGAGGTGGGCTGACCGTGGTGCTTCGCCACGCTGGACAGGCCACCGCACGACACTAGAAATCGGCGCATGCGAAACGCCGACGTCGTCGTGGTCGGAGCCGGTTTTGGCGGCTTGGCGACCGCTTTGCGACTCGCCGAGCTCGGCGCAAAGGTCATCCTTTGCGAAACACTTCGGTATCCGGGCGGTTGTGCGAGCACGTTCGAGCGTAACGGATACCAGTTCGAGGCGGGCGCCACCCTGTTTTCGGGCCTGGGAGAAGGGCAGCTCTTCGACGAATGGAATCGCAAATGGGATCTCGGCGTTCGCTTCGACCAGCTCGACCCGGTCGTCGAGCTGCGAACCGATCGATGGTCCCTTGCAATCCCGCCCCAAGCGAGGGAGCTCGAGCGTCGGTTGGCGGCCCTGCCGGGGGCCAATCCCGGAGCCATCCGAGGATTCTTCACGACGCAGCGGCGAGTCGCTGATGCGCTCTGGGAGCTCTTCGATGACCCCAGCCTATTGCCCCCGCTCGACGCGATGAGCGTGCTGAAGCACTTGCGCCGCTCCCCTTCGTATGCGCCCGTGCTGCGCTGGGTCGGCCGCTCACTCGGAGACGTGATGGCTCGCCAAGGCGTTCATGGTTGCAAGCCGCTTCGGGTGTACCTGGATGCGGTGAGTCAGATCACCGTGCAAGCGAGCGCCGACGAGGCCGAGGCGCCCTTTGCCATGGCGGCGGCGGATTATTTCTTTCGGGGCACCGGCCACGTTCATGGCGGGATCGGATCCCTGGCCTGGGCGCTGGTCGATGCCATACGAAAAGCAGGTGGCGAGGTCATGGTGGCAAACAGGGTCAAGTCACTCCGTCGCGAGGGGCGCGATTGGGTCGTGCAAACGCGTCGCGGGGACATCCGCTGCGCCACGGTGGCCGCCAATCTGTTGCCGCAGTCGCTCTGCAAGATGGTCGGCTCGCACCTCGGTGGCGAGCTTCGTGACTTGCAGCGACAGGTGGAAGAGGGATGGGGCGCGGCAATGCTCTATCTCGCAGTCGATTCGGACGCGGCTTCCCAGCACGGCGCGCACCACCTGCAGCTCGTCGACGACACGGAGCGTCCCTTCGTGGAGGGCAATCATCTGTTTTGCTCGATCAGCTCGCGTGAGGAGCAGGAGCGTGCGCCCGCCGGACAGCGCACCGTCACGGTTTCCACCCACGTACCCATGAGCACCTTGAGAGATCTCTCGAACGAAGAGCGAGGTGAGTACGTCGGCGCGATCCAGGAACGGATGCGAAACACGCTCCGTCTTAGAGCCCCGCGGCTGTGGGAAGGAGTCCGATTTCAAATGACGGCCAGCCCACGAACCTTCGAGCGATTCACCGGGCGTCCTCGAGGATACGTGGGTGGCATTCCCCGTCGCGTGGGGCTGCATCATTATCGCCCACGAGCACTGTGGCCTCGGCAGGCAGGCCGCGATTTGTACCTGGTCGGCGATTCGGTATTGCTCGGTCAGAGTACGCTCGCGGTGGCTCTTGGCGGCGTCCGAACCGCCGAACACATCGCCCGCACGTGATACTTGACCGCGAGCGCCGTCCGTGCGGTGATTATGGGGGAGGGACGATGTTCAAAGAGATTCTGCGAGACCTCGTCGATCGAACCGATGGCGGCGTGGCGGGGTTGCTCATGGCCTCGGATGGAATCGCCATCGATCAGTACTCCAGAGGCGATGGCCCCTTCGACATCGAGTCCGTGGGAATGGAGTACAGCGTGGTGCTCAAGGGAGTGCAACGCGCCGCCGAAATGCTGGACGCCGGAAGCACCGAAGAAGTGTCCGTTCAAACCGAGCGTCTGACCACGGTCGTTCGGATGCTCACCGAGGAGTACTTCGTCGCACTCGCGGTCGCCCCCGGGGGCAACGTGGGCAAGGCGCGCTACCTCCTTCGCGTGAGCGCGCCCAAGCTGATCGAGAACCTTTGAGACCATGGCCAGCTCGTCGAAAAGGGTCTTGGTGCTCAGCGGGCCCAACCTCAACCTGCTGGGCGTGCGCGAGCCGGATGTGTACGGCGCCACCACCTTGGACGACATCGAGCATGCCCTCAAGGACCTGGCCCTAGAGCTGGGGGCGACGGTCGAATGCCGGCAATCGAACCAAGAGGGACAGCTCATCGATTGGCTCCATGAGGCGCGCCTGACCCGTGACGGCGTGGTGATCAATCCCGGTGGCCTCACGCATACTTCGGTTTCCTTGCGCGATGCAATCGTGGCATCAGGTCTCCCCGCCGTGGAGGTCCACGTCTCGAACGTGCAAGCGCGGGAATCGTTCCGGCGCGAGTCTCTCACGGCGCCGGTATGTATCGGTTCCGTGAGCGGCTTCGGGAAGAACAGTTACACGCTTGGACTTCGGGCGTTGATCGACTATCTGGACCTTGCCGGCTGATCGAGCCGCCGCCCCGGGAAGAGACCATGAAGCTGGACCTGGACCAACTGCGCGAGCTCATTCGGCTCCTCGACGAATCGGCCCTGACCGAGATCGAGGTGGAGCACGATGACGATCGGATTCGGATTCGCCGTGAGCCGGCACCCATCGTCAGTCCGGGCGCAGCCACATCTTGGGCCGCCGGCGCACAACCCGGCGTGCGACCGTCCGATGAAACCCGAGGAGAGCAAGACGAGGGCGTCTATGTGACCTCTCCGTTCGTCGGCACCTTCTACCGCGCGTCATCTCCGGAAAGCGATCCCTTCGTGGACGTCGGCGATTCAATTAGGCCCGGACAGGTTCTGTGTATCGTGGAGGCGATGAAGCTCATGAATGAGATCGAAGCCGAGGTCACGGGAACCATCGCCGAAGTGCTGGTCGAGGATGGCAAACCCGTCGAGTACGGCGATCGCCTATTCCGGATCGAGACTGTCTGAGCCGTGTTCAAGAAAGTTTTGATCGCCAATCGGGGGGAGATCGCGCTGCGCGTGATTCGCTCCTGCCGCGAACGGGGTCTTCGAACCGTCGCGGTGCACAGCGACATCGACGCCGACGCGCTGCATACGAGGCTGGCCGACGAAGCAGTCTGCATTGGTCCGGCCGACCCGGGACGCAGCTACCTCCACATTCCCGCAATCATCGCTGCAGCCGAAATCACGGGGGCAGACGCCGTGCACCCGGGATACGGATTCTTGTCGGAGAACCCGGAGTTCGCGGAAACCTGCGCGCAGTGCGGGCTCGAGTTCATCGGTCCGCTACCTGAACAAATGAGACAATGGGGAGACAAAGTGCGAGCACGTGCGCTCGCCAAATCCCTTGGTCTGCCCATCATCGAAGGGAGCCCCGTGGTCCAGGATCTGGACGACGCTGTAAGAAGGGCCGCAGCGCTCGGCTTTCCCGTGTTTCTCAAAGCGTCTGGCGGTGGCGGTGGCCGAGGAATGCAAGTGGTGTACTCCGAGGACGATCTGCGTTCCTGCTTCGAAACGGCACGCACCGAATCTCGAGCCGCGTTCGGCAGAGATGAGCTCTACCTCGAGAAGTATCTCGAGCGTCCGCGACACATCGAATTTCAAATCCTCGGCGACAAGCACGGCACCGTGCACGTGTTGGGGGAGCGCGAGTGCTCGATCCAACGTCGCCACCAAAAGATCCTCGAAGAAGCACCCAGCATCGCGCTATCGGAGGAGCAACGAAGGGACATGTCGGCGACCATCCGACGCGCGATGCGGGAGGTCGGCTATTTGTCGGCAGGCACCCTCGAATTCTTACTGGACCAACGCGGTCAATTGACCTTCTTGGAGATGAATCCCCGAATTCAGGTCGAGCACCCGGTCACCGAGTTGGTCATGGGTGTCGACCTGGTCGCCGAACAGATTCGGATCGCCGAAGGCGAGCCCTCGAAGCTTCCTGACCATCCGCTGAGTCCCCGAGGACACGCCATCGAGTGTCGAATCAATGC
>JASFKY010000356.1:0-3995 GCA_050118395.1 Myxococcales bacterium | reverse complement strand
CTTCCTCCGACCGATCAGCGAGGATGACGATGCGTTGGCTCCCAGCGACCTCGCGCAATCGGGCAGCCTCGCGCGAAATGTCGAAGTCCTCGGTGATGTAAGTGAGGTTCTTCTTGCCGCTCACGTCATCTCGTCTGGGAAGCCCCTGACGCTCCGCCTCGACCACGAAAGGCAGCATGGTCGGCTTGGGAAGGCTTCGACGAGACGCCACGGCGCGCACGGTGAGATGGCCGAAGCCGAGAACGACGGCGACTTCTGGATTCGAATAGGCGGCATCGAGCTGACCTTCGACGTTCTGAGCTGTCCAGTCACCCGCGACAGGCAGAGCGACCCAGATGATCTCGAAGCGGTCGGAAAGCTGCGTTTTAATTTCGGTGCGCAGGTCTTCGAGTTGCTGCTCGAAGACTGGAGACGGGCCGTCCAAGACCGTGGCCACGCCCACCGTTGGCTTCGACTGCGCTTCGGCGCGCGAGCTCGCGACGAGCAGAACAATCACCAGCAGAGCACAGAGCCGCCGCATTGCGGGCGAACAATAGTCGAGGCGCGCGGCTTTCCCTAGGCATTAAATGCTGCTCTTGCGATCTCGGCCCCGTTTTGGTCTTGGCAACGGCAACCGAGCTGCCTATGCTGCCCCGTCCTCGAACGGCCGCGAGAGAGTCTTGAACACGGAGCCCACCATGACTTCGACTGCGCGCATCCGTGAGCTCACGTTGATGTCGGTTCTGCTTTGCGTCGCGGTGGTTGCTAGCTGCAAAAAGGAGCAGGCGGTCGAAGTCGAGCCGCAGCCGAGGCCGATCAAGATCTACCGCCTGGAGGGACAAGGTAGCACCAAGCGCCCCGACTACCCGGGTCGCATCAAGGCCGTGAAGGAGGTCGAGCTGGCGTTCGAGGTTCCGGGCAGGATCATCGACTGGAACGTGGAGGAGGGCCAGCGGGTCAAGAAGGGCCAAGTGCTCTCGAGGCTCGACGCCCGCGATTATCAGGCCAGGGTCGACGCGGCGCTTGCACGGCTTCGCCTCGCCGAGGCCGAGTACCGCCGTGAGAGCAAGCTCTTTGCTTCCGGGTCGGGCACCCAGCGCGACCTCGACGTGGCGACGCGCTCGCGCGACGTGGCGCGGGCTGATCTTCGCATCCACCAAAAGGCCCTCGAAGAAACCAAGCTTCGGGCACTATTCGACGGGGTCATCGCCCGCAAGCTCGTCAGCGATTTTCGCAACGTCGGAGCGCGTGAGCCCGTGCTGCTGCTGCAGGACGAGTCGCGGATGGAGGTCGTCGTGGACGTGCCGGAACGCGATCTCACCACGGAACGAGAACGCCTCGACTTCGAGCAGTTCAACCAGGTCGCTCAGCCGATGGTGGAGCTGTCCGCCTTGCCGGGCAGGCAGTTTCCCGTCGAGCTCACCGAGCTTGCCACGGCGGCCGACCCGAGCACCCGAACGTTTCGTGCCACGTTCACCATGGACAAGCCCGATCAAGTCGGGGTGCTTGCCGGAATGACCGCCAAGCTGGTCCTGACCGGGCTGCGCACCACGAAGGCGAGCGACTTTCTGCTGCCCGTGGGGGCGGTTGTCGCCGACGCCGACAAGCAGCCCTTCGTCTGGCAGGTCGACCCGGCATCGATGACCGTCTCCAAACGACCGGTAGAGGTTGGCGAGATCACCGGAGACCGGATCGTCGTCAAGAGCGGGCTCCAGGGGGATGAGGCCATCGCCATGTCGGGAGTGCATCTGCTCACGGAAGGCCGGCAGATCACCGAGATGAAGGAATCGGACGAGACTCGCCGATGAACCTGACCACCTTCTCGCTGCGAAACCGCACGCTCGTGCTCGTTCTGACGCTGGTGTCGGTTTTTGCAGGCATGAAGACGTTCTTTGGCCTGCCCCGGCTCGAGGACCCGGAGTTCACGATCAAAGAGGCGCTCGTGGTCACGCCGTATCCGGGCGCCAGTCCCTACGAGGTCGAGCAGGAAGTGAGTGACGAGCTCGAGCTGGCGATCCAGCAGCTCGGCAAGATCAAGAAAATCGAGTCGCGCAATACGCCCGGCAAATCGAACATCTCCGTGGAGATGCGTTCGACGGTGCCGGGCAAGTCCTTGCCCCAGGTCTGGGACGAGCTTCGTCGCAAGGTCAACGACGCGCAAACGAAATTGCCTCCGGGCGCCGGGCCGTCACTCGTCATCGACGATTATTCCGATGTCTATGGCGTCTTCTTCGCGCTCTACGGCGACGAGTATAGCTACCGCGAGCTGTACGAGGTGGCCAAGCTGCTCCGCAAAGAGCTCGTGCTCGTCAAAGACGTCGCCAAAGTCACCCTGTTCGGGGTGGTCAACGAAGTGGTGTACATCGAGTTCGACCGCGAGCGACTCTCCCAGATCGGGATCTCTCTCGATGACATCGGCGCTCAGCTCGTGGCGGAAGGCATCGTGGTCGACGCCGGGAGGGTTAACGCCGGCGACGAGTATTTGCGGATTACGCCCGACTCGCTGATTCATTCTTCGCAAGACCTCGGCGACATTCTGATCACCAAGGGTGACAAATCGCAGGTTCGTCTCCGCGACATCGCAGCGATACGGCGCGGCTACAAAGAGCCGGCCGATGCCAAGCTCCACATGGATGGTCACCGAGCCATCGGCATCGGGGTCTCCACTGAAAGCGGTGGCAACGTGGTCACCATGGGCGAGGGGATCCAAAAGCGCCTCTCGGAGCTCCAGCAGAAGATCCCGCTCGGGATGGAGCTCGAGGCCATCTACATGCAATCCGACATGGTCACGTCGGCCATCGACGGCTTCCTGATCAATCTCTTGGAGGCTGTGGGTATCGTGATCGGCATCCTGTTGCTGTTCATGGGATTGCGCAGCGGCTTGATCATCGGCTTCGTGTTGGTGCTCACGATCGCCATGACTTTCATTTTCATGTCTCCAGCGGGGCTTGCCCTCGAGCGAATCTCGCTTGGCGCGTTGATCATCGCCCTCGGAATGCTCGTCGACAACGCGATCGTGATCATCGACGGGATGCTCGTGCGAATCAAGGGCGGCATGGAGGCCGAAGAGGCGGCGACCGAAGTAGCCCGTCAGACTTCGATGCCTTTGCTCGGTGCGACGGCGATCGCGATCATCGCCTTTGCTGCGATTGGTTTGTCTCCAGACAGCACGGGCGAGTTTTGTCGCTCTTTGTTCATCGTGATCGGGATCTCCCTTTCCCTCAGTTGGATCACCGCGATGACCATCACGCCCTTGCTCGGAATCTGGTTTTTGGGGAAGCCCAAAGGCAGCGAGCAGCCGGAGGGTAAGGACCCGTATGACGGCAAGCTCTACCGGGGCTACAAACGGTTCTTGGAGCTTTGTCTGAGGTTCCGCTGGCCCACGGTGGGCATCGTGTTCGGGTTGTTCTTACTTTCACTGTACGGCTTCCAGTTCACCGACAAGGCGTTCTTCCCAGCGTCGACGACGCCGAAATTCCGGGTCGATGTCTTTTGGCCGATCGATCAATACATCGACGTCACCGAGCAGAAGGCCGCGGTCCTGGAAAAGGGCTTGGCCGAGCTCGAAGGGGTCACTCACGTGGCGACCGCCATCGGCCAAGGCCCGCCGCGCTTCATTTTGACGTTCACTCCCGAAAAGCCTCACAGCGGATACGCGCAGTTCTTGGTCGACATCGAGGACTACCAAACCCTTCAGCGCGACATCCAAAGGGCAGAGCAATACATCCACGATTTCGCCCCGGACGCCATCGCGTTTGGACGGACGTTCGACCTCGGGCCGAGCAAGCCCGGGAAGATCGAAGCACGCTTGGTCGGTCCCGACCCGGACGTGCTACGGACGCTCGAGAAGCAGGTGCTTGCCATTTTTAGGGCCGATCCCGACACCAAGGGCTCTCGCGGGCGCTGGTACGACCGGGTCAAAGTCATCCGTCCCCGACTTTCTGAGGAGCAGGCCGACGCCCACGGAATCACCACCCGCAACGTGGCCGAAGCGATTCACGGGACCTTCGAGGGCA
>JASFKY010000355.1:0-4009 GCA_050118395.1 Myxococcales bacterium | reverse complement strand
GCTCTTGGGCGAGGCGGCCGTCCAAAATCACGTCTCGAAGGCGTCCGCGTTCCTGGGTCTCGGTTCCCAGGATGAAGTCAACGCCATCGATCCATGCCATCGCTTCCAAGTCGGTCCCTTCGGGCGCCCCTTGCACCGCGTAGCGCGTCACGCCAAAGGTGTCGGGGTCGATTCGAACGACGGCGCGCCCCCGTTCACCGGGAGCCCAAAGGGCGCCGTGCTCGTCTCGGGTGAGCCCGGAAAGCCCGGGCACGTCCGTGTCCAGCGTGATCACTCGCCCTGGCGCCTTCACCTCGGACTTTTTCTTGGTGCATGCCGCGCACGCGAGCAGCAGCGTCACCGCAAAGGCCGCCCGCACCCGCACGCTCAGCGAACCGCTTCGAGCACGGCGGCTGCGCCGAGGCCGCCCGCCGCGCAAATTCCGAGCAGCGCGGTCTCCTTGTCGCCTTGGGCAAGCTCGTTCGCCATCGTGGTCACCATGCGCGCGCCGGTGGCCCCGAACGGATGACCGATCGCAAGCGAGCCTCCATAGATGTTGAAGTGGTCCTCGTCGATCTCACCAACCGCCTTGCTACGGCCGAGCCTGACCTCGGCAAAGCCCTTGCTCGCAAGTGCCTTGGTCACCGAAAGCACCTGAGCCGCAAAGGCCTCGTGCATGTCCACCAGATCGACGTCTTTGAGCTCCATGCCCGCGCGGTCGAGCGCTTTGGGCATGGCTAGAGCCGGGCCGATCAAGAGCTGGTCGGCCGGATCCACCCCGACGTAGGACCAGCTTCGAAACGCCACCAGAGGCCGGTAGCCCAAAGCCCGCGCCTTTTCTTCGCTCATGATCAGGACGGCCGCCGCGCCGTCGGTCAGAGGCGATGCGTTGCCCGCGGTCACCGTACCGTCTTTGGCAAATACAGGTCGGAGCTTCGAAAGCCGCTCGACGCTGGTATCGCCACGGACGATGTTGTCGGTGTGCACCCAGCCTTCCGGCGTTTCGACGGGAGTCACCTCGCGATCGAAGCGGCCCGAAGCGATGGCCTCGGCGGCACGGTGATGAGAGCGCTCGGCAAAGCGGTCTTGGGCTTCGCGTGAGATCTCGTTGCGGCGAGCCATGGACTCCGCCGACTCGCCCATCACTTCGCCGGTCGTACGCTCGGCGATCTTGGGCATCTTGGGCAGGATGTCGGTGATGGGCATCATCTGCGCCAAGACACCGAGGTAGTCGGACGCGGTCGATGCTTTGCCGAACGCCAGCGGAGCCAACGCGTGAACCGCCTTTTGCGGGAGATTGATCGGCGCGTTGCTGGTCGAATCCGAGCCGCCCGCGATGATGACGTCTGCCTCGCCGCGTTCGATGGCCGCAACCGCAAGCGTCACGGCCTGCAACCCGCTCGCGCAGGCACGCGTGCAAGTCATACCCTCTACGCTCGGGGGAAGGTGCAGGTCGAGCGCCACCTCGCGAGCGATGTTGGGCGCGCCCGTGGGTAGGATCACGCCCCCCCACACCATGCTGTCGATCTCGTCGTAGGGCAGCTCCGTACGTTCGAGCAGGGCCCGCACCGCCACGTCGGAGAGATCGATGGTGTCGAGATTGAGAAATCGGCCAAAGGCCTTCACGAACGGGGTGCGGATCCCGTCGACGATGACCGCTCGCTGCTTCTTTCCCCAGCCATTCTTTTTCTTTTTGCCCATGCTCATGCTCCTACCAGCGCCCCGCCGCACACGCGAACGGTCTGCCCCGTCAGGCCCACCGCCCCCGGCGTGGCCAGAAACGTAATCGCCTGACCCACGTCCTCGGGCTTGCCGCCCTGCCCCACCGCGCTCATCCGACGAGCCACTTCGCGAATGGCAACCGGCATCGCTTCGGTGAGTCGCGTTTCGATGAAGCCGGGCGCGATGGCGTTGACGGTGATGCCCTTTTCGGCGACCTGCGACGCAAGTGCGCGAACGAACCCGACGATGCCGGCTTTGCTGGCCGAATAATTCGTCTGGCCTCGGTTTCCTGCGATTCCCGAGACCGAGGACAAGCAGATGATGCGTCCCCCTTCGCGCAGCACATCGGTCTGCAAGAGGCGGTCGGTGATGCGAACCACGGCGCCGAGGTTGATGTCGACCGCCATGTCCCATGCGTCGGGCTTCATCCGTGCAAGGGTCTTGTCGCGGGTCACGCCGGCATTGTGCACCACGATGTCGACGCCTCCGAAGCGTTCCTTCAGATCGTTGGCAATCCGCTCGGGCGCGTCGGGGTCGGTGATGTCGACCAGGAGCACGGAGCCCCCGATGCGCTGCGCCACCTGGCTGCAGGGGCCGTCGTCTGCCGGCCGATCCAAACAAACCACGTGCGCACCCTCGCCCGCGAGGATTTCCGCGGTGGCTTCGCCGATGCCGCGGGCAGCGCCGGTGACGAGCGCGACTTTGCCGCCGAGCACGTGGATGTCGGGCGCTTCGCCGCCTTTGGCCGTCTTGGTGACGTGGAACGGCTGGCAGCTGATGAACGCCGAACGGGGCGAAAGCAGAAAACGAAGCACCGGGCCCAGGCGATCCTCGGCGCCTTCTTCCACGAACACGCTGTTGGCGACCGAGCCGTTGGAACCGATCTCTTTGCCCAGGCTCCGAGTGAACCCTTCGAGGCCCGCCCGAGTCGCCGCCACCACGGCTCGTCGCCCGTCGCCCGCGGGACGACCGATCACCACCACCCGGCCCGAGCGATGGAGCCGCCGAATCCAGGGGTGCATGACATCGTAGAGCCGATGAAGGTCGTGGGGCGTTTCGAGGTTCGTGCCGTCGAACACGATGGCGTCGATCCGCTCGCCCTCGGGCGCTTCGCCCGGATCGACGCGGCGTGGGGTCCTGGCCCAGGCCTCGCCGGGACCCTGGAAAGGCTCGAGCACGCTGTCGGATTCGCCGAAGACCCAGGGGGTGGCCCCGGCCTTCGTCAGGATCTGCGCCAACACGTCTTGTAGGGCTCCGGCGCCGCCGACCAGC
Organism: Myxococcales bacterium; assembly: GCA_050118395.1. Lineage (GTDB taxonomy): Bacteria > Myxococcota_A > Polyangia > Polyangiales > Houyiibacteriaceae > SG8-38. The sequence continues at coordinate 1,036 of JASFKY010000355.1, read as the reverse complement.
ACGACTTTGTCGTCGAGCGGCCGCTCTTCGTAGGGACCCTGGGCCCGCGCCAGCCTCTCCGGCACCGGAATGGGCAGGCCGAGGGTCTTGATGAGCTTCCGGGCGTTTTGGTTTTCGAGCAGGAGATCGGTCATGGTGCTCAGCTCCTCACGGAATAGGTTCCAACTAGATAGGCAGGGCCGCCGGGTGCGTCGCCCACGAACACGCTGTCGTCTTCGATGTAAAGGCCCACCTTGGCAGGCAGCACCAAAGGACGTGTGAATTTCACGTCGATGGCTTCCAGCCGGCGCACGTCGCCCGAAAAAAGCGAACGGTTCAGGCCCTCGATGGCCCTGGCCATGGTCGAAAAGCCATGGTTGATGACGTTGCGAAAGCCGTTGGCGCGCGCCGCAGGCGGGATCCAATGAATGGGATTGAAGTCGCCGGTGAGCTTGGCGAAGTCGAGACCGACGTGGGTGCCGAGCTCCCAGCGCGCAAGCTCTTTGCACACCTTGGGCACGCGTGGGCGATCGTCTTTTCGCTTCTCGGACTTGTCCCCGCCGCCGAGGGGAACGATCCCGTACACGTCCGCCACGACGGCCTCGGGGTGGCTCGAGGTCGAGGTGATGGCCCGCTGGTGGACCACCGCTCGGCGCCCGTTGTCGTCGATGTCGATGAGCTGGACTTTGAGATCGAACGGCTCTCCCAGAGGTAGAGGCGCATTCATCTGCAAACGGCTGCCTCCATTGAGGACCCGCTGGATGGGGTATTGGAGCCCCTCGATGCCTCGGGCCTGCAGGGGGAACACCCATTGGGGGAAGAGGTGAGCGGGGACCTGGCCTCGATACCAAGCCGGGTCTCCGCCGACATGGAGGATGTAGTCGCGCACCAGATCCGCCGGGCGTGGCGGAATGGTGGCGGAAATGACCGGGCCGGGCACCTGGGTCGGAGCCTTGTTGGCCTTTCCCGAAGCGCTTTTCATGGCCACGAAGGCCGCCCGGGCGAGCGCGCCCAGCACCGGCCCCTGATGCAAGATGTAACGCGTGGGTACCGTCAT
>JASFKY010000354.1:0-4033 GCA_050118395.1 Myxococcales bacterium | reverse complement strand
GCCGCCCAGGGCGACGATGAGCGCGACTCGAATCGTGTAGCGGGTTCTCGACCCCATTTCCAATCCGTCGTGTGAAGAGCCCACATTCAAGCGCCCACGTGATAAACTCCCGCGTCCGCGCCTGGTTTGCGCCCGGAGGATGGACCGTGTCTATAGCGACGAACAAGCATTTTTCGGTGGAATCGCGTTCGAGCGCTGCCGCTTCGCTCCGGCGATCGGGCTACAAAGTGCCAGGATTCCCGGGCCTTCTGGGGACGGACTTCTCCCAGATGTCGCGCGCCGACAAAGCCGAGCTGTTCCGAGCCATCCTGAGGCACAAGATCCACGGCATCTCGTTTAGCCCCTATGTGGAAGGTCAATCACCAGGGACCGAGATTGGCGAACAGCAGATCTGCGAGAGACTCAGCATCATTCAGCCCTATACGCATTGGATCCGGACTTTCTCCTGCACCAGCGGCCATCAGGCGACCCCACGTATTGCGCACGACAACGGGTTGAAGGCCATGGTCGGGGTCGGGCTTTCGGAGGATCGTGAAATGAACGAGATCGAGCTCCGCAACGGAATTCACGTGGCTCGATCCGGGCATGCAGACATCCTCGCGATTGGCAACGAGGTCATGCTACGCGAGGACCTGACCGAGGATCAGTTGATCGAATACATCGAGCGCGCCCAGGATGCGGTGCCCGGCATCCCGGTCGGTACGGTCGATGCCTATTTCCTCTTCGAAAACCATCCCCGTGTCGCAGCGGCTTGCGATTTGCTCCTGGTCAATTGCTACCCATTTTGGGAGAGCTGCCCCGCGGAGTATGCCCTTCTTTACATGAAGGAAATGTATCGAAGGGCCCAAAACGTAGCGGATGGCAAGAAGGTGATCATCAGCGAAACGGGCTGGCCGAACATCGGGTCCCCATTCGGGGCGGCGGTGCCGTCGCACGACAATGCCGTGGAGTACTTCATCAGGACGTACCAATGGGCCGATGAAGAGGGTATCGAGATCTTCTACTTCTCGGCGTTCGACGAATCATGGAAGGTCAGCGACGAGGGCGATGTCGGCGCGTACTGGGGGCTCTGGGACCAAGACGGGCATTTGAAGTATGCGGAGTAGGGCCATCGTGTATCTAGCGAGCGCGTTGTGCTTGCTGCTTGCCCCCGCGATCGCTTCGGCCAAGCGAGCCAATCGATCCACGCACGCTCCGGGCCGCAGCGAGTATCACGCTCCTCGAGCTCAGAATGCGCCCACGGTCGACGGCATCCCCGATGAGGCCATCTGGAAGCGCGCGCGTTGGCACGAAATCGATCAGCGCTGGCTCGGCCCCGAGTACGACCCCGAGGATTTTCGAGGGCGTTTCAAGGTCGTCTGGACGGCTGCGAGGATTTACATCCTCGTCGAGTTGACGGACGACATTCTCTTCGACAGCCACCGCGACCCGTTGGTCCAATACTGGGACGACGACTGTCTGGAGATCTTCCTGGACGAGGACTACTCGGGCGGAAACCACCAGTACAACCACGATGCCTTTGCGTACCACGTGTCGCTCGACAATCAGGCAATCGACATCGGCACCGATGAGCAACCCCACAGCTACTCCCATCACGTGCAGAGCCGTTGGCGAGCGCACGGCAACGAGGTCATCTGGGAGCTGGGAATCGACGTTTACACCGATGAATATAGGGATGGTTCGGACAAGAACGGTCCCATCGAGCTCAGGGCCGGAAAAGCGATGGGTCTGATGGTCGCCTGGTGTGACAACGATGGCAGCGAGCTTCGCGAGAACTTCATCGGTTCGGAGTCTGTGCCCGGAGAAGAGAAAGACCGCGGTTGGAAAGATGCAGGCATCTTCGGCTCGCTCGTGTTGGTCGAGTGAATCGAATCACCGTGCGTTGACGGCGGGAAACTCCCTAAGTAACTGCTTTGGGGAGCGATCGACGTTGAACAATCCCCAGTGTTTTTCGGCCCCGAGCGGCGCATTGGGGTCGCCTTTCCAAGGTTCGTCGAACGCCTCGAAGAAGAACACCGTCGTGTTCGTGGCGCGCGCCCATTCTCGTAGCTCGAGGTAGTAGCGCGTCTGATTCGCTTCGTTGGCCCGCTCGCCAAACTCCTCCGCGACCGTTGCCCAACCCGCCTCGAGAATCGAGATGGGCTTGCTCGGGAGCGCTGCCCGCACACCCTCGATATTTTCAATAGTGTAAGCAAGCGCCTCGTCGATGCTCTTGCCTTCCCATTGCGGATAGGTGTGTACGCCCAGAAAGTCGACCTCGGCTGCCAGCCCAGCTCCATCGCGTATCCACCATGCGTAGTTCTCGGCAACGGTCACGGGCTGCTGGATGGCCTCCTTGACGCGCCGAACGTAAGCGATGACTTTTTCGGCGGGCACCATGTGGTCGTTCCAATCGACCAGCGCTTCGTTGCCCACGTTGACCGCCACCACGATGTCTTCGAATTGTCGTGCGAGATCGATGCCACGTTGCAGCTCCGCGACGTTCTGGGCGGCATTGGCCTCCAACACGCCGTCTGGGATCGGTTCATCGAGCCAAGGGCAACCTTCGTGGTTGCTGATCTCCGCGCTGAGCCAGATGCCCAGCATCGCTTTGATTGGAAGCTGGTGCTGCCGAATGAGCTTCAGGGTGTGCAACGAGTTGGCGCCGGAGTCGTACAAACGAATCAGCTTGAAGTCGTGTGCAACGAGAATTTCGAGGTCTTCGAGGATCTCCTCGGCGCTCGGGTTCACGGCGCCGCTCCCACGATCGGGATGCTGACCTTCCCGAAAGCCCGAGTAGGCAATCGCCATGACTTCTGCGGCTATGAGGGCGCTCGGCGGCTGTACCCCGGATTCGATGGGAAACGACGGATGCACCTTGCCGGCGGCCGAATGGCAACCGGCTACGGTCATCGCGAGTGCGGCCAATTTCTTGGATGGCCTCATGGATAATCTGATGCGCGATCCACCGTGGTGCTCGACACGGCACCACGACGTCGCTCGAGCTCGCTCCGAACCTCGTAAGCTTTCTCTTCCGTGATTTCGTACCGGGCGACGATCCAAATCGCGAACGCGGACGTGATCATCGGGACCAGGATGTCGAACAAGCGCATCAAGAGAATGGTCGTGTCGGCCTGGGCGCCCTCCAGCTCCACTTTGAAGCCAGTCACTTCCAAGAGGATGCCGCCGCCGGCGAGCGCCGCGGCCATTCCGAGCTTGACCACCCACCAGTAAATCGAACCAAACATTCCCTCTCGGCGCTCCTTCGTTTCGAGCTCATCGAGGTCGACCACATCCGCGATCATGGAGCCCATGAGGGTGAAAAGCCCGCCCAGGCCGAAGGCCATCAACGGTGCAGGGACGAGCAGAAGCCATGGAATGTTTGGGTCGTAGCAAAACCACTTGAGGCCATATCCGACGATAGAAACCCCGGTCGAGACGAAGAAAGCGCGCCTCTTGCCGATTTTCGTGGCGAGCCAAGTGACGAACACGATGACCGCGAAGGTGGCCAGCGCCGAAATGCTGCCCGAGTAGCCGACGTACTCCGCCCCAAGGACCTTGTCGCCTCGGAACACGTAATAGATGATCACGTAGAACTGAAACGACGAGATCAACATGAACCCGTTGAAAACCAAAAAGGTTGCCGCGCACAGCTTCAAAAACGGCCTAAACCGGAAGGTGGCGACGAAACCCTTGAAGAAGTCGGCCATGCTTGCAGCGAGCGGGCTGCGTTCGGTTTTGCGCTTGTGCCGGTCAGCTCGCTCGGCTTCGTAGAGGTGGGCCAGCGCATCCGCGCGGTAGGGCTCCTTCAGGAAGATGGCCGGGAGAATCCCGACTGCGGCCGTCAGGACGCCGATCGCGATGGCCAGCCACGCCGCGCCGGTCACCATGTCGTCGAAGAACGGCTCGTACTGCATGATGAGCAGGAACCAGGGAGAGATGACGTAAGCCAGCTGACTGAAAAAGTTCTGTACACCCATCAATCGAGTGCGCTCGTGATAGTCGGGGGTGAGCTCGAACCCGAGCGCGACCCACGGCGTCGCAAAAACCGTGT
>JASFKY010000353.1:0-4037 GCA_050118395.1 Myxococcales bacterium | reverse complement strand
CCGTGTCCGAGTGAGCCCGAAGGGTCAGCGCGCGGGAATGCCGGGAGCGGGGAACTGGTCGCAGAGGTCTTTGATCTCCCCTGCGATGCGCTGGATCAGCGACTCGTTTTCCACATCCTCCACGACGTCGGCCATCCAGTTGCCCAGCCGCTTCATCTCGTCCGCGCCCATGCCACGGCTGGTGATGGCAGGGGTGCCCAGTCGCAAACCGCTCGGGTCGAAGGGTTTACGGGGATCGAACGGTACGGAGTTGTAGTTTGCGACCATGCCCGCCCGATCGAGTGCCTGGGCGGCGACTTTGCCTGGAACGTCCTTGTTGGTGAGGTCGATCAAGATGAGATGATTGTCGCTTCCACCGGTGACCAGATCGAAGCCGCGTGAAAGAAGCGCCTCGGCCAGGACCCGCGAGTTGTCGACGATGGCCTTGGCGTATGCCTTGAACTCGTCAGTCATGGCGAGCTTGGCGGCGATCGCGATCCCTGCTGTGGTTCCGTTGTGCGGGCCGCCTTGTAGACCTGGAAACACGGCGCGATCGATGGCGCTGCGGTGCTTCTCGTCGCAGAGGATCATTCCGCCGCGAGGCCCCCGGAACGTCTTGTGTGTGGTGCTGCTGATCACCTCGGCATGGCCGACCGGGGAAGGGTGCGAGCCTCCGGCGACGAGGCCAGAGATGTGGGCGATGTCAGCTACCAGGATCGCGCCGACTTCTCGGGCGATCTCCGCGAACTTCGGGAAGTCGACGATGCGAGGGTAGGCGGTCGCACCGCAGAAGAGGAGCTTGGGCTTGTGCTCCCGGGCTAGGGACGCCACCTGATCGAAATCGATTCGGTGGTCGTCACGGCGCACCCCGTACTGAATCGCGTTGAAGTACTTGCCGGAAATCGAGACCTTCCAACCGTGGGTGAGGTGGCCTCCGCTCGGCAAGCCCATGCCCATGATGGTGTCGCCCGGCTTGCAAAAGGCGAAGTAGACGGCGAGGTTGGCGGGCGAGCCGGAGTAGGGTTGTACGTTGGCGTGGTCGACTCCGAACAGGTGCTTGAGCCGCTCGATGGCCAGGCGCTCCACGGTGTCGATGTTCTGCTGCCCTTCGTAGTATCGCTTCCCGGCATAGCCCTCTGAGTATTTGTTGTTGAGGACACTGCCGCAGGCCTCCATGACGGCTCGGCTGGCGTAGTTCTCGCTCGGGATCAGGCGCAGCTTGTCGTGCTGGCGCTTCTGCTCCTCGGCGATGCATTGGGCGATCTCTGGATCGGCTTCGATGAGGGGTAGGTCGGCCATGTCTTCTCCGGGTTCGTCCCTTAGCACGTTTGTCCCAACGGTGTTATTCGGAGTCCGGTGAGCGACTACTTTCCGAGCGCCGAGGAGTTCGAACGTCTCTGCAAAAGTGCGACGGTGGTCCCCGTGTACCGCGAAGTCATTGCCGATCGGCTCACGCCGGTGCTTGCGCAGGCGACGGTGGGAAAGGAAGCGGGCAGCTATCTACTCGAGAGCGTGGTCGGCGGAGAGATCTGGGGACGATACAGCTTCGTCGGTTTTGCTCCGGAAGTGATCGTGCGGGGCGTCGCGGATAAATTCGAGCGCGTCCTAGACGGCGAAGTGCAAACCGAGCTCGGTGTCGATCCCTGGGAGCGCTTGCGCGAGACGCTTGGAGAGTGGAAACCGCCCGAGGTCGACTGGCTGCCCCGCTTTTGGGGCGGTGCCGTCGGGTACGTGAGTTATGACGCCGTGCGCACCTTCGAGCCCACGGTGGGCGAAGCGCTTACGCGCGACGACGATTGGGAGTTTTGCTTCTCCATCGGCGGCACGGTGTTGGTCTTCGACAACGTGCGCGGGACCTTGCGCGTCGTGGTGCCCGTGCGCGTGCAGGGTGATCCGCGACGTGCCTACGAGGCCGCGACGGCGCGCATCGAGGCGACGCTCGACGCGCTCGACCACCCGTCGTTTCCTCGTCGGGTGCATCCCCCCAAAGCCGGAGACGATTTGGAGCTTCCCGAATCGTCTTTCGACCGCGCTGGGTTTTGTGCGGCCGTGGAAAAGGCCAAAGAGCACATTCGCGCGGGCGATATTTTCCAAGTAGTCCTTTCGCAGCGGTTTCGCGTCCCGCTTGGCCCTACGGACATCTTCGACGTCTACCGCGCGATGCGCATCATCAATCCAAGCCCCTACATGTATTTCTTGCGCCTGCCCGACCGCGTGGTGGCGGGGGCGAGCCCCGAAACCCTGGTGCGGCTCGAAGAAGGGCAGGCGCACGTGCGGCCCATTGCCGGGACGCGCCATCGCGGTCGCAACGAGGCCGAGGACCGGGCCATCGAACAAGAGCTCCTTGCCGATCCCAAAGAGCGCGCCGAGCACGTCATGCTCGTCGACCTCGGCCGCAACGACGTCGGCCGCATCAGCAAGGCCGGCAGCGTCCAGGTCACCGACCGAATGATCATCGAGCGCTACTCCCACGTGATGCACATCGTGTCGAACGTGGTCGGGGAGCTCGAGCCTGGCCGTGACGCCCTCGATGTGCTTCGCGCCACGTTTCCCGCGGGCACTCTGAGCGGCGCCCCCAAGGTCCGTGCCATGCAGATCATCGACGAGCTGGAGCCCGAGCGCCGGGGCGTCTACGGAGGGGCGGTCGGGTACATCGGGTTCGACGGCAACATGGACGTGGCCATCGCCATTCGCACGATCGTGGCCCGAAACGGCCAAATGTGGCTGCAAGCGGGAGCGGGAATCGTCGAGGCCAGCGACCCGGACAAGGAGTACGAGGAAACCGTCAACAAAGCGCGGGCAGGCCTGCTTGCCGCGCAGGCCGGCCAGACTCGCTAATGGATGCTACCAGGGCTTTGACAGCCCCCGAGGGGCAGGCTACAAGGCCCCTCCCGATGGGCGACGCCCAGAGGAAATGCGGCGGTAGTTAAGTTGGTTATAACGCCGGCCTGTCACGCCGGAGGCCGCGGGTTCGAGTCCCGTCCGCCGCGCAAACGATCCGGGAGGTTACAAGCCTTCCGGATTTTGTTTTTTGGGCTGCTGCTACATAGCTGCAACAAATCGGCCAGAAGGTGTTCGGTGCTGCTACAGAGGTGCGTGCTACCGGCGAACCGTGCGGGCCAAACACGACTTCGCCGGGGCGTCGGCGTTTAGCGCACCTCGCACAGCGTCACTGTTGCGCCCCTTCTGAACCAGACTCAGTCGTCTGACGTATCACCGCTTGCCGTTTTCTTCTTATCGGGGAGTCGTGGCACGGGCCACTGCCTCGCGGGGCTTTGCGATGCGGGTGCGTTCGAGTTGCAGGTGTCGGACGCTGGTTTTACTGGAAATTTACCCTTCAACACGAACGACCGGTAAGGTTGGCGCGCTTCTCGCATCAAAAGCGGGGGATAGAAGGCCATTTGGCCCAAGAGCCGTTGGAAGGGTTCCAATCCGTCTGAAAATCAAGGGCGGGACGGGGCCAGTGGAGATGTGTACATTAGCTGCGACGCGTTTTTTTCACACGGTGTGAATCTGGCTCACGGCAGAAAGTCGAACGTCTCACGGATGAAACACGCAGGGGGCATCGATGTATTCGCATGAGCGACGCTGGTTGCGCCGGTTGGCGATCATCAATGACTACGTGCGGATTCCGTACGCCAATGGCTCATCCTATGCGTCGCAGTTCTTGTATCGGGAAATGTCGGCGCGCGGCCACCAGGCCACTATCGTCGGACCCAACGATCCAGATGCGAAGCCGAGCGAGCTCCCCCCGCGGCACATTTCCCTTCCGAGCATTCCGCTGCGCAATCATCCAGGCTTCTACTTGGCCATGCCATCGAAGGCGTCGCTCGAGGCGCTCCGAGACGTTCGGTTCGACATGACGCTGGTGCAGAGCCCGAGTGGCTTGCTCTACGCCGGGGCGTGGCTTCGCCAACAACACGGTGTGCCGCTGGTTTGCGTCAACACGCTGCACATGCCGAGCGTGTACAACGTTCTGCTTCCCGATGCGCTCCACCACGTCCAGACCGTCAACCGGGTCTTCGAGGACGGCCTGATCCCCATGGTCGAAGCGCATT
>JASFKY010000352.1:0-4088 GCA_050118395.1 Myxococcales bacterium | reverse complement strand
GTCCACGTCGAGGCGCTCGGCTTCGGCGAGGATCACGTCGATGTCCCATGCCGGATCGACCACTGCGCAGGTGCGCGTGGCCTTGTCTCCCAAGAGATAAATGAAGTTCTCCCAAGGGCCGAGCTCGAACTGGTGAACGAAGATGCCTTCCTCGGCCACCTCAGAGCTCCACCACGCTGCGAATCGACTTGCCCTCGTGCATCAGGTCGAAGGCCTTGTTGATGTCTTCGAGGGGCATCTTGTGCGTGATCAAATCATCGATGTGGATCTTGCCCTCCATGTACCAGTCGACGATCTTCGGCACGTCGGTGCGACTCTTCGCCCCCCCAAACGCGGTACCTCGCCACACGCGGCCCGTCACCAGTTGAAAAGGCCGCGTGGAGATCTCCTCGCCGGAGCCGGCCACCCCGATGATGACGCTCTCGCCCCACCCTTTGTGGCAGCACTCGAGCGCCTGTCGCATGACGTCGACGTTCCCGATACACTCGAAGCTGTAATCCGCGCCGCCTCCGGTGAGGTCGACCAGATATGCGACCAGGTCGCCCTCGACTTCCTTCGGGTTGACGAAGTGGGTCATGCCGAACTTCTCGGCGAGGGCGCGGCGGCCCGGATTGATGTCGACACCCACGATCTTGTCGGCGCCCACCATACGGCATGCCTGCACCACGTTGAGTCCGATGCCGCCGAGGCCAAACACCACCACGTTGGCGCCCGGCTCGACGCGCGCAGTGTTGATGACCGCGCCGATCCCCGTGGTCACGCCGCATCCGATGTAGCAAACCTTGTCGAAGGGTGCGTCCTCGCGAATCTTGGCCACGGCGATTTCGGGCACCACCGTGTATTGCGAAAACGTCGACGTGCCCATGTAGTGGTAGATGGGGTCGCCCCCGAGCGAAAAGCGGCTCGATGCGTCGGGCATGAGCCCCTTGCCCTGCGTCACGCGAATCGCCTGGCAGAGGTTGGTCTTGCCCGAGAGGCAATACTCGCAGGCGCGACATTCGGGCACGTACAGCGGAATCACGTGGTCGCCGGGCTTCAACGACTTCACCTCCGGCCCCACCTCGACCACCACACCTGCTCCTTCGTGACCGAGCACCGAGGGAAAGATGCCCTCGGGGTCGGCGCCCGAGAGCGTGTATGCATCGGTGTGGCAGATTCCAGTCGCTTTGATCTCGATCAGCACCTCGCCCGCGCGTGGGCCTTCGAGGTCGATGGTTTCGATGGTGAGCGGCTTGCCGGCCTGGTGAGCGACCGCGGCACGTGTTTTCATGGAGCCTCCAGAGATGGGTCCTAGCGCGAAGGTCGGTGGGCTTTCAACATGATTTCGCGCCGCAAGCCCAGACGAAGACTTGCGGCGCGTCACGTTCTTTGCGGGACTAGTCCCCATGCCGACAACCCTGTAGTCTCTCGGGGTCCCTGATGCCCCGTTCTGCAGTGATAGATCCGTGGCCGCGTATGCGGGAGCTCGTGTCGGCTGTCGTCACGGGACTCCATCGCGGACGATTCATCGAAGACACGCTCGAAGCGCTTTGCGTGCAGCTCGGTGCGGCTTCGGCCTGGAGCACACTCGAGACCAGGGGCGGCGGCCCGCTTCACCGTTCCCGCACCGCGAGCTTCCAGGGAGTCGCACCGGCCGTGCTTGCCATGCACGTCACGGACGTTCTGCAGCAGGTTCAAACCAAGCTCCGGACGGTGGCGGGGCCCGTTCCCTACGCGCCCGAAGGCTCTTTCATCGCCGTGCCCCTGTGGTCGCAGCCCGAGTCCTCCACCAGGGGGCGGAGCCTAGTCGGAGCGCTGTATCTGGAATTTGCAAAAGGCCAGGGGACCCAGCCGGCCATCATCGAATTTGCAGAAACCGTGGGTGCCCTGCTCGGCGGCATGATCGCGCAACAGGCATTGATCGAAGACACGCGCGAGGACCTACGGGTGGAGCGCGCCCGAGATCACAACGAGCACTACCTAACCCTGGACGAGCTCCTCGCCCCCGAGAGCATGGCGGAGATCCGACAAGAGCTACGGTCTGCAATCAAGGGCAAAGCTTCGATCATGATTTTGGGCGAGTCGGGCACCGGCAAGACGCAATTGGCGACCGCGTTTGCCCGTGCAAGCAATCAGGAGCCCATCGTGCGCGCCACGCTCGGCATGGCCGACGATTTGAACACGATCACGTCAGAGCTCTTCGGCCATGAGCGCGGGTCGTTTTCCGGCGCCGTATCGAAGCGAAAGGGCTTGGTCGAATACGCCGACGGGGGGACGCTCATTCTCGACGAGGTGTTGAACTTGCGGGGCCATGCGCAACAGCTGTTGCTCGACTTTGCGCAGTTCGGCTCCTACCGCCCGCTCGGCTATCAAGGGCGAGAGCCCAAGACCGCGAGCATTCGAATTATCTCGGTGACCAATGGCGACATGCAGCAGGCCATTTCGGATCGGAAGTTTCGCCAAGACTTGTATTACCGCTTGGCCACGGTTCCCATCGTCTTGCCACCCCTGCGAGAGCGGCGATGGGACATCCCCAACATCGCCGTCCGCTACCTCAACCGAACGGATGCGGAGGCCGACTGGGAGCTCGATGGAGGCGCCATGGAGGCGCTTCTTTCCCCCCGCCTCGATTGGCCGGGCAACATTCGAGAGCTCGAAGCGGTTATGGAACGCGGTCGCAACCGGGCTCGAGCGAACGGGTCCAACGAGCACGTCATCGAAGAACGTCATCTCGATCTGGGAGGCGATGCCATCCTCGGTGACTCACGACCGCCTTCGGCTCGCCCGAGCGAGAGACCCAAAGAAGAGGGTCGAGCGGGAGTCGAGGAACGTTGGCAATCCCTCAATGACCAGAGAAGCGAGCTCGATGCACTCGAAAAGGCCATCATCGAAGACGCCCTTGCAGCCTGCGACGGAGTCGTGGCCCGGACTGCACGCATGCTCGACGTTCCTCGCACCGGTTTGATCAGCAGGATGGCCACCCTCGAGATCGAGCCGGAGAGGTTCAATGGGCGACGGGGTGGCGCCAAGATCGAGAATTGATGTGTAGACTCGCCGCTGAATCCGCTACTAGCAGGCTGCTAGCGGTGGCCGCGAGCTCGTCGCTTCTCAAGACGCGAGCCGTCGCTCGAGCTCTTCGTGCCACCACTGGATCGGCGTCTCTTCGGTGCCGTAGGTGAGATACTCGTTGGCGCCGCTACCGAGGCCCTGCTGGATCTGCTCGCACACCCAGAGGTCTTCGCCGTCGAAGACGCCGTTTTGGATCAGCTCGTAGTTGAGCTCCCAGTGGGCGCGGGCTTTTTCGGTCTGGGGCGCTTCGGGGATGATCAGGTCGTGCTCCCAATAGATCTCGTCGATGGCCGTCGGATAGGCCGTGGCCCGGCTGACGAACCCCGGCTGCACGACGAAGATGGTGTTGGGGAAGATCACGTAGGTCGGCGTGGCGATGTCGCGGATGTCCTCGATGCGACCCGCGCGAATCGCTTCGGCAAAGCCGGTCCGGCCCACGATGGAACGCACGTGCGGGCCGGTGCGCTCGGTGTAGCTCCGATGGTCCTCGAAAAACGGGGCGACGGTGTTCTTGTGGAGGTGCCGAACGTGGTAGCCGTCGAGGAAGGCCTCCATGACGATCTTCCAGTTGGTCTTGCGGCGGCTGGTCGCCCGGCGGTAGACGACGTGGTGTTCCAGGCCAAGCGGCCCCAGATCGTCTTGCAGCGGGTCGAGCAGGGCGTCGAAGTCGTAGTCCTCGCCCGGGGTCGCCACGACCCAGATGAAGCCAAAGCGCTCCTGCACCGGGACGCGAATCAGATTGTGCTCCTCTTTTTTCAGCGTGGGGAACAGCGCCTCGTTCGGAATGTGAACCAAGGTGCCGTCGTTTTCGTAGGTCCATCCGTGGTAGCGACAGCGAAATCCTTTGCGGATCTTACAAAAGCCCTCGTCTTGCATCAGCCGCGTACCGCGATGCCGGCACACGTTGAGCATGGCGCGCAGGCCCCCCTCCCGCGTGCGCGTGATCAGCAACGGCGCGCCGATGGCGTCATGCACCAGGCAAGATCCCGAGGATGCGAGCTGCGAGACGTGCGCCACCGGAATGGGAAGACGCCGAAGTA
>JASFKY010000351.1:0-4090 GCA_050118395.1 Myxococcales bacterium | reverse complement strand
TAGGCCATCGAGCGCTCAGGGATGAGGGAGGTATTGGAAACCACGGTCGAGCGATTGCCAAAGAGCTGCAGAAGCGACGGCAACTTGTAGCCACTGCTGACCGAGCCTCGAAATGAAAGCCAGTCGACCGGGGCGATGGCGCCCGCCACCCGATACGTGGGCAGAAAATCCGATGACTCGGTTTGCGCCGGAGCCGTGCCCGATGAGTCGATGAGGGCGCGGCTCCATGCGAGGCGAATGCTCGGGCGAAGCTCCATCGAAAGCTTTCCGACCTGCCCGAAGAACCGCGTCTCGACGGTTCCTGCCGCAGTGATGCGGCGGGAGTTGCCGAGAAGGATGGCTCCGGACTGACGGTTCGGTTCGAAACTCTGGTAGCGGGTGGACGCGATCGATGTGATCTCGAGCCACGGCATCGCTTCGACCGATGCAGCCACTCGACCGAACACCGCGTGGATTTGATCATCGGTCTTTCGCGGGCCTCCGCTTCCGATCTCTCCGAGCTCGTCATCGAGCCGGTTCCTGCCGTAGTCGTAGTTGGCCGCGATCTGAAGGCGGTAGGGATGAGAGCCTTCTTTTTCCTGGCGCCACGATGCCGTCCCGATGAGGCGCGTGGCGTTGCTACGCGCCTGCGTCGCGGGGCTCGACCCGGGTCCGGGCTCGCCACGGTCCCGCCCCAGCCCCAAGAAAACCAGGTCGAAACGGCTCGTCTCGCTGGTGTGCGCAACCAGGTTGGCAAAGCCAAAGCCCTCGGTGAAGTCCGCGTTCGTGCGGTTCCGCTCGACATCGTCGGTGGGGTCGAATCGCGTGCCGTTGTCGTCGAGATATGGGTAGTCGTTGCGTGCGCCGGCAGCGCCTCCAGTTCCGAACAGCTGCACCTTCTTCGCAGAAACCGCGCCGAACAGATTCGCACGCCAGGTGCCGAAGCTGCCCGCAGTCACGCGCCCACCGATTTCGTTCTGCTCGTAGCGTCGAGGAAGCAGTCGCAAGACGCCTCCGACGGCTCCTTCGTGAAGCCACGCCGGTGCGCCTCCGCGATACACCTCGAAGCCATCGACCGCTTCGAGCGGCACCAGGCTCAGATCGAAGGGCCCCGTGTCCGGGCTGCTGATCGGAACGTCTCCGAGCATCACGTTCACCTGATCGCAACTCACTCCTCGCAAACGCAGGCAAAACGAAGTGCCCGGGCCTCCGACCACGACGACACGGCTTCCCGCCGATTCGAGTAACAGCTGCTCCGTCGTCTGTGGCACGAGTCGGTCGCGGATCAGCACCTCGCTTCCGGCTGCCGTCGGGTCGAGCGGGTTGGTGGCTGGAATCGGCCTACGGATCGTGGCGGTCTCGCCGAACTGCGCAGAAGCCGGAATCGCTGACGACAACACGAGGCTCATGGCGAGGAACCAGCGTCGAACGAGATCCGCGCATGGGCGCTGTCCCTCGATCCGCCACTGCCTGCCGTGTTCCAAAGCCCGTTCCTGAGTTGGGAACGGCCGTTCGAGCGGAAGAAAAATTCCGACGCGCGACTCTCACCATCCCCGAGGTGATCGACACTGTTCGCAGGTTTCCGGGCTCGTAACCGCAGGCTCTGTCACCTTCCCAGGCTGATCGCCCAGTGGCACAACGACAGCGCGTTAAGTCACATACCGTGGCGGGTCCGCGCCGGCCTCTCACCGGCTTCCCTACTTGGCCTCGACGATGACCGATCGCCACAGCGCGGTCAATCATCGCCACCCGTATCGATCCACTGCGAGACGCGTGGTAAGGACGCGCGGTGCGGCTGTACCTGCTGCTGTTTTTCCTTTTGCTGATCGCTGGGGCGCTGGCAGTGCTCGTCGGCTCTGGAGACCTGAGCGATCCCGAGCTGCGAGACACGTTTCTGAAGCTGCGTGGCTATCGGCTCGCTGCGGCCTTTTTGGCGGGCGCCGCGCTGGCGGTGGGCGGAGTAGTGGTCCAAGGGCTCTTTCGCAATCCTTTGGCCAGCCCCTCGGTGCTCGGAACCACGGCGGGCGCCAGCTTCGGGGGGCAGGTCGCCCTGCTGGCCTACGGCCTCGCTGGGGTCGGTCATGGCGGCTTCGTCGTGCCGGAAATGATCGTGCCTTTCGGCTGCTTCATGGGGGCCCTTGCAGCCCTCGCCGTGTTGCTGTTCTTCGTCCGAGTCACCCAGGATCTGCTTGCTCTGTTGCTCACGGGCTTCGTGTTGAGCGCGCTGTTCTTGAGCATGAGTGGCCTGCTCACCAGCATCGCTCAAGAGACTTGGGAGCTCGGCCGGGCGATCGTTTCGTTCTCGCTCGGATCGGTGAGCGGCACCGGCCCCCGGCAGCTCGCATTCGCCTTTCCACTCGTTGGCGCGGCACTGGCGGCCTGCTGGTTTTGGGGGCGTCCCCTCGACCTGCTCCTCAGCGGTGAAGAGGAGGCGCTGTCCATGGGCGCCGACGTCGCTGCGGTGCGCTGGTGGTCCGCCGTTTGGGTCAGTGTGCTGGTCGCAAGCGCCGTATCGGTCGGGGGAAACGTGGGCTTCGTGGGACTCGTGGTTCCGCACATGTTGCGCCCTTTCGCGGGAACGAAGCACCAGCGGCTCATCCCTGCTGCGGCCTTGGGCGGCGGGATTTTCCTAGTAAGCTGCGACGTGCTCGCGCGCTTGATTCCTTCGCGAAGCGAAATTCCCCTCGGGGTGGTCACGGGTTTGATCGGGGCGCCGCTTTTCCTCTTACTCCTCATCCGACTGCGTCGGGCACAAGCCTATGCGTGAGGCTTTCGAGCAGATGCCGCTTCGCGCGGAGAGCATTCGGGTGACCTTGGGCGGCCGCACGGTGCTTTGGAATGTCGATGTCCAAGCGGACCCCGGACAGGTGTTGGCGCTCCTCGGCCCCAATGGCGCGGGGAAGAGCACACTGCTCAAAGCGCTCGCGGGACTGCTGCCCTACCAAGGGAGCGTGCAGATCGGCGGCGTCGAAGCCGCATCGCTGTCCCCCAAAGACAGAGCCAAGCGAGTCTCCTACGTGCCGCAGCGGAGCTTGCTGCGGTCCTCGCTCACCGTCGAAGAGGTGGTGGCGCTCGGCCGCTACGTTCATGGAAGTGGGTTCGGTGGCATGTCGAGGCTCGACCGAAACGCCATCGACTCCGCTCTCGCCACGACACATGCCCATCGGCTTCGTCATCGTCTCTTCACGCAGCTTTCCGTCGGCGAGCAACAGCGGGTTTTGTTGGCGAGGGCCTTGGCGTCGGACGCGCCCATTTTATTGCTGGACGAGCCCACTGCGGCTCTCGACGTCGGCGAAGGGCTCTCCGTCCTCCGGTTGATTCGGACACTGGCCGCGCGCCATCACACGATTGTCGTCGTGCTCCATGATCTGGCCGACGCGCGTACCACGACGGACCGAGCATTGCTCCTCAAGGACGGGCGCGTCATCGAGCGAGGAGACACGAAGAACGTGGTGGCCTCGAGGCCGGTCTTTGCAGCCTACGGGGTCCGATTGATCGAAAACGCTCGCATCGGATTCGAAGCAGATGCCGAAACGCCGGCGGCGGAGTGACATGCCGGGGATTTCAACCCTCAACGCGTCGCTATTGGCCGCGGCCCTGGTGACGGGCGCAATGCTCACCGCCGTGGTTTCGGCAAGCGACCGCGCGAGTCACCCCGAAGAGTCGCTCGCCGTGCAAGATGCAACCGGTGCCAGCATCCCGGTGCGACCCTACGGCCGCATCGCGAGTACGAGCACGATTGCCGATCAGGTGTTGGTTCGACTCGTCGAGCCGAGCCGTCTACTGGCCGTGAGCAGGCATACGCAGCGGACGCAGCAGTCGGACGTCTACGATGGCAAGGTCGGTGTGGAGCGCGCCCGGGACATCGAGGCGATCATCGAGCTGCGGCCCGACATCGTGTTCATCAACAACTTCGTCGATCGCCGCCACGTCCAACGGCTCGAGGAGGCGGGGCTCAACGTCTTTGATTTGGGCCCCATGGGGGGCCTCGACACCTTGCTGCCCAACATACGCCAGATCGCGGCCGTTTTGGGCGTTCCTCGACGAGGCGAGGAGCTCGTCGCGCGCCTCGAGCGCGAGCTGCAGGCGGTGGCAGGTGACATCGCCGAAT
>JASFKY010000350.1:0-4094 GCA_050118395.1 Myxococcales bacterium | reverse complement strand
AGGTATTTTGGCACGATCCGAACGAACGGCTTGGGGCGAACGAAGTGCAGCGTTCCGATCCCCATCATGGCGAGCGCAAGCACCCACAAGGCGACGCATTGGAATGCGGACACGAAACCCCTTTCTTCGGCTAGGCGGTGGGCGGTCTTCCCGTGACTTTGTCCTTGGCCCTGCGGAAGACGCGTCGAACCTTGACTCCGACCCACAAGAACCCGATCAACAACACGACCAGAATGATCATGTTGACCCAGGGAACGTACACGTAGTCCGCTGGCACCTGCTTGAGGGATAGGGCGTTTGGATACGAGTCGAGGACTGGGATGCGAAGCCCGTAGTACCGGATCAAGGCCGTTTCTTGGGCTTCGCTCTTTGCGAGCTTGGATGCCTCGGCGGCGATGTCTCCCGAATCGAATTTGAAATACCAACCATTGTCCTCGTTGCGGAAAACCAGAGCCTTCTGAGAATCCACCGAGGTCGCATAGAGGAAGCGAACGTCGCGGGTTTTTTCCCCGCCTGTTGCGGCGTCCGTCTTGTCCATGCGCTTCACGTCGGTTCCGGTCACGTAGACCATCTGTGCACGAGGCATGAAGTAATAGAGAGTTCCGCCGACGAAGAGCGCCACGATGGCGGCCAGCGCAATCCCGATCTTTCGCGAAATCGTCATAGAACCCCTTGGACCTCGAAGGTCAGTCCGGCCTTACGGAGGCGTTCGATTAGCGGCATGCCCATGGCCGAGGCGGGCGTCAAGACGCCACCTTCGGCGGAGGTCTCGGCGCCCTGAAGCGCCAAACAGAGCGCCGATTCGGAGAGCATCGCGGCAGTCGAGCCGTAGCCGGGATCCCGCTGGTCCGACACCAGGCCGCGGAGCGCCTGACCATTTCCGAGGGCTACGAACCGTGTCTTGAAGTAGCCCTTCTTGCGTGCCTCTTCACTCGGGCCTTCGCCCGGGGAGGGCAGACGTTTTTCGACCAGGGGTCGGGTCAGGGGAAACGCCATCGCGCCCATGAAAGCCACCATGCCGGCGGTGAACGTGACCGCCCTGGTCAAACCGGCCGCGCCCTTGCCCGTGCTCATGACCTCCGAGTAATGAAAGTCTCGTCCCCAGGGCAACCCCATCAGGGCATGGCTTCGTCGGACGATGCGCGTGTTGATGGCTGCCATGATGAAAGGAGCCGTCCACATGTCGAGGTCTTTGTCGAAGCGGACGCCGGTTTGGTCGCGCTGGTCCGAGCCGCGCGTGCCTTCGGGATTGAGCGCGTAGGGGTCACCGAGGATCTTGCGAAGCTTCGGGTTTTCTTTGAGCTCGTCGAGGATGTTCATCATGCTGGCGAACGTTCCGCCGCTGAACGAGCCGCTCATCTCGCCCGCCGCCATCTTCACCTCGGCGGCGTAGTGGCCGAAACGCTCCTCGAACGCCTTCTGCATCATCAGTGTGCCGAGATCCGACGGAATCGAGTCGTAGCCGCAGCAGTGAACGATGCGCGCACCGGTTCTCTTGGCCTCTTCGTGGTGCTGGTCGATCATCTTGCGCACGAACTGCGTTTCGCCGGTGAGGTCGCAGTAATCGGTGCCGTGTCGCACACAGGCGGCCACCAGCTCCGCGCCGTATTTTGCATAGGGCCCCACCGTGCTGATCACGACCTCGGCCCGCGATGCGATTTCCGAAAGCGAGGTGGCGTCGAAGCTGTCTCCGATGAGGATCGGGAGCGGCGGGGCTCCGATCTCTTTGATGATGGCTTCGATTTTTTCTTGGTTCCGGCCTGCCAGGGCCAATCGTAGGCCCTCGTCGCCGCCCAGATAGTGGCGGACGAGATAGTCGGCGACGAGGCGTCCGGTGAAGCCGGTGGCACCCCAAAGGACGATGTCGAATTCACGAGAGCGGTCGCGTGGCCGGGGGGAGGTGGTCATGCCGGTGTCATAGGGCAGGGCCGCTTGCGACGCCAGGGACGGCGCTTGGCGAGCGCGGCCGAGTGCCTCCCTACCACCGGAACGCTTCTACTGGACGACGATTTGGCAGCTGGCGCTGCAGCCCGAGCCGGCCATGCCGTTTTCAGTCCCGGCGTCGCACTCTTCTCCGAGATCGGGCTGTCGCACCCCGTCGCCGCAGGTCGGACCCTGCGTGCAATCGGGGCTGCAGCCATTGTAGCCCCCCAAATTGTCACCGTCGTCGCACTGCTCCTGCGGAGCATCGACGTGTCCATCTCCGCAGTGCGGGCCAAGCGCAGAGCAATCGGGGAGGCAGTGTCCGTACTCGCCGGTGTTTTGTTCGGCGCCGTCGTCACAGAATTCGAATCGCGTCACGACGCCGTCGCCGCACTCGTAGTCGCAGGTCGAGCGCTCCGTTACGAATCCGTCGAGCGTGAGTTGGAAGTTCGACGCGTTGGTGTGGCGTTCCGCGTGGAAGATGGCAGCCTCGTAAACGCCGCCGGGCGTGAGCCGCGCTTTGCATGCCGCGACGATGCCGTCCTGCTTGGAGCTGTTGGCTGCATTGGGGTTGGCAAAGCTCATCACGTCGGTTTGGCTCGGGTGAAGCCCGCCGACATCCAAGCATAGGAAACCATCGACGAAGACCCACAAGTCATCGTCACCGCTGAACCTGAGCACTTCGTCACCTTGATACACGAAGAAGTAGTGCACCTCGGTGGTGAAGCCGAAGTTCCGCGCGGCGCCCCCCACGTTCGGCACATGCCGAGTCTCGCCATACGTGGGCTCGCTCGGCCACGTGAGCGGGGCAAGCGCAGGATCATCCAGCGGGAAGAAGGCGTTGCTCGAGAAGCGATAGACGTTATCGCCCACCGAGGCGAGCACCAGCTCTCCCACGACCTCCAAGTTGCCGGCCGGATCGAGGGTGGGGCTGGTGCGGTACCACTGGGCAAAAGATTCCGCCGTGTGGGGTGGCCCTTGGTGATCGGGCGACGTTGAGTACGGGTTCTCCCCCGAGAGCACCGGCTTACCCTCGGCATCGAGGAAGTCCTGCGTGATGTCGAAGGCGATGGACCCGTTCGAGTCATTGGGGTTGTTGAAGTCCCAGCTGAAATTCGTCGGTTCTGGATCGTTCGTGTCGTTGCTACGAAAATCCCTGTAGATCACCGGAATCGTCAGCTCCCCCGGAAGCTCGACCGGCGAGAGCACGCACTGGAATCCTTCCTCCACCTGGCAGGTGCTCGAGCAGCCGTCTCCATCGCTCACGTTGCCGTCGTCACATGCTTCGTCGGTGCCCGGCAGGATCACTGCGTCACCGCACACGGCCTGGCAGACGCCCCCGCTGCAGTTGGGCTCGTTCTTGCAATCCACGCCGCAGCCATCGAAAGGCGTGACGTTGCCGTCGTCGCACTGCTCCGTTCCTTCGCGTGCGCCGTCGCCGCAAGTGGTGGGCTGGCAGGGCTCTCCGGGCGCGTCGCACTTGAAGCCCTCTTCGAGCTGACAGTCTGGTGAGCATCCCGGCGAGGCGGAGTTGCCGTCGTCACATTGCTCGAAGCCCGCCACGATCCCGTCGCCACATTCGGTCGCGATGCAAGCCACGCCTGGCAATGGGCAGGTCCATCCGTCTTGGCGCTCGCAGCTCGCGCTGCAGCCGTCATTGCTGGTGGCGTTTCCGTCGTCGCAGGTTTCGGGCGGATCGATTCGCGAATCACCACACACGATGGCGACGCACAGCGCGCCCATGGTCGGACATCGGTAGCCGGCCTCGATGTGCATGCAGTTGCCCGAGCATCCGTCGCCGCTGCGCGTATTGCCGTCGTCGCACGCTTCCAAGGCGTCTCGCAGGCCGTCGCCACAGCCTTCATAGAAGATGCCTCCGACTCCGCCGTTGCCTCCGGTGCCCCCAGAGCCGTTGCGAGGCCCCCCGGACGGGTCGCCGCAACCCCAGACCAAAGCCAAGGCAAGGCACAGGCCCGCCGCCCCCCAAGGACCCCCCATGAGCTTCATGCCCTCTATTGTAGAAGTTTCCGCCGATTGGTGACAACCAGACACGGGCACGTTTGGTGATTGAGCTATCGCTTGACGGAGCTCCGCAATTTGTGTGACCGTCCGGAGCATCGGATCGAGCGAGCCCGGGTTGACTTTGGCCTGAGCTCCCACCCGTCGGTGGT
>JASFKY010000349.1:0-4116 GCA_050118395.1 Myxococcales bacterium | reverse complement strand
AGTGGATTCCGCTGCATGGAAGGATGCCAAGCGCCTCCGGGCATGGCTGCGCGGAGAGTACGGTGTGCGCTGGTCTTTCGTCGCGGTGCAGCTCGACCGTGATGGCAACGAGATCCGACGAGTGGCCTCGCCCCACACCCATCGAACACCCAACGCTTATCTGCCGATCGAAATCGACGAACGGACGCATCGGCTCTTGCTCGTCGTGACCAACCTATCGAGCGGTCTACCCGATGCGGACGAAGCCGATGTAGACGAGCGCTCCTTCCAGCTCATCGTGGACGAGGCGAAGGACTAGCTTCGCGGTCGCCTCCGCCTTCGTCTGCGACGGCTTTGGGGCTGCGCGCTGTACACGGCTTCAGAGGGTTCTCTGGCCCAATCGGGCGCCTCTTGTCCCCGACCCTTGCAGTCGAGAGCAAACAGCGTGGCGGCGTCGGCAAAGTACTCGCGCCTTGCAATCGATTGAATCTTGCCCGTTCGGAGGCGACGCTGAGCCATGATGAGCAGCCGGATCCGATCTTTGAGGCGCCGAGGCAGTGAAAGGCGGAGTGAAAGCTCGCGAATGAACTCCTCGTAAGCGGTCGGAACGTCCGGCACGCCTTCGAGCGCTTCGTCGATCGGCCCGAGCAGCAACGCGGCCAAGAGCACGGCGTCGGCAGGCAAATGATCTTCGGCGGCCAGTGAATCGACCGCTTGGAGCCGCCCGAAGGTGAGGGACGCGCCCTCCAGATCGTCGTCGAGGAACGACGCGACTTCCGGCAACACCTCGCTCAACACGCCCACGTCCCAAGCCAGGAACACCGAACGGTGAGCAGCGCCTCCTCGCAAGAAACGCAAAATCTCCTCGAGAACCCTGGGCGCGGCGGCGCGTTGAAGCTCGCTTCGATGCCGAACCATCGCGTCGTACACGTCTGGATCGAGCCCCATGTCCAACCGTGCGCTGAACTTGATCGCACGGAGAATCCGCACCGGGTCTTCCCGGAATCGCACATTCGGGTCTCCGATGGTGCGAAGCAGATGCTCCTCCAAATCGGCCACGCCCCCGACGAAATCGATGACTTCTCCGCGTTCCAAATCGTAAAAGAGGCCGTTGATGGTGAAGTCCCGCCGAATCGCATCCTCGTGGGGCTCGCCAAACACGTTGTCATTGGTGATCAGCAGGTCCGTGTCGTCGCCCTCCGTGATTGCGCGACGGGACGGAATCAAACGCACCGGCTCCGGGCCGGCGCAAAGAGGGATCCTCTTGGCAATCTTGGGTTTGATGATCTCGTATCGCTGTGCGGGATCACGCCGGAAGGTGGCGACCTCGATCACCTTGCCGCCCGAAAACAAGACGTGGGCCAAACGGAAACGGCGGCCGATCACGCGACAATTGCGAAAGAGATCGCGCACTTCGTAGGGTCGAGCGCTGGTCGCGACGTCGAAATCCTTGGGCTTGCGGCCCAGCATGAGATCGCGCACGCCGCCGCCCACCAAGTAAGCCGTGTGTCCGTGCCGATTGAGCCGTCGGATCACCTTGGCCGCATCTTGATCGACCAAGCGCCGGGGGATTTCGTGAGCATAGACGAGGGGCTCTGGAGACTCTTCGCTCAGCGCGGCCTCATCTTCGTCGCCGCGCTGACCGAAGTCGGAATCTATCACTCGAGCCATCGAATACCGTGGGCCGTGAAGGCCGGGAAGCTAGGACGAACATGTAGCAACAACGGGTCCTGACCGCAATCTGAGACTGGTGCTAACGTGCCGTGACCAATGAGCGACCTCGAAAGGTTGGCGGGAGGCCTGATCATCTGTGGGTTCCAAGGGCTCGATGCGCCGACGGCGGTCGAACGTTGGCTCTCCCGGCAATGGGTAGCGGGCTTGATCCTGTTCAAGCGCAACATCGAAGACGTGCAGCAGGCCGCCTCATTGATCGAAGGTCTCCATGCGCGGAGCTCCGCATCGCTGCCACTTTTGGTTTGTGTCGACCAGGAAGGCGGACGGGTGGCCCGGTTCGGCGAGCCCGTTTTGCAGCTCCCGCCCATGCGAACGTTCGGAAACGTCGGCGATCCCGACCTGACCAGGCAAGTCGCCGAAGTCCTCGCCAGGCAGCTCCGTGCAATGGGAATCAATTTGGACTTTGCGCCGGTTCTCGATGTCGACACGAACCCCGAAAACCCGGTCATTGGCGATCGAGCTTTCGGACGGAGTCCAGAGGTCGTAGTCGAACATGGCCTGGCGTTCGCCGAGGGGCTTCATCGCGGCGGCGTGCTGTCATGCGCAAAGCACTTCCCCGGCCATGGCGATACCGACCTGGACAGCCACCTCGCTCTGCCTGTTCTTCGGCATGATCGAGCGCGATTGGATCGAGTGGAGCTCGCTCCGTTCGCGGCGGCAGCCCGTCGAGTGCCAGCCATCATGACAGCACACGTCGTGTTCGAAGCACTCGACGCGAGCTTGCCCGCCACCATGTCTGCGAGGGTGATCGGACAGCTCTTGCGCGAGGAGGTGGGGTTCGACGGAGCCGTATTTTCGGACGACCTGGAGATGAAGGCGGTCACCGAACGCTACTCCATCGAGGAAGCAGGCATACTCGCCCTGGAAGCGGGCTGCGACTTGCTTCTCGTGTGCTCGGATCTCGAGGCGGCGGCCCGCTTGCGCGATGCCGTCGCCCAGGAAGCAGCCCGGAGCACGGGCTTCGCCAAACGCCTGCGCGAAGCTCGGAGGCGCGCCGATGCCCTCCGCCGGCGCGTCCGAACCCTCCCCCCTGCCATTGCGCTCGAAAACGCGCTAGAGGGTGAACGAGTGCGGAGCGTGCGGGAACGCCTCCGGCTAGTGGCATGACGACTCTCCAACCTCTTCCTCGAGCCCCTGGCTCCTTGCGTGACGGCGAGCAGTGGCAGATTGGCGTTTATCGAACGCCTTTCCCCACGGCCGAAATGAGCACCCGCGGCTGGAAGCGCTATCGGCTCAAAGAGTGGCACTACGTTTCTTTCACGACCGACGAGTGGTACCTCGCGGTGGGCCTGGTGCAGTTGGGCTACGTCGCGAATCTGTTTTCGTATGCCGTGGATCGCTTGGAAAAGAGGCCCGCCTTCGAATACGGAGCATTGTCTCCACTGGGCAAGGCGCTGCGCTTCGCACCGAGCTCCGTCCACGGAACCAGCACCTGGAGAAGTCGAACGGCAAGCGTCACCATCGACGCTCGAGACGGCTGGGACCTCGAGCTCGACATTCCGCTCGGCGACGAGCGCCTACGAGGTCGCGCTCACATCGGAGCACGTGAGTCGCTCGCCATGCTGCATCGGCTCGCGCCCCAGCGCGTGGCATACACGCACAAAGCAGCAGCCTGGCCGGCATCCGGCTATCTCGAGTTGGGAACGCGGCCCATTCGGCTCGACGGTGCATTGGCCGCCAGCGATTGGACCCGGTCCCAAGCAAACCGGATCACGGAGTGGAAGTGGGCTTCCTTGAGTGGCTTTGCTCAGGGCGGAACGGCCATCGGGCTCAACCTATCGGCCCAGGTCTACGACGACGAGAAAGGACATTCGCTGGAAAACGCCATGTGGATCGACGGGCGGGTGCGCCGCCTGGGCGGAGCTCGCTTCGTCCTTCCAGTCGACCCCACCCGTGAGCCCTGGATGATTCGAAGCATCGACGGAGACGAAATCGAGCTGGAATTCCAGCCCCTCGGCGCCCGGGAGGAACGGACCAACTTCGGGGTGGTGCGGACGGAGTTCGTACAGCCTTACGGCAACTTCTCTGGCCGCGTGCAAGGGTACGACGTGACGGGTTGCTTTGGCGTCGTGGAGACACACCTTGCGGTGTGGTGAACCATAGCGGATGGAGATTTACGGAGATACGAGTGGGCTGAGTCCCTCAGAGACCAAGGCGCTTCAGCGCATCTATCGACGGCGGGTCCCTTTGGATCGAATGACCACCCCGGATCTCACCCGTGCGCTGGTGAGCGTGTCGCATGCGACCGGCCGGCAAGTCGGCGTCCTGGTGGATCGGGGCGGCACCGTGCATCACGTCATCATCGGAGACGCGTCGAAGCTGATGTTGCCCGACGTCGGTCGTCTCCGCGCAGGCGCTGGCAGGTTGCGGGGGCTCCGCCTGATCCACACGCACCTGCGGAAC
>JASFKY010000348.1:0-4118 GCA_050118395.1 Myxococcales bacterium | reverse complement strand
AGCTCTTAGAGCTGGAGCCACACGACGTCGACGCCATTTCGCAGCTCAAGGAGATGTACGAGAAGCGTCGTGACTGGGAGAAGCTCATTCGCACGATGGAGCGAGAGGTCGAGCTCCTCCCATCCGACGAGCGACTCGTGCGTTACGCGGAGATGGCTGACTTGGCGACCCAGCGACTCCGCAAGCCCGCGGTATGCATCGAGCTCTGGCAGAAGGTGCTCGAAGGTGACCCGAGCAATCCGGCCGCATTGGAGAACTTGGCGCAGCTTTATGAACGCGCCCGCGAGTGGGAGCCGCTGGCCGAGGTCTTGGAGACGCTGGTTGCATCCGATACGGACGTCGCCTCGATGAAGCAGCAGCTTCAGAAGCTCGGCATGATCTACGCGGACAAAATCGGTAACGACGAAGGGGCGATCGGCGCTTTCAAGAAGCTCTTGGAGCTCGACCCGGCCGATCGGCGCGCCCAGGAGCAGCTCAAGCGCCGATACGTCTCCTTGGGAGCATGGGACGAGCTCGAAGCGTTCTACGCGGAAAACGAGAAGTGGGACGAGCTCATCCGCATCGTCGAACGGCAAGCGGAGGCCCAGGAAACCGCGGCCGAGGACAAGATTCCGCTCTTATTCAGGGCGGCGAGGCTGTGGGAGCGTGAAAAGGGCAAGCCCGACCGCGCCGCTCGCGTCTACGAAAAGATTCTGGCGGCCGATCCCGACAACGTGCAGGCCGCCGAAGCGCTCACGCCCATCTACGAGGAGGCGCACGACGCGCGCAAGTTGGTTTCCGTTCTCGAGGTGCGGTTCGCACACGCCACCGACACCGAATTGAAAGTGGAGCTTCTCGGAAAGATCGGTCACGTATTCGAGGAGCGATTGCGGCAGCCCGAGGTCGCGTTCGATCG
Source organism: Myxococcales bacterium (assembly GCA_050118395.1). Lineage (GTDB taxonomy): Bacteria > Myxococcota_A > Polyangia > Polyangiales > Houyiibacteriaceae > SG8-38. The sequence continues at coordinate 3,223 of JASFKY010000348.1, read as the reverse complement.
GTATTTGGAGGCATTCGCCCTGGCGCCGACACACGACGAAGCTCGCACCGACGTCGAGCGACTTGCCGAGGAGCTCAACGGCTGGGATCGGTTGGTTTCTAGCTTCGAGTCCGCAATCGAGGCGGTATCGGACTCCTTTCAGGCGGTTCCCATTCGTCTGAGCTACGCCCAAACTTTGGTGCAGCTCGACCGAGTCGAGGACGCCATCAAACAGTTCGAGGAGGTGTACGCACTCGAAAGCGACAACCTGACGGCCATCAGCGCATTAGGCGATCTCTACCAGCAGACCGAGCGCTTTCGAGAGCTGTTGGACATCTACGCCCGGCGCATCGAGCTCGAGGAAGACGCCGACGCGCGTCTCGAGGTGGCCTACCGTCGCGCGCGGTTGTTCGCTGAGGCCCTCGGCGAGCCGGATGAGGCAATACGGGCTTTCGAGGGCATCATCGACGAGTATGGCGTGGATCAGCGCGACGCCTGTGACGAGCTCGAGCGGCTCTACGAATCGGAGTCACGTTGGGCCGAGCTCGGTCAGCTGCTCGAACGCCGCATCGATGCCGGTCCGCAGAGCCACGAGGATCTTGCCTCGCTGAAGTTCCGGTTGGGCCGAGTCTGCGAATCGCGACTCCAAGACAAGCCTCGCGCGGTCGACCTCTACCGCGAGGTGCTGTCGCTGCTCGCGGAGCATGCGGGCGCCAAGGAACGCTTGGAGCAACTGCTCAACGACGACGAAGTCGCGGCAGAAGCTTCCCAGGTGCTCGAGCCCATCTATGAAATGAACGAGGAATGGAGCTCTTACGTCCATGCTCTTCGAGTCCAGAGTCGCCTGAGCACAGAGCCCCGCCAACGGCTGGAGCTGCTGAGTCGCGTGGCCGACACCTATTTTCAGCACATCGGAGACGACGAGCGGGGTTTCACATCTCTGTGCGAGGCCTTTCGACAAATGCCATCCGATCGGGAGACGTTGAAGCGTCTGGAGCGCATCGCGAGCGAGCACGACATGTTCGAGGCCGTCGCGGAGCTCACCGGAGACCTGGCAGCGAGTGTCGAGGATGTCGAGTTGAGCCGATCGCTTTGGATCGAGACCGCGGAGATTCACGAGTCGCAGCTCGCGGATCTCGAGGCTGCGGTCTCTGCGTACCGCAAGGTGCTGGAAGTCAACGCAGCGGATTTCGAGGTTTTGGGGGCGCTGGATGCCCTGTACCGCGGTGCGGAACGGTGGCACGACCTCATCGGCGCGCTTCGAGCCCGCGCAGAAGCGTGCTCCGATCCCGATGACAAGATTGCGGTCCTGAGCGAGATGGGACGGATCCATGCGGACGTTCTCGATGAGGCCGATCAGGCCATTGCCCTGCAGAACGAGATTCTCGAGCTGGATCCCACCAACCGCGAAGCGCTGAGCACCCTCGACGCGCTCCTGGCACGCCGCGGCCTGTGGAGCGATCTCGCTGATAACGTCGAGCGCCAACTCACGCTGGCCGACGATCCCGAAGAGCGAACGGCGCTGCTGCTTCGCTTGGCCGAGATTCGAGAGCAGCGGATGGAGTCGACGGAATCGGCGATCGAGATCTATCGGGACGTGCTTTCCAACGATGCGGCCAATCCGGCTGCGCTCGGGGCGTTGGAGCGCTTGTTGGAATCATCGGAGCACCAGGCTTCCGTAGCCGACATCCTGGAGCCGATCTACAAGGATACCGGTGCTGCAGGACGGCTCGTCGACGTCTATGAAATCCAAGCTCACCACGCAACCTCGCCGGAGCGTCGCCTGGAGCTATTCCACGAGATCGCCAAGTTGCAGGAGTTTTCACTGGGTGACCTCCACGGGGCGTTCGAAAGTTACGCGCGTGCCTTCCGCGAGGATCCGGGACATCCGGAGTCCAAGGAGCACCTGGAACGATTGAGCGCTGCAGTGGGCGCTTCGGATGCGCTGGCCAGCGTTTACGAGCAGGTCGTCACGTCTGCGGACGATCCGCATCTCGTGGTGACGCTTCTGCTTCGCGCTGCCGAGATCCGGGAAGAAGATCTGGGTCAGCTCGACAGGGCCGTCGAACACTATGAGCGGGTGCTCGAAGTCGACGACTTGCACCATCGCTCGGCGGATGCGCTCGAGCGCTTGTTCCAGCAAACGGAGCGCTACGAGGAGCTGGCCGAGATCTATCGGCGCAAGGCCCGCATGGCGTCGTCGCCCGGCGACCAACGAGAGCAACTCGTCAAAGCTGCAGCGATTTACGAAGACATCCTCGATAAGCCCGCGGAGGCCATTGCGACCTACCAGCAGGTTCTCGAGATCGAGCCCGAAGACGTCGATTCACTGGACCGTTTGATCGAACTGCAAATGCAGCTCGGAAAGTGGTCCTCGTTGCTGGAATCATACGAACGCAAGGCCGAGGTCGTGTCCGACCCGGATGTTCGAAGAGATCTATTCACAGCCATGGGGCGGGTCTTCGAAGGCCAACTCGAGGACTCCGACAAGGCCATCGATGCGTATCAACGCGTGCTCGAGATCGACCCGGACGACCGAGCCGCGCTTGGCCATCTCGACGCGCTCTATGCCGAAACCGGCCAATGGCGGGACTTGCTGCAGGTTCTCGAGCGAGAATCCGAGCTGGCGGACGAAGGCGACAGCCGCATCGAGCTTCGCTTCCGAATCGGCGAGCTGTGGAGACGTCACCTCGAAGATCCGATCCGTGCGATCGAGATCTACCGCGACATTCTCACCGAGGCGCCCGATCATGTCCCGACGCTGGAAGCGCTTTGGACGATGGCCCGCGACGCGGTCGAACCTCTGGCGGCAGCCGAGGTTCTCGAAGACGTGTACCTGGCTGCCGGCGAGTATCGCAAGCTCGCTGAAGCCCGCGAGGTCAAAGTACGGTTCACCGAGGATCCTCGCGATCGTGTGGAGATGCTCCACCAGTTGGCCGAGATCTACGAGATCCAACTCGAGGATTTGCCTCAGGCTTTTCACGCATTCGTCCGAGCGCTTCCGCTCGACTCTCGAAACGACCTGACCTTCGCGTCGCTCGAACGCTTGGCTGAGCAGACGGGTCGATGGCATGAAGTGGCTTCTCGTTATGATGAGCAAGTCAATGAAAAGAGGGACGAATTTCCCGAAGAGGTAATGCACCTGGCCAAGCGATCGGCCGTGATCAACGAGGTTCATTTGAACGACGTCGACGCGGCGATCTCTCGATACCAGTTCGTCGTGGACCTCGATCCCGCCGATGCG
>JASFKY010000347.1:0-4135 GCA_050118395.1 Myxococcales bacterium | reverse complement strand
GACCTCCCAACCGATGGCCGTGAGATCGTCGGCCGGACCGCCATCGACGAAAAAGCGCTGACGATGGCCGTCCATGCGCAGGGAGAAACCCTGCTTCCCTCGACGGTCCACGACCTCGAGACCGAGAATCTGGGTGGCGAAGGCCTCCCACGCGTCGAGGTCCGCGACCTCGAATGCAAGATAGCCGAGCTGCTTGACCGTGCTCATTTGCCTACTCTCGGGTGGCATCATAGTACGCAGCGACCATCTGGCTACGGAGAAACTCGATGGAACCCAAGACGAGGTCGGCCGGTCCTACGGTCCCCACGGCAGTCGTGATCGGCTTCGTGGTGGTCGGCGGCACCGTATTTCACGCCTGGCTGCATCACCGCGTGCATGGAACCTACAACTTCACCCAAGTCGGCCTCGCGTTCTTCCTCGTGATCAACGTGCTCGTCAACTGGTGGGAAATTGCCCTCCTGGTCTGCCAGGATCAAATTCGCGCGGAATACGAGAGCTTTCGGGAACCGTATCGCGGGCGGGAGCTCTTGTGCGTCGCAAAGGTATTCGCGCGACCCATTCCTCTGCTTCAGGTGCTGTCGTTTCGTCAGTGGACTACGGTGTGGTCGAGCTACTCCCTTTTCGACCCCGGTTATTCGGACCGCCGCTCGTTTGGCTACAACATCGACGTAGGCAATGGTTTCACGACCATCCTACCGTCGATGTTCTTCGCGTTTGGGATGACGCTCGATCTCGTTCCTGCCCGCATTCTCGGAATCATCGGCATCGTCATCTTCTGGCAGATGTTTTACGGGACCGCCCTGTATTTCTTTCAGTTCTTTCACAACGGACGACACAAGGGACATTCCACCAGGGATCTGATCCTGTTCGTGGGTCTCACCAACCTGACCTGGCTCGTCTTTCCAATGTGGGGTCTTGTGACGAGCGCGCAGTTGATCGTCGATGGTTCCTACGGCCTACTGCGCTGAGCTTCCGCGCTGCCGCCAGGCGCTGCCTGACGCTTGCTCGTTGCTGCGAGCACCGGCCGTACTTTCGTGCGAGCGGCCCTCCTGAGCATGATTTCCTGCATTTGGTTGAAATCGGCAATCGCATGCGGATTGTCGCGCGGCAACGGATAGGGCGCGCCAACGGCTTGGGCAGCGACGAGGCCCGACATGAACGACAAGTCATGACCGCCTTCAGGCGTGGTGAAGGTACCGCAATAAAAGATGCCACCCTTCCCTTGAAGGAAGCGCACCATGGACATGATGATCAAGTTGCGAAGCGACATGGTGTGGGTCGGATGGGGCAGGTCGATTCGCTTCTGCACCGAGTCGAGCTCCCGGTTGGAGTTGAACGTGACCAGCATGGGAATTCCCTTGTCCTTGGTGCTGGGGTTTTGGGCGGAAATCACGAAGGTGCACTCTAGACGACCGGATCGATCGATCTCGGAGTACGTGTTGAACTCTTGGAGAATGCGATCTCGATGTGGCGCTGGAAAAATGCTCGTATCCGAGTGAATCACGAACTTCGCGAACGTCGGATCGACGTCGTCTACGTATTGGGCATTTCCCAAGAGCAAACGCTGTAGCCAGCTCGGTGACTCCAGGGACCTCAATGCAGATGACGCGTCGCAAGCAAACACGACCTTGTCCACTTCGTAGGAACGGCCTTTGGCGTCTTCGATCACGAATCCTTCGCCATGCCGCCGGACGCTCGTGATCTCGTGATCGGTGCGCACGTGATCGGCGAAATCGGCAGTCATGCGATCGAAGACCTGGCGCGGTGAACCATCCCAAGTTCCCATCTGCGTCGGGTTTTCGAGCGGAACGATGCTTTCGAGCAGCGGCAGAATGACGGCCGGCACGCCACGCATCGAGGTCGTGATGAAGCTCGCACAGTGGATGGGAACGAAGATGGTGTCCCAGAACTCCCGGGAGATGCCGAATGCACGCGCCAACCAGTAGAGCGGTATGAAGTTGAGCGGGTTGAAGTACGAAAAATGGTAGAGCGAGTCGTGCCGGTCTTTGCGCAAGAAAAAGCCATTCACCTTGGCCACGAATGCCACGAGCCTTTTCCAACGCCGAAACTCCGGTGCAAAGCGCTTCTGGAGCGCAGTCTGGCCGTCTTGGCAAAAATGACCGCTTGGGGCCTGGACGAAATAGGAGATCGGCAAAGTCTCGATGCCCACTCCGAGCTCTTGGAGAAGCCGCTCGTAGTTGTGGTAATACATTTGGGGCCAAGCGACGACGAGCAGCGGTGACTCTGCGTAGCTCCCATCCGGCAGCGGCCATCGAAACGTCTTTGCATTTCCGCCGAGCGAACGCCCTCTTTCGAAGAGCTCGACCGTGTAGCCGGCCCGGTGCAACGACCACGCCGCCCCGACTCCTGCGATGCCTCCTCCGACGATTCCAATCGTTTGCGTCATGTTCGTCCCCGAGCTCGAGCTCTAAGCGCGCCTCGGCCGCAGATCGACGACCGGACCATGCCGCAGGGTATGGCAGGCACCCTTGTAGATGCCAAGCGATTCGTACACCGCAGCGGTCATCATGACGGTTCGGGTCTGTCCGATGACCGAAGCTGGAAAACCGCTGTGAATGAACGCAAACGAGAGATCGAGCTCGGGGTTGGCCCAGCCGCCGGCACCTCCCAAACCGAAGTGGCCGAACGCCTCGGGAACGTCCATCAAGAACGCGTCCGCTCGATGGTAGCCGAGCTTCCAGTGCAGAGGGTATCCGATGACGCGATCCGCACGCTTGGTCTGGACTTCGGCCGCTTTTCGGATGATGTTTTTCGAAACCAAGCGAACGCCATCGATCTCGCCGCCCATCGAAAGGGCTGCATACATCTTCGCCAAGGATCGCGCCGTCACCACTCCATTCATGGCCGGTAGGCATGCGTCCCAGAAAGCGGGATGCGTGAACAGCTCCTTCAAGTGGCGTGGGGTCAGACCGCGGCGGGCGAGCGCGCGCATGGGGCCTGAGCGAACCCAAAACGGGACGTGGTAATGAGTGGTGAGCGGCGCCGGGTTCCGTCGTTGGAGCGGCGGAAGTCCCACGAAATCGGGGAGCCTGTCCATCTCGGAAGCAGCCTGCCCGACATAGAGACCGTCGAGCTTCAGTGGCTGCACGAGGCGCCGCTCGATGAACTCCGATACCGAGAGTCCCGAAATACGCCGGATCAACTCCCCGACCATCCAACCGAACGTCATCGCCTGGTAACCATTTGCAGTGCCTGGCGCGAAGTCCGGCTTACACCGTGCGAGGCGAGATACCATGAGCTCCCAGTCCAAAATGTCGGTCAGCCGGTCGACGATCGGGGTGAGCCTGTGCAGCCCCGCTTGATGCGAAAGCACCTGCCGAACGGTGATGGGTGCCTTGCCGTTACATCCGAACTCGGGCCAGTACTGGGCGACCGGCGCGTCGTAATCGACCAGACCATTGGAAGCGAGCATGTGGATGGCCGTGGAAACGATCCCTTTCGTGCCGGAGTAACAGATGGACATCGTCTCGCGTTGCCACGGCGAACCGTCCTTGCGTGCCGACCCGCCCCATATGTCGACCACGGGTTTGCCCTCGAAAAATACCGACGCAGCCGCGCCGCCACCGTAATGGCCGATCTGCTTACGCATGAGCTGGACGACGGGCTCGAACCGCGGCTCGTACGTTCCGTCGATGACGACGTGGGTTTTCTTCACTGACTCCTCGACCGGTTGGATTAGATGGGTCCGAATATCTTCGCTGCAAAGTCGAGCAAGAACAACATGATCATACTCGCCGACAGCGCTGCAGCCGCGGTCTTTCTCAAGCTCCAGTCAGTGTCCCGCTCTTCGTCCAACCAGTAGAAGATGGGGAAACTGGCCACGAAGTAGAGCGAATAGAAAAGGGATCCATGGGAAAGCATGCGCTCCATGTCTCGGTAGTAGAACTGGCTTTCGATCCACGGGTTGGCCATCGCCCTGGTTTCCATCCAAGCCCAGAAATACGCGACCGCCAACAACAGCGCCGGCCAAACCAGACCCCCCATCGGAAGCCTGGATGTTCGAAGCCTCCTCAAGAGAACGACGGCGGTGGTGTGATAGGTCATGAAGTATGCCTGAGTGAGCAGGTACATCACGATTGGGACCCGTTGCTCCCCCGACCCGACCAGGGTGGCG
>JASFKY010000346.1:0-4145 GCA_050118395.1 Myxococcales bacterium | reverse complement strand
GGCCTCGATCCCGGGCAGGGCGCAAGCGCCATTTTGGAGCTGTCCCTCGTCGTCCAGAAGCTGTTCGCGCTCAACGATGCCGAGCACGGGGTCACGGTCAACGTAGGCACGATCGACGGTGGCCTGAGCCCCAACATGATCGCCCCCGAGAGTAGTGCGACCGTCGATGTGCGAGTGCCTACCCAAGAGGACGCCGAGCGCATCGAAGCGCTCATCCGCGCCATTCAACCCCAAACACCCGGAACCCACATCGAGATCCGAGGTCGCATTGGACGTCCGCCGATGGAACCAACGGCACGCAATCAACGTCTTTGGCAGCTAGCCCAACGGTGCGCGGCGCAGATCGGCATCGAAATCACGCAGGCAGCCGCGGGTGGCGGCTCCGACGGCAACACCACCAGTCAGCTGGCCCCGACACTGGACGGGCTGGGCGCCGTCGGCGCGGGGGCGCACGCCATCAACGAACACCTGGCTCTCGACAAGATGGTCGAGCGTGCAGCGTTGCTCGCATGCCTTCTTGCATCCCCGCCGCTCGACGTCGCAGTGCCTCCCGTATCGACCGAGTCGCCCTAGGCGCGACTAGATGCGAGCCGCTGCGATCACGGCTTGCCGCGAAGGCATCTCGTCTCCCACTTCTTCTAGGAGCAGGTCGGCAGGGCACAGCGCCCGCTCTAGAAGGTCGCGGAGCGGCTCGAGCAAGACGGACTCGTCCTCGCCAGCCTCGTTGGTATGTCCAATCCGGCGCAGGCCGGCCTCTGCGAGCTCCAAAATCTCCCCGGCCCAATCGACGGCATCGCGACCCAGAAACGTCGTGCGGACACCGTGGCGGGCCAAGGCATCTCTTTGTTTCTGCACTTCGGGAAAGGTCCAGGGATCGATCAACCGTTCGAGTCCGCGCAAGCTGTCTTCATCATAGAGCAATCCTTTCCACAGGGCGGGTAGGGCAAACAGCATGTCGGGCCGTTGCTCGTCCGCGCCACGGTACTCCAGGGTTGCTTTGAGACGCACCTCGGGAAACAAGGTCCGAAGGTGAGAGAGCCAGTCTTCGTGTCGCGCCCTCACGCCCTGAAATCCCTCTTCCATGAAGGCGCGAAAGGTCTGTCCCGTATTGTAGTAAGCTTTGCTCCCACGCTTGACGAGAAACATCGGGACGTCGACCGCCCACTGCACGTAGTCGAGATACGTGGGGTGGTCTTTCCACGCGAAGGGAAGCAAGCCGGAGCGATCCTGGTCCATGTGGAGCCAGCACAGCGCTCGGTACGACTTGTATTCGGTGCGTTTGCCTTGGTTCCAGGGGCTGTTGGCAAACATCGCGGTGACCAGCGGTTGAGCACGAAGCCCTGCGCGGAGCTTGCGCATGGCGTCTTCCTCCGAGGCGTAGTCCAGATTCGCTTGCACCGTGCAGGTCTTGGTCATCATGTCGCCCGCCATGGGGCCGCGTGTCGGCATGTACGTTCGCATCACCTCGTATCGCATCTTCGGCACCCAGCCGAGCTGCTCGACGGAAGCAAACGGATGGCACCCGAGGCCCAGCCAAACCAATCCGAAGTCGTCGATGACAGGCTGCAGGTCGGCCCAGTGAGCATCCGATTCCGCTTTGCCCTCGTGAATGGAACGATACGGAGACCCGGAAAGCTCGATCTGGGAGCCCGGCTCTAGGGTCACCGATGCATCGCCTCTTCGTAGCGCGACGACCGGGCCTCCATCGCTCTCTCGCTCGGGCTCCCAGCCGTGTTTCTTGGCCAGCTCGCGGAAGATGGCGACGACGCTGACGCTCCCGTCGTAGGGCAGATGTGCCCCGTCGCTCTCGCGCACCGCGATTCGTTCCGCTTCCGTGCCGACCCGCCAGAGGCCCCGCGGCTTTTCTGCGTCGTGAAAGAGGGCGAGCAAGTCGTCCATTCCGCGAAGGGGGGCATCGGGCTTCGGCAACGTGTCCTCTGAGTCGGCTGTCTAGGGGCGCGGGACCCTACCACGAAGGCTCCTTCGAGGCTCCCAGAGCCGTGAATCGGTTCATGGTTGCACGAGTGCCTCGGACGTGGTGGAACAGCGACGTGGATCGACTGCTCGAGCTGCTTCGGGAGCGAGGATTTCGCCGCGGCCGTTTCGTATTGAGCTCCGGTCGGGAGAGCGATTTTTTCATCGACTGCAAGCCGGCCGTGTTGCTCGCCGAAGGGCATGCGCTGGCCGGAGAGGCGTTGTGGACTCGAATTCGAGACTTTGCCGGCCCGATTTCAGCCGTGGCGGGGGTGGAGCTCGGGGGTTGCCCTTTGGCCTCGGCCATTGCTCTCGCATCTTGGTCTCATCAGGCGCCGATGGATGCGATCTACATTCGGAAGGCCTCCAAAGGGCATGGGACGAAGAAGATGCTCGAAGGCGCGGACCATCTCGCTCCCCAGTCCCGGATCGTCATCGTGGAAGATACCGTGACGACCGGTGGCTCGACGCTCCGGGCCGTCGAAGCGGTTCGCCAAGCTGGTTTCGAAGTTGCCGGCGTGGTCGCGGTGGTCGATCGTTTGGAAGGCGGCGCGGACGCGATTCGTGAGGCCGGGGTGCCGTTCACCGCGCTCTACGATCGGCGCGACTTCATGGGAGACACATGAGGGCTTGGCATACGGGAGCGTTGGCGCTTGCTTTTTTTTGTGCGTCCGCGTGCAAGCCACCGCCCGTATCGCTGCAGCCTGGGCCTCGAACGTTCACCCCGGGCTCCTATTCACGGGTCTGGGAAGCGTGGACTCGGAACGAAGAGGCGTTTTCCTGGAAGGAGCTGGCGCACGAGATTTTCGTCTCGGCGACCTTCGAGTCGTGGGAGTTCCGCTGGGCCTACGTGGTCCGCTACGCGTACGACTACAGCCTGACACCGGAGACCCGGGACGAGATGCTTCAGGCGAGCTTGGCGAGCTCCCGCCAAGAGCACCGATTTTTCGTCACCTTGTCCGGGATGGAGTTTCGGGAGTCGAATTTGGCCAGCGATGCATCCGCCTGGCGCGTCCTCTTGGTCGATCCAGAAGGTCGCCAGACCTCACCCATCCTGGTGGAACGTGTCAGACGCCCCACAGCCGTGGATCAGGTCTATTTTCCTCAAGTCAGCCCCTTTCGCCAGACATTTCGGCTTACGTTTCCGGCAGTTGACTCCGACGGGCGCCAGACGATCCCCGACGGATCCTCGTTCGTCATCCTGCGATTCACCGGGGCGCGAGGTCGTGCCGACCTGCGATGGCAGTTGCAGCCCATCGGCGGTGGATGACGAAGGTTTGACAGGGCCGATCCAGGGTCGCTATGATTTCGTTGACGCGTAAGCCTTCGTAACAAATAAGAAAACGGGCCTGCGGGGGAGGTTTGGAATGATTGTGCGCCACAGGGGGTGGGCGGTTGCAGTACTGATTGCAACGCTCGGTTTGGGTTGTCATGCAGCCAAGGACGATCCGGAAGGACAAGCTGCAGAGCTTTCCGATCCGGTTCGCCGAGAGAACGCGATCTTCAACCTCAAGGAGATCTACACGGAAACGCTGGCCGCCCATGGCGGCGACCGCAACAGCGAGCAGGTGAAAGCCGTGGCGGACGTGATCGTCGGCCCACTCACCCAAGCGTATCTCGATTATCCGGAAGACCGCATCAATGGTCTTGGCATTCTCGATCTGTTTTACGAGATGCAGGACCCGCGAAGCTTGCCCGCGTTGACCGAGGCGCTCAACTGGAGACTACAAGTGTCGGAGGACCACGCCATCCGCGCGGCGCAGATCATTCAAACCCTGGACGTTCCGCCCGCCGAGCGACCCCAGGTCATTCAAGCGTTGGCGCGTTCGCTCGAGCGCATCACGGGCTCGCGTCCCGAGGACAACAAGATGCGTGTGTCGATGATCATGGCGCTCGGATCTTTGGATGACCAGGGCGCCACGGACATCCTGACGAGCATCGCAACCCGGCAGGACGAAAATCAGAATTTCCTGATCAACCGTCTTGCCGCCCAACAACTCGGGGAGCTCAGGGACCCGGATGCGGTTCCCGCTCTGATCAAGTGCTTGTTCCTCTTTGCGCCAAATCAGCCGGATTTGCGCATGAACGACGTCGCCGCCGAGGCCCTGATCCTGATCGGACGTCCCTCGCTCGATCCCTTGCTCAAGGTGCTCGAGGGGAAGGATTCGACC
>JASFKY010000345.1:0-4162 GCA_050118395.1 Myxococcales bacterium | reverse complement strand
GGGTAGCTCGAGAAACTCCCGGTCGAACTGGCCAGGGACGACAAAAGGCTCTTCGACCAAGGAGACGCATTCGGCAGCGAGGAACGGGTCGGGCTGGAGCACGCCGTCGAGCTTTGCCGCGCCGGCACGAAGCTCCTCCATCATGCGCTCTTTGCGGCGCGTGACGTCGACCACCACGTGTGACACCGCAAGCATCTCTTCGTACCGAGTCGCATCTTCGATCTCGAAGGATTCGGGCGCGAGGAACCGATGGCCCCGTGAAACGCGGCCGGCGCGGACGTTCGCGAACTCGAACTCCACGACTTCGTTGCCCAGCAAGCAGACGATCCAATGGACGGGCCGCCCGAACGCCACGTCTCCCTTTCCCCAGCGCATCGACTTCGGAAACGAGATGCGACCACAGAGATCGGGAAAAATCTCGGAAAGCACCTCGGCCGTCGCTTTCCCCGGCTCGTGAACTCGGACGGTCACGTACTCGCCTTTGTCGGTGGTTTGCTTTTGGAGCGCTTCCACCTCGACGCCGTGCTTCTTGGCAAAACCTCTTGCCGCATTCTTGGGCTCGCCGTTTGCGTCGAAAGCCGCCGCCCATGGCGGACCCATGACTGTTTCGTCCCGGTCGGGTTGGTGGAGGGCGAGCCCGCGAATCCGAAGCGCCAGACGCCGGGGCGTGCCCATCGGGTGGACCTCGAGCTCCTCGGTAGCCAGCCGCGCCTGAGAGATCAACTCGAGGGCGCTCGTCCGCATCGACTGCAGTGCTTCCGTCACGAAGGAAGAGGGCAGCTCCTCGGTACCGATTTCCAGCAAAAGCTCGGATGACATGGGAGAGCCGTTGCTACCAGACCGGATCCGCGGGCGCAACGAGCGAGCGGCCGAAAAAGGCTATTCAGCTGCCTGGGCAGCGCGCAGGAGGGGAAAGCCCAGGGTCTCGCGCTGCGCGTACCAGGACTCCGCGACCGCGCGCGCGATCAGCCTCACCCGGCCGATATAGCGTTGCCGCTCGGTCACGCTGATGGCTCCACGTGCATCGAGCACGTTGAAATAGTGACTGCATTTGATGACCGCGTCGTAGGCCGGAAGAACCAGACGCTGCAACGGCTCTCGTTCGAAACGCAGGGCACCGCCCTTCCCTCGCTCGCTGCTCAGGCCGAGCAAGAGGGCCACCTGCTTTTCGTAGTCCTCGAAGAGTTGCTTCTGAAGCTCGATGTCGGCTTGCTCGAAATTGTACGTGCTCCATTCCCATTCGGCGCGCTTGTAAAGGTCGCCGTACCGTATGCCAGGCGCCCACTCCAGCTCGTAGACATCGTCCACGTCCTGCAGATACATGGCGATGCGTTCGAGACCGTAGGTGAGCTCACCGCTGATCGGCTTGCAGTCGATGCCCCCACATTGTTGGAAGTAGGTGAACTGGCTGATTTCGAGTCCGTCGAGCCACACCTGCCAACCGAGACCCCATGCCCCCAGAGTCGGCGACTCCCAGTCGTCCTCGATGAAGCGAATGTCGTGACGGGTCGGGTCGGTGCCGAGAGCACGAAGTGACTCCAGGTACTGGTCCTGGATGTCGAGCGGAGAGGGCTTGAGAATCACCTGATATTGATGGAATTGCTGCAAGCGGTTCGGGTTTTCGCCGTAGCGTCCGTCGGTCGGCCTGCGGCTGGGCTCGACGTACGCGACGTTCCATGGCTCGGGACCGATGGCGCGCAGAAACGTGTGGGGATTGAAGGTGCCGGCTCCAACCTCGGAATTGTACGGCTGTACGATCAGACAACCACGCTCTGCCCAGAAGCGCTCGAGCGCGAGGATCAGCTCCTGAAACGTCATTCGTCATCCTCCTCGTCCTCTTCGTTCCCGTCTTGGTCTTCGTTCCCGTCTTCGTCCTCTTCGTGCTCGCTCTCGGCCTGGGCACGGGCGGCTTCTTCTTGGTCCAGGAGCTCCTGCTCGGCCTGCTCGAGCGCCTCCGCTGCTGCCAGCTCGGCCGCCGCGATGTCGATCGACTCGCCCGTCTTGCGCTCGAAAAGCGCCTTGTGCTCGTCGGTGAGATCGCTGAATTCCTGAAGCGTGGGAAGATCGCGAAGGCTACCCAGCCCGAAGAACTCGAGGAAATACGGCGTCGTTCCATACACCAGGGGCCTGCCGGGCTCGTCTTTGCGGCCGAGGATCTTCACGAGGCCCCGGTCGGTCAGCACCTTGAGAGACGAACCGGAGTCCACCCCGCGCACGTCGTCCACCTCCGGTCGCGTGATCGGTTGCCGGTAGGCGATGATGGCCAGCGTCTCGAGCTGAGCACGCGTGAGGCGAATCGGTTTGGGCGCGACCAGCGTCTTGACGAAGTCCGCATTCTCTCGGGCGGATCGGAACTGATATCCTCCGGCCACGTAGTAGAGGTGCACCCCTCGGTGCGCATAGTCCGAGACGAGCTCGTCGAGCAACGGCTGCACCTCCGCCAGTGTTGCGCGCGCTGCACGGGCGAGCTTCTTGGGGGTTACCGGTTCCTCGGACACGAAGATGAGACTCTCCAATACGTTCTTCAGGGTGTCCCCGGACGGCCCGACCTGAACGCCGCTGTCCGAGGTCACTTCCTGCGATTGTGCATCGGTTTGGGTCATGACTCCTGCTCGTCCTCGTCCTCGTTCCAGCCGTATGCATCGGCAGTGCCGGCCGGGACGACCACCGACTGACGGCGTTCTTCGGGTCGTCGCTGCTCTTCGTCGGCCCCGTAGGCCTCGGCGCCCTCCGCGACGTCGCTGCTGGTTTGCCCGATCTGGGTCGGGGCCACGGGCTGGCCCGACGCATCGAGCAGAGTGTACTCCAGGTAGATGGGTTCTTCGTGGTCGGTTTGATAGATACTCGCGAGTCTCATCTTCGCCATTTCGAGCAGCGCGAGAAACGTGACCACGAGATCATACGAAGAGCTCACGCCTTCGAAGAGCTCGTCAAAACGGCACCGTCGACGCGTGCGAAGCAGATCGACGAGCTCCCCCATCCGTTGTTGAATGGTGATCCGCTCGGCATCGACTTCGAGCGCCAGGGTCGCGTTCGTGCGCTCCGCCACCTTCTTGAGGGCGTCCAAGAGCTTGAACACGCTCACTTGGGCCAGCGGTGGCGGTCCTTCAGCGACCGGCGCTGATGTGCCACCGAAAAAGACGTCACGGCCCGCGATCGCTCGCTCACCCAGATCCTCCGCAACGGTCTTGTATTTTTGATACTCCAACAGTCGCCGGATCAGCTCAGCGCGGGGATCGGTTTCCTCGAGGTCTTCCTCGTCCTGCCCTTCCGGCGGTCGCGGGAGCAACATCTTGCTCTTGATGTGGGCCAGCGTCGCAGCCATCACGAGATATTCCGAGGCTACGTCCAGGTTCATGCCGTGCAGTAAACCCAGGTATTCCAGGTACTTGTCCGTGATGAAGGCGATGGGGAGGTCGAGGATGTCCAGCTCGTGCTTGCGGATCAGGTGCAGCAGGAGGTCCAGAGGGCCCTCGAAGTTGGGGAGCTCGATCCGGAAATTGGGGTCGAGCGCCTCCGGTCCCTCGGTCAGCGGCGTGGGGCTGGGCTCGCTCATCGCAGTGAAACCATGCGCCGGCGGGCTCCCTGGTGTCAATCGCCGCGGGCCTCGTCGAGCGCCTTGATGACGGCATCGACGTGGCCTTTGACGCTCACCTTGGGAAAGTGCTTGATGACTTTTCCTTCGGGACCGATGAGCACGGTCGAGCGGATGATGCCCATCGACTTCTTACCGTACATGTTCTTTTCGCCCCAGGCGCCGTATTTCTCGAGCATCTTGCCGTCGGGATCGCTGAGCAGCGGAAATCCGAGATCATATTTGTCGGCGAACTTACAATGAGACTCGATCGAGTCCTTACTCACGCCGATCACGACTGCGTCCCGCGCTTTGAGCTTGCGTAGCGCCTTGTTGAAGTCGTTGGCTTCGGTGGTGCATCCGGGTGTGTTGTCCTTCGGATAGAAGTAGAGGACGACGTACTTGCCCGCGAGGTCTTTGAGCGCGAGCTTCCCACCTTTCGACGAGGGCAAACTGAATGCGGGTGCTTTCCGGCCTTCTTGGATCATGAGATTGCCTGTATTGCCGGTTTTCACGCGGTGTCAACGCGTCGGGGCGTCCGAGCGCTTGGATTCTCCGCTCGATGCGATCAAGATGACGTGATGACCA